>JAPCJP010000004.1:6270-35299 GCA_027886885.1 Nitrososphaerota archaeon | reverse complement strand
TCGAGGACCTGGTCGCCCCTGTTCGTCGAGGCTTCGATGACGCGGTCGAGCAGCTCTTCAGGCTTCTGCGTGGGATAGCCCAGCTTCTTCCTGCTGAAGCTGAGGTGCTGGATCGAGTATATGTCCAGCCACACGTCGTCCAGCGCCACCCCCTTGGGGTTCGCGCCCCCGCCCCGGCGCTCGTAGCCCTCCGGATGCGGTACGTAGAGCTTGTTGAAAGTGAATTCCCGGGATTTCGTATAGAAGAGCAGCGTCTCGTGGTTCCTGATGAAGTTCTTCGCCCGGCTCTTGAACCCCGAGACCCAGCCCACACGCCATATTATCTCCCTCTGGAAGTTCTCTTCGCCGAAGATCCCGTCCATGAGCACCTTCAGGTAGTGGGATGCGTGCCAGTCGCAGTGAAGGTACATCGAGCCCGTGCTCCTCAGGACGCGGTGGCACTGCCTGAGCCTCGGCTCCATCCAGGAGATGTAACTCTGGATCCCACCCTCCCATCTGTCCTCGAACGACCTCCTCTCCTGCCCGTCGCCCGAGACCGCCTCGTGGGTCCGGTTAGAGTAGAACGGCGGGTCGGCGTATATCAGGTCCACCCGTCCGTCGGGAAACCCGCCCAGCACGTCCTCGCAATCTCCGCAGAAGATCGTGTCCGGCCGGAAGCTCACACTCAAAAGACGACCTGGAATCCATTTAGCCTTTCCCGCGTCTCCGGACTCTGGAGCGTGGTCGCTCAAATACCTCCTGGCGCTCTTAGAGGCGTGGAACCCCCAAACCTGAGGAGGGCGCCGATGCTAGGCGAGCGGGGAACTTTCGCTTCGGGTCAGTGCAACATGTGCATCCACTACCGGACCAGGCTAGGCGAGAACGGGATGTGGTGCGCCAAGCACAGCGCGTCGGTATCGTGGTGGCAGACCTGCGACGATTTCCAGTTCGTCCTCGATTTTCCGTATTCAGAACAGAAGAAGACGCAGACCGGTTGGGACGGTAGATGACAGCCTCCTTGACCTTCCATCCGTTGGCGGTTAAATGAGCGAACGAGCTAATATTGCGTCTTGGCGTCCCTTTGCGGCATCGACGGATGCGGGAAAAAGTCGCTTCGCTATGGCGACGCGCAAGTGGACGATGGCAAGCCGAGCTTCCGCCTCCTCTGTTGGGCCCACTACTGTGGCCTCGTGCTCAAGAGGCCCCCGCCACAGGAGAGGGACTCTAGGCCCGCGGAGAACGTCCCCCTCGCCAACACCGACTCTGACCTCGCCTAGGCGATCGCTGGCGAAAACATAAGTCCTGGTCGCACCTGCGTCTGACCATAATGGCTGACCCAGTCCCCCAACCCATCGAGGCACCGCTCACCCGGGCTGCAATCTTCCTCGTCCTCAAGGTCAACCCAGGCCTAGCGAGCGAGGCTTCCGTGAAGTCCTTCTGCTCTGACCTCGCGAAGCTCGAGCGCGCCGTCGGCTTCCGCAACCTGGAGGCGCACCTCTCCTGCATAATGGGGATCGGCTCGGAGGCCTGGGACAGGATATTCGGGACCCCCAGCCCCGCCGAGCTGCACCCCTTCAAGGAAGTGGGCAGCGGGAAGCGCCTCGCACCATCCACGGCCGGCGACCTCCTCTTCCACATCCGCGCAGAGGACATGGACCTCTGCTTCGAACTCTCGAGCCAGATAATGACCCGGCTCGGCCCGGCCGTTTCCCCGGCCGACGAGGTCCAGGGCTTCAGGTACTTCGATGACCGGGACCTTTTGGGCTTCGTCGATGGGACCGAGAACCCAAGCGGCCAGCTGGCGTCCGACTCCACCCTGGTCGGGGAAGAGGACCCCGGCTTCGCCATGGGGAGCTACGTCATCGTGCAAAAGTATCTCCACGACCTCACGGCCTGGAACGGGGTCTCCACTGAGGACCAGGAGCGCATCATCGGTCGCACCAAGGTCGCCGACATCGAGCTGGACGACGCTGTGAAGCCGACCTCGGCGCACAACGCGCTCAACACCATCGTGGAGAACGGCGTCGAGGTCAAGATACTGAGGGACAACATGCCCTTCGGCCACGCCTCGACGGGCGAGTTCGGGACATACTTCATAGGCTACAGCCGGACCCCGCGCACCACCGAGCAGATGCTGCAGAACATGTTCGTAGGCAGGCCCCCCGGGAACTACGACCGCATCCTGGATTTCAGCCGGGCTGTCACCGGCAGCCTCTTCTTCTGTCCCTCTATGACCTTCCTCGACTCCGTGAAGGCCTGAATCCCAGCTCAGGAGCGGCCTGCCTGTATGAAGGCGAGCAGCTCAGCGTTGATGGTGTCCTTCATGGTCGAGCACATGCCGTGGGGGCCGCCCGGTATCACCTTCAGGGTGGCGCCCTTCACCAATTTGGACGACAACATCGCCGAGTCCGCGATCGGGACGATCTGGTCGTCGTCCCCGTGCAGGACCAACGTCGGGACGTCGATCCGTTTGAGGTCGTCGGTAAAGTCCGTCTCCGAGAACGCCTTGACGCAATCGTAGACCGCTTTGTGCCCTGCCATCATCCCCTGGAGCCAGAACGAGTCGCGCAGGCCCTGGGAGACCTTCGAGCCGGGCCGGTTGGCTCCATAGAACGGCATCGACAGGTCCTTCCAGAACTGAGACCGGTCGGCAAGGACGTTGGCGCGAATCTGGTCGAAGGCTTCGATGGGCGTTCCGCCTGGGTTTGCGGCCGTCTTCACCATGATTGGAGGGACCGCCCCTATCAGCACCGCCTTGGCCACGCGCTTCGTGCTGTGGCGTCCTATGTAGCGGGCAACTTCACCCCCTCCGGTGGAGTGGCCCACGTGGACCGCGTCCTTGATGTCAAGGGCGTGTACGAGCTCAGCCAGGTCGTCAGCATACGTGTTCATCTCGTTCCCGTTCCAGGGCTGGTCCGAGCGCCCGTGCCCCCTACGGTCGTGGGCGATGCAGCGATAGCCGCGGCTCCCCAGGAAGAGCATCTGGTCCTCCCAAGCGTCCGCGCTCAGCGGCCATCCGTGACTGAAGACGACTGGCTGACCCGTCCCCCAGTCCTTGTAGTAGATCTCGGTGCCGTCCTTGGTCTCTATAGCGGGCATGGTGACTCACTCCAAAACACAACTCCGATTTAATATAGTTACCCCGCTTAACCAGGGAATCCAGCTTGCCGGGCTTCTTCAATGACGTCCGCGATACCCTCGTCCCGATCCGCGGTTCAAGGGACGGACCGCTCCCTCCGATGCTGGTCGGGATGACCATGGTGACCGGCCTGGTGGACGCCTTCAGCTATCTGACGCTGGGCCACGTGTTCGTCGCGAACATGACTGGAAACGTCCTCTTCATCGCCTTCGCCCTCGCTGGCGTCCACGGTTTCTCCGTCGTGTCCTCGCTCCTGGGACTCGGAACCTTCTTCCTCGGGTCCTTCATCTCGGGGAGGCTGTGTTCGCGCCTCAAGGATCGGGGTCGCATGGTCAGCACGAGCGCCGGAATACATGCGCTCTTGCTCTGCCTGACGATTTCTCTCACCATCCTTTCGGGCAGCGCGTTATCTCAGGCAGCCACCTATGCGCTGATCATCACGCTGGCCACGTCCATGGGCTTGATGAACGGTGTCGCTCGAAAGCTTGCTGTACCCGACCTCACGACGACCGTCCTCACGCAGACAATCGCGGGCCTGGGCGCTGATAGCCGCTTTTCCGGTGGAACGGGCGCGAGGGCGGGGCGCCGCCTCACGTCCATCGCCGCTATGTTCCTAGGCGCCCTCATCAGCGCCCTGTTGATTCTGCACGTCTCGATGGTCTATCCACTGGTCGTAGCACTGGCGATAATGGGGACCGTGGCCATCGCAGCACGACTCCTATCCCGCACTCCCTCGGCCTGGACCCCTCCCTAGGCCGTGGGGAGCGCAAACTAGAAGAGCGTCGAGTCACAGCACAACAGTCGCGGATGAAGATCGACAGGGTTGAGATATACCTGGTTCGCATGCCGTTGATTTACCCCTGGCGCACGGCCTACGGAGAAGACGCAAGCATCGACTCGGTCCTCGTGAAGCTCTGCTCCGGGGATGAATACGCCTGGGGAGAGACGACGCCGCTGAAGGCCCCGTTCTACTCGCCGGAGTGGTCCGCAGGGGCGTTCCAGCTGATATCCGAACAAATGGCGCCGAGGGTCGTGGGCCAGGATATCCCGGACTCCGCCGACCTGCTCAGCAAGGTAGCCGCCTTCAAGGGGAACGCCTTCGCCAAGTCGGGGCTGGAGCTAGCGTGGTGGGTCATGGACGCCAAGATGAAGAGGAAACCGCTCCACGAGCTGCTCGGTGGGACCAAAGCGGAGATCGCCGTCGGCGCGGATTTCGGCGTCCAGGACACCGTCAAGATACTGCTCACAAAGATCCAGGGAGCGATCGACCAGGGCTATCCAAGGGTGAAGCTGAAGTTCCGACGAGGCTGGGACCTCGACATGCTCAAGCAGGTCCGGGACGCGTTCCCCGACTACACCTTCCACATCGATTGCAACGCCGCCTTCACTTTGGCCGACACGGAGCTCTTCAAGAAGGTCGACCGCTTCGAGCTCGCCATGATCGAGCAGCCGCTGGACCATGCTGACCTGCTCGACCACGCCGAACTTCAGAAGCAGATAGGGACGCCCATCTGCCTCGACGAGAGCATAACCGGCCCCAGAGCCATGGCCGACGCGATCAAGCTTCGCAGCTGCAGGTTCGTCAACATCAAGGCTGGAAGAGTGGGCGGGCTGACGAACGCCACCAGGATTCATGACATGTGCAGGGAAGCCGGGATACCCTGCTGGGTGGGAGGGATGCTGGAATCCGGCATCGGGAGCGGGATATCCATCGAACTCGCCACGCTCTCGAACTTCACTTACCCCGCGGACGTCTTCCCCGTGGGTGTCCTATACCGCACCGACCTAGCGCTCCCAGAGGTCGTCCTGTCCTCGCCCGGAAAGGTGGCGACATCGACGGTCCCCGGGGTCCCCTACGAACCGGACCCGGAGATGCTGGCTCGGTGCACCATCGCCCACGCAAGCGTCGAGCCACAATCCTAGCCGGGCAAGTTTTTATCGATTCAGGACACCGAGTGTTTTGCAGATGCGAATCGTCGAATGGGACGAACTTCCCCCCGGAACGGAAGAACAGGTCCACATGATGGACTTGAGCGCCGGCTGGACTCCCCAGGACTTCAAGACCCTGAAGGAGCTGATACGACTGGGCTACCCCGCCTCCGACTATTTCGCCCTCTTCGCGATGGAGGGCGACCAGGTCCTCTCGACCGTGAGGGTGCTGAACCTTCCGGTCACCACGCGCCTAGGGACCGAGAGCGTTGCCGCAATCCAGGGCGTCCTCACCCGATACGATCAATCTGGGAAGGGTCTCGCGCGGAAGGTCCTCACAGAGGTGCACCGAAGGGAAAGGTCAGCAGGCAGGAGGCTGTCGATGCTGTGGACCGGACGCACGAGCTTCTCACACGACCTTTATTCCTCGCTCGGCTACTCCGACTTCTACACTCCGCAGACGGCAGCCAGGCGCGTCACCCGCGGTCGGCAAAGTGACAAACGTTACGCCTTTCGCAAGGTCAGGGAAGCAGACGCTGGGCTGCTGGAGCAGCTCCACGCGCGGGCTACCAGGGGGCGACTGGGCTTCACACCAAGACCAGCAGGGGTCGTGACCTCATTCTTCAGATTCGGTTTGGTGAGGCCGGGCGCCCTCAGGCTCGTCACGTTCGATGAAAGACCAATCGGGTACGTGGAGTTCCAGAGCGGGGACGGGTGGGCCAAGTCGGAGGAGGTCGTGGTGGAGGAGGAAAGGATCAGCGAGGTCCTCTCGCTTCTGGAGTCGCTGGCGGGGAACAAATGGCTCACGCTCAGGGGCACGTTCGTGGGTGATGCAAGCGATGAACTCAAGCGTCGCGGTTACTCCATCTCGCCACTGGCGTACTATGGCATGATGGGGCTTCAACTGGAGGGCAAGTCGGTCGACATGGCAAAGGAGCTGGGGATACCTCGTCGCCGTTTTTCCTGCCAGCTCATGGACTTTTTCTAGCCTCTCCGGGAGGCACTCGTCGTCTTCCTGACAGGGACCAATGACGCTGCCGCCGCGCCCAATTCTTATATCTGACAGCCGCGTGATTGGAACCGATGAGGAATTTTGTTATTGCCGCTGCCTTGATTTCGCTCTTCCTGGTCTCCGGTTCCGGCCTTGCGCTCGTGCACGCCGACTCGCAGACCGCGACCGTGAAGGTGGGTACCCGTCCCCTCGCCATGGCCTATGACAGCGCAAACGGCTACGTCTATGTCGCAGGCCTTGATTCCAACAGCGTGACGGTCCTCTCCGGCTCGACCGTGGTCGATAATATCACCGGCCTCGCGAGGCCGAACAACGTCCTGTTCGACCCCTCCAACAACTACGTATACGTAACAGAGTACGACAGTGAGCACCTGGCTGTGATCTCCGGGACGAGCATCATCGCGAACATCTCGATCGGTATCGAGCCGATGTCGCTAGGCTACGACTCCTCGAACAACGATGTCTACGTAGGGTTTGCAAAATCTCTGTTGTCCAGGGGCGACCTCGTCGCCGTCGTCTCCAACACGACCGTGACCGCCAACGTGTCCGTGGGCGTGACGCCCTACGCGATGGCCTACGACGCCTCAAGCAAGGACATGTACGTGGCGGACCTGGGCAATAGCCATGTCTCGGTCATCTCCGGGACCACCGACGTCGCCAACATCTCCGTTGGCGCGAGCCCAGAGGCCATAGTCTACAACCCGTCGAACAACGACGTTTACACCGCCAACAACAACAACGGGTCTGTCACCGTGATATCGGGGACCCAGGGCGTTGCCAACATCACGGTCGGAGGCGCGCCGACAGGCCTGGCGATCAACTCCCAGAACAACGATGTCTACGTGACCTCCGACAATCCCGGCAGCCCGGGGAGCGTCACGATCATATCCGGAACCAGCAAGGTGGGACTGGTGACCGTCGGCGACAACCCAGGCTCGCCCGTCTACGACTCCGGGAACGGCGATGTCTACACAGCCAACCCAGGCGCATCCGTGACGGTCAACGGGAATCTGGAAGGCTGGCTTTCGCAGATATCAGGGATGACGAACGTCCAGAACGTCACCGTTGGCTTCTCCCCCAACACGCTCCTCGTCGACCCTTCGAACAACGAGATCTACGTGACCAACGACGTGGCGGGCACCGTGATGATAGTCATCGCAGGTTCCTCCAGTGGGGCGTCTTCGACCACTTCCCAGTCGCAGACGAGCGCTCCGTCGACCTCCGCTACCTCTTCGGTGTCCTCTACCGGTTCGTCCAGTTCGCTCCCCGTCTCCTACCTGGGCGTGCTTGCGGCTGACGCGGTGGCGATCCTCCTGGTCGCGATGCTGTTGGGAAGGGCGCGCCAACGGAGCCTGCGCTTCCGCTAATCACCAAAAAGGGAACAGTCCAATTTATGTAATTTCTCGACGACCTACCGTTCAAGTTCACAATCAAGTCATAAATACGGGGTGAAACATGCAGGATTCTCATACGGGTTATCTTGTATCACGATTCACGACGTCTCCTCCGAAGTGAAAGAATCGATTTTGAGTGTTTAGCGTGAGAACAGCCCTTCTCGTCCTCGTCCTGCTGCTCGCTCCTATCGCTACCAACATTTCGGTGGCACAGGCAGGTCACCAAACTAGCTCGGGGTCGATGGCGCCCTCCCTCCTCAAGCCCATAGCCGGGGACGCCACCAGGGATCCTCTGCTCCCAGGTCAAAGCGTGAACATCTTCACATACTATTCACAGGAACCGGCGCCCATCGGAATCGCTGACTACGGCTTGAGCTCGGACGGCCCGTACTCGTACTCGACAAACTCGTCGCTCGGTGTGGCGACCATAAGGTCGCTCTCCACGAAGGTCGGCACCGACAGTAAGTCGACCATCCAGCTCAATGTCAACCTGCAATTCTCGGTGAACGGCAACGTCTACGTCTACTGGATCCAGGACATCGCGTCCATCAACACCACCAACGACCTCGTCCAATTCTCGGACAATGTCTGGAACTCCAGCTCCCAGACTGCCGAGATCATCGATCAGGGGTTGTCGGGGAGCGGAACCGTTGAGAATTCCAGCGGCGGTTCCTACTACGCCGACACGCCTCCCGTCTTCGCGGGGAACGGGATTCAGCTCTCCCTACCAGCCACCGTGCAACTGGAGGTCACCTCCGTGATGAGCTCCAACCGACCCGCTGTGGAGTTCTCCTTCAACGACGGCGACGGCTGGCAAGAATACGACGTGGTCACCTTTGCAACCTCCGGGGTCGTCACCATGCCGGGCTTCCTCGTCGACGGCTCCTCTTACAACCCGTCCGGAACCTTCTACGACAGTGAGCTAATCCTCGGTGGGCCCGACGGGGGCTCGAAGACCACGGACATCAGCTCCGACGTCCTGTTGCAGCTCTACTACTCCAACGGCAACAACTACCAGATGGTCACGAACGCCTACAACTTCGGCAGTGACACTGGCGAGAGCATCAGCAACGCGGTCTCGCAGTGGTCCTACAAGCTGAGCGACGGGGAGAACTTCGCCAGTGTCCAGGCCGGACCTGGCACCCTCGGGGCGCTCTACAATTCGTCCCAGATAGGCGAGATAATCTACACGTCCACCTACTCCTCCGGGACGATCGAGGTCCGCAACTCCGGAGATAGCTCGGCGAGCTCGGAGCAATACCCGTTCGTCGGCGGGAAAGCCTCGATCACGATCTATCCCGGAGTTTACGACGTCGAGCTCCTCGAGAACGGGGTCGTCTCCAATCTGGGCAACTTCTCAGTGGGTGCCGGGCAGATTGTAGGGGTCCCGAGCGAAGCTGGGACGGTCCAGCTCGTCCTGAGCTACTCGGTCACCGGAGGTGGGGTCGGGTATTCGGCCCCCATCCTCACGTACTTCCATGATGGTCAGCAGACCGCGACCCTCTCCACGACTCCCACGCCCTACTTCCTCGACCCTGGGAGCGCCTGGAGTGTCTCCGGGTCGCTTCCCGGTTCGTCCACCACCGAGAGGTGGATAACGGCAGCCCAGACCTCGGGCGCCGCCAAGTCCGCACAGACGCTCTCCTTCGCCTATTACAATCAGTTCGCCATCTCGGTCGCGTACTCCCTGGTGGGGGGCGGTCCTGTCCCCCTCCCCCAGCTAGCATTCGTTAGCCTCGGGAGCCTGACATCGGCGACGCTCTCCGCCTCCCTGCACTCTCTGTGGGCCGACGCCGGTTCCCGGTATTCTGCCTCGCCCCTGCTGGGTGGCGCCTCGCTCACCGAACGCTGGCAGACGACTGAGGCGTCTGGTCTGGTCCAAGGAGCATCCTCGGTGGTCATCACATACTATCACCAATACTACATCACGCCCGATTTCTCCCTCGCCGGGAGCTCAAAGGGCTACGGAAGTCCGACCGTCTACTGTCCTGAATTCGGCTCCCCCTCGGAGGTCCAGGTCAACTCATCGGCCTGGGTCGACGCCGGTTCCTACTGCGTCTATCCCCAGCTCCTCCCCAACTCGACGCAGTCCGCAAGGTGGGCGACATCCTCCCAAGACGCGCCCGTCAGCGGTCCAGGCCTCGTCTCCCTCGTCTACTACTATCAGTACCCGTTGGCCCTCGCCTACAGCGTAGTCGGCGGCGGCTCCCCATCCCCACCCACGATCGCCGCCACCTCCTTCGGGGTCACCACCACGGTGCCGCTCCCTTCCACCTCGGTGACGGAATGGCTCGACGCGGGGTCCCAGTACACAATCTCGAACTCGCTCCAGCCAGTGGGCTCAGGGGAAAGGTGGGTCGCCACGAGCACGACAGCCGGCCAGCTGAACCAGGCCAGCAAGCTCTCGCTGACGTTCTATCGCCAGTTCATGGTCTCAGCCCTCTTCGTCGTGGTAGGTGGAGGGAGCCCCGTCGGCCCGACCCTCGCGTATGTCATCTACGGGACGCGGAGCTCCGAAGCACTGACCGCCACGCCGAACTCCTTCTGGGCCGATGCCGATTCCCAGTATTCCGTCCCGACGCTCTTAAACGGGTCATCCTCCACGGAGCGATGGACCTCTACGGAGAGTCCGGGCACAGTCCAAGGCTCTGGGACCCTGACCTTCACCTATTACCACCAGTTCCTGCTGACGGTCAACGGACCGGTCTCGAGTTCCAAGTGGTACAACTCCAGCGCTACGGCCACCGTCTCGTTCCAGGGGAGCTACAACCGGACGTCCGGGGTCGGTGAACGCGTCGTCTCCTATGCTGTGGATGGGGGCGCGCCCATTGTCGTGCAGCCGACCTCCGGTCCCGTAAGCGTGACATTGCAGATGGGGGCTGCCCATTATCTCACGGTAGGCTCTGTGAAACAGTATCAGGTCACCATCGACGACTCCACAGCCGAAGCGCTCGTCTCGCTCACCCGCCCGACCATAGAAGGCGACAACGGTTGGTATGACCTGAGTACACCGGTTACCTTGGTGCTCAACGGGGCCTGGAACCGCTCGGCAGGTGTAGGCGAGAGGCTGGTCTCCTATACGGTCAACGGGGTGACGACCTCGGTATCCTCCACGACCCCCGCGGTTGCGCTGTCCCTCCCGTCGATATCGTCGCCCGAGAACGTCTCCGGGGCGATCGTCTACCAGTACGAGCTCACCACAGCATCAGGCTCCGTCGTCTCGATGAGCGATCCGCCCATCCAGGGAGACGCGGGCTGGTACGACTCGGGCACCTCGGTCACGGTCGTCTACAATTACTCCTGGAATGCGACTTCTCTCGGTTCCAGGGTCGACGCCGTAGGCTATTCGCTCGGCAGGGGTAACTCGAACGCTCTGAGGAGGGCGCGCAACGGTACCTTCGGGGTGGAGGTCGCGATGACCGCTCCCCAAGAGATAACCGTACAGTCGGTGACCCAATACCAGTTCACACTATCTGGTGGCAGCGACCTATCGTTCTCGCTAATGTCCCAGACCGGTGACGCCTACTATGACTCCGGTTCGGCGGTCGCCGTCACGACCGACTACGCCTGGAACTCTGTGGACGGCAACACGAAGCAGGACCTCCTCTCCTACACACTCGATGGCCAGGTGACGAACGTAACCCTGGCCGCTTCCGGCACCTTCACCACGCCCCCCATCCTCTTCACTGGCCCACAAGACCTCGCGTTCACATCGGTGACGCAGTTCCTGGTTTCGTTCCACTTCGAGGACAACTCGGGCACCAGCGCAATAGCGCCGTCATCGTTCGTGATCCAGGTTGACGGAACGGAGCTCCTCAATGTGACCGTCGGCCAGGTGTGGCTGGACGAGGGGACGGACTATCAGGTCTACGCGGTGATGTGGGAGTCCTCGAACGTGACCCCCCTTGACCAGACCGCATATCCGGTCGACTCCCCGCAGAACCAGACAGTGGTGAGCAGGGTCTTCGCCGCGGACCTACGCGCCACTGACTACCTTGGATTCCCGATTTCCGGTGCCCGCGTCTCCGTGACACTGGCGAACGGCACCCTGGTCCAGAGGAACACTTCAGGGAACGGGACTGTCGACCTCGGTCTGATACCATTGGGGACGTT
Organism: Nitrososphaerota archaeon; assembly: GCA_027886885.1. Lineage (GTDB taxonomy): Archaea > Thermoproteota > Nitrososphaeria > Nitrososphaerales > Gagatemarchaeaceae > Gagatemarchaeum. The sequence continues at coordinate 23,733 of JAPCJP010000004.1, read as the reverse complement.
CCAGGGTTCCCTGACCTATCTGGGGGTGACCACTCCTGTCAGTGGCGACGCTTCCACCCATGCCCAAACCTCTGTGAAGACTTCCCTCAGCTATCCAATATTTGGGTCGGCTGCCGCGGCGGCCGCACTCGTAGTCGTGTCAGCGCTCCTGCTACTCCGTCAAAGGCGGGCGAAGAGCCACAGCGAAACTATCACGCCCACGTCCATCCCCGCTGCCTCCCCCGCCACCTTCTTTGATTCTTAAGCAAGCAAGAGAATCTACGGGATACCATGTATGTGACCATTGGCATCCACCATCCGAAACCCGGCATGGAGCAGGCCCTCCTCGAGACGATGGAGAAGTTCGGTGACGCCCAGCGCGGGCACAGGGGGCTCATCACGGTCTTCGCCTGGAAGGACGACAAGACGGGAGCCCTGATCGGCACGGCCCTTTGGGACACTAAGGAAGATTACGAAGCGGCGCGCCCCGACATGAACAAGGCGCTCGAGGGGGTGGATTTCGAGCCCCTCGATTTCTCCGTAGAGGCGTATCGCGGGTCCCCAGTCGTCTGGACCTGACACCCTAGCAAGACGGAGCGCTCCAACCGGTTAAATACAGAATCCTCCACATGCGCCCCATGCCACCTGGCTGGAAGGTCACAAAGCCGAGGGACGACGCCGAGTATTTCGAGCGCATGACAAAGAGCATCTTCACCGCCGGATTGAACTGGGAGGTCGTCGAAAACAAGTGGCCCAACTTCAGGAAAGACTTCTCAGACTTTGCTCCAGCCAAGGTCGCAAAAATCTCCGGAGCGGAGGTGAAGGCGCTCATGGGGGACCCTGGGATTGTCAGAAACGAGCGCAAGATCGCCGCAACTGTGAACAACGCCGCCGAGGTCTTGAGGCTCCAGAAGGAGTTCGGCTCGTTCCCGAAGTACATCGCTTCCTTCGGCAAGGACGAGAAGCGCCTGCAGGAGGACCTCCAGCGAAGGTTCAAGCACCTCGGTCCCTCCACGGTGAGGACTTTCCTGTGGTCCGCAGGTCACGAGCTCACCCCCAACGCGGAAGAAAAGAAGTGGCTGGCTGCGAGCAAGAAGTAGCCAGATAACTTCAAGTGATTACGGACAGTGCACTGACTATATACCCGCGGCCGGGTTAGAACCGGCAGAAATCAGATGACGAAGATAATCGAAGCCGACCATCTCACCAAGATATACAAGGGGAAGGTCAAGGCCGTTGACGACATCTCCTTCGCGGTCGACGAGGGCGAGATCTTCGGTTTCCTCGGCCCCAACGGCGCCGGCAAGACCACGACCATCAAGATGCTCGACACGCTGGCGACGATCACATCTGGCAAGGCGTTCGTCGCGGGCCATGACGTCCACAGGGAACCGGGCGCCGTGCGGGACAGCATAGGCGTGGTACCACAGGAGCTCACCGCGGACGATGAGCTCTCAGGCATGGAGAACATAGTCCTCGCCGCGAACCTGCACCACGTACAAGGGAGCGAAGCCCGAAGGAGGTCGGCCGAGCTGCTTAAGCTCGTGGACCTCGAAGACGCCGCCGGAAGGAAGGTCAGGACTTTCTCCGGGGGCATGCGGAGGCGCCTCCAGCTGGCCATGGGCCTGGTGCACATGCCCAAGGTCCTCTTCCTGGACGAGCCCACGCTCGGACTGGACATCCAGACGCGCAAGAAGATGTGGGACTACATCGGGAGGCTGAACAAGGAGCGGGGCCTGACCGTCTTCATGACGACACACTACCTCGAGGAGGCCGATTCTCTCTGCAACAGGATTGCCATAATCGACAAGGGCGTCATAAAACTCTCCGGCTCGCCCGCGGAGCTCAAGCAGAAGCTCGGCGGCGACATCCTGACCCTGGAGCTGGCGGAGACCCCTGTCGACCTCACCGAGTTCTTCAAAGGAATACCCGATGTCTCCGACGTCACTAGGACAGGGCAGGTCTACAGGATCAAGCTCCCACGCACCGAGAAGGCTCTCCCGATCATCGTCGAAGGAGTGGTCAGGAAGAACATCGAGATCAAGGAGATATCGTTCACCAAGCCCACCCTCGACCAGGTCTTCCTCGAGATCACCGGCAAGTCGATGCGGGACGAGGACGCTTCCGAGAGCGACTCTGTCTTTCAGAACTTCATCATGGAGAGGGCGACGTCATGATAGCCGAGACCATGGCCCTGACCTTCAGGGCCCTCAAGAAGTGGATAAGGAACCCAGCGGCCGTCCTTCCCGGGCTCTTCACATCCATCTTCTACCTCGCGCTCTTCGGCAGCTCCTTCAACCCTGCGAACCTCATCCCTTCGGGGTTCAGCTCCACCCAGATCTCCCAGACGTTCGGGGGCGCCCCCACTTACATCACCTACCTGACGGCCGGTGTAATCTGCCTGATACTCGTCTTCAATATGGCCTTCGGTGGCATCGACCTGGTGCTGGACCGTCAGCTCGGCTTCCTGAACACCGTGCTCACGGCCCCGATTCCCCGCGCCGCCATCTTCTTCTCCGGGGTCGCCCAGAACCTGGTCAAGGTCATGTTTCTAGCGTTTCTTACGTTCCTCATCGCCCTGGTCATCCCCAACGGACTCGTCCTGCCTGCCGGCTTCGGGGTCCTCAACCTCATCGGGGTATTCGGCTCCTTCGCGCTTCTCGGCCTTGGCCTTTCCTGCGTCTTCACCGCGCTGGCGCTCAGCGTAAGGAGCATAGACTCGCTTGTCGCCATCGTGAACTTCCTGACCCTCCCCCTTATCTTCATGAGCGACGCCCTCTTTCCTTCGAGTTCCTTCCCGGACTGGCTGAAGACGATAGCGAACGTCAACCCGATCACCAAGGCCGACGAGGCCGCAAGGCTCCTGATAGTCAACGGCAACCTGACGAGCAGCCAGCTCTCCACATTCGCCAACGACGTGCTCTACCTTGTCGGTGTCGTCGCGATACTGACGATCATCGGCTACTTCGCGGCGGAGAAAGCTCTCAGCGCCCAGTGAATGGGTCTGTCACTTCGTTAGCCTCTTTTGCAAAAGACCAGCGGCGAGGATTAATATAGTAACGTGGTGCATAACGGATATGAGAGCCTGACAGTCGGGAAAAAGATAGAAGTCGGACAGGCAATATCAAAGTCAATCGGGATGATTACCTCGCACCCGGTAATCATGATTCCACAGCTCATCGTCGCGGTCATCACCCTGGCCTTTGACCTGTTGGCTCGCAATTCCCTCGGAGTAGGTGCGCTGCTGATAACCATAGTTCCAGCCGTGATCCTTGGGATAATCGTATCTGGCGCTTATCCAGAGATGGTCCAGAACATCATCGCGGGCAGTCCGATCTCGATTGAGAGGTCGTTAAGAATCGCTGCTGGAAGATTCTGGAGCCTTCTGGCCGCTGGCATCCTGGTCGGACTCCTCGAGTTTGTAGGCTTCGTCGCGCTCATCGTGCCTGGCATCATAATCTACTGCTGGTACTTTTACACTGTTCCCGCGATAATGCTCGAGAGCAAGGGAGCCACCGCCGGGATGTCGGCGAGCAAGGCCTTCGGCCGGGACAAAAAGTGGAATACGTTCAAGATCCTGGTGGTCATAGCCATCGTCTACATCGTCCTCAGTGTGATTCGGACCGCGATTGGCACAGGTTCGACCACGGCGGCCACCATTGTGTACGTGATACTCACGATTCCTGCAGGTGCCTTCACAGCCATAATTTCGACCTACGTCTACATCACTTTCGGGCCGTCTTCTACTCCGACCGCAACGGGCATGATGGACGCATCCGCACCGGGGGCTCCGGGGACGATGAGATACTGCCCCAACTGCGGAACCCAGGTCGATTCCTCGCTCAAGTTCTGCCCCAACTGCGGCAAGCCGCTCCAATAGAGACGCCGTTCGCTTCGCGGACGGTGCAACCCGGGAAGTCTTTTATCGGGCCCGCTGGCCTCGCGCACCATGACGAAGATTTCGTTCAACAATCCCAAGGAGGTTGGCCCGACGAACGGCTGGAGCCAGGTCGTCTCTGTGGACGGTCCACAAAAAATCCTCTACCTTTCCGGACAGGTCTCAGTCAACGCCAAGGGCGAGTTGATTGGTCCCGGGGACCTGGAGGCACAGACCCGCCAGACCTATTCCAACATCCTGACAGTCCTCAAGTCGGAGGGCGCGTCCTTCGCAGACGTGGTCAAGATGAACACCTACACCACCCAGCCCGAGAAGGTCGAGCTGATCAGGAAGGTCCGGCGGGAGTTCATCAAGGATGGGAACTTCCCCGCGGCGACGCTGGTGGGGGTGACCGCGCTCGCTAGCCCCGCTTGGCTGGTCGAGGTCGAGGCCGTGGCTGTGTTGAAGTAGACCCCTTCTCCTTATTGCCCGGCTCGCTGAGGTAACTCAGGTCCCCCGAGAGCCAGTCCTCGCGCAGAGGGCTGAAGCAGTTCATCTCTATCACGTCCTCGAGCGCCTCGCCAGAGTGCTCCACGTTGGGTGGGATGACCAGGACCTGGCCCTCCCGCACGATGAAGGGATGGTCGTTCACCGTTATCTTCTCCACACCCTTCAGTATCATCGTTATCTGTTCGCTGACGTGCTTGTGCCGCGCTGCAACCGCCCCCTTCTTCGCGTAGAGGACGCCGACCATCTCGTTCGTCCCGACTATCATCCTCCGTGTCACCATCGAGGTCATCTTCTCTTTCTTCATCTTCGACAGGTCGTAGAAGGCGGCTTGCTTCTCCTGGGGCATCTTCGGGCTCCAAGAGGCCCCGTCGCTATTTATTAGTGCGCGAGCGCCGGGCAACGCTTATCTCCGGCGAGCCGTCCACATCCCTGTGCTAGCCTTCAGTTCCAAGTGGAAAGAAGCCATCCTCGGCGGCACGAAGGATGTAACCCTACGCAAGTGGCCCACGGCCCGCGTCAAGGTTGGTACCGTCTACGATGTGGCCGTCATGGGCTATCCACCAACGAAGTTCGCGAAGGTGCTGGTGACCGGGCTGCGCCGAATCAAGCTCGGAGAGATAGACGACTCCATAGCCAAGAGGGACGGAGCAGCCTCGGCGAGCGAGGTGAAGGGCTACTGGAAGAAGCAGGGATTCGGGCCGGACAAAGAGATGTGGCTCGTAGAGTTCAAGCTGCAGGGCTGAGCGGGTCTCCGCTAGACTTCGAACGTTCCGGTGAAGGACTCTGGGCCTGCGCTCGCCTTGATCTTGATTCCGAGCTCATCCTCGAATATTCCCCTGACCATGCCCTCGTAGTAGGCTGACCACTTCAATCCCGTCGAGTGCCTTACGAGTATGACGTGCTTCCGACCATCCACGCTATCCTCGAACTCGAAGCGACCGCTGTACCTGGCGAACCTCCGCATGAACTCGATGAAGTTGGGCAGGGAGAATTCGACGAATATGTACTCGATCGCCGGACGCAAGCTGTCCTTCACGGAATCCCGCCCCAGCTGCCTCGCCTCGTCCACCGAAAGTCTGGAGATGAGTTCTGTAAGCAGTGCAGGTCTTATGGTCGCCATCCCGAATTTGTCGGCGTGCCTGTCCCAGTCCACGAATTGTCTCAGGCACCTGTTCACGATAGAATTCACCGTCACCTTCTCGTCCCTGGCAATCTTCTGGAGAACGTCATCCAGTTCCTTGTCGAGGCGTATTGTCCTGGTGATGGCCGAACTCTCTACCATTTCTTCAAGAGTACCCAGTGACCTAAAAACCCCGCGGTTGTGTCGGTTGTTGCCAAAAGCTCTCAGCCCTAAACGTAGCCATCATAAAGCGAGCTCGGCGGGCTATGCTAACAACGCTTTGCCTTACACCTTGACGCTCAACGAACTGCACTCCGGACGCTTGGAGGATCTCGCCAGAAAGAAACAAGTACAGCCGCCCCAGCTGATCGAAGAGATAATCGTCGGCTACCTGAATTCTACCCTCGGCGGTCCGCATCTCCCGGAACCGACTAGTCCATCCGCCGAAACGGTCCAGCTGGCTGGCCTGAGGGAGCTCTTCCGCTGGGACGAGGAGAGGGGCTCGATAGTCTTTGCCTCCGCCAACAAGAGGGTCTTCATCCTCAACGCCCACTCCTGGGACGGGGTCGAGCAAGACCTCTTCGCCAAGCTCCTAAAGGGTGCCGCACCGATCCTAACCGAGATGGGTACCGCATACGGGCGTGCCGCAGCGCTCGACTACCGGTCCATCACCAGCGACCCGGAGGCCGTTGCCTCCTACTTTGAGTATCTCGGATTGACTGCTGGCTGGGGGAAGATCACCGTCGGCGGCGACCTAACAAGGGGTTCGAAGATTACCATCAAGGTCAAGGGTTGCGTCTTCTGCGCGAGCCGGAACATGAGCATGGGGAGGGCCGAGCCATGCCATTTCATCATTGGCGTCTGCAAGGGGATAGTGGACACAGTTTACGGGGGTCCCCACTCTGTGCACGAGTCAAAGTGCTTCGCAAAAGGAAACGAGCTCTGCGAGATCGTCGTCACTGCCACCACCGGCGCAGTCAAGACCACCTGGCCGCCATCGGGATCCAGCTCCATCCGGCCCTGATAACAATAAGAGCGCGCTGGCACATCCTGTTTCGGGCTTGCAGACCTTCCGTGCGAGAGACGGAGAAGAGTGGAGAAGGTGGCTCGCGAAGAATCACCGAGTCGAGCGTGAGGTCTGGTTGCTCTTCTACCGGAGCGGCACCGGCGAGCCCGGGGTTGACTTCGATGAAGCCCTGGACTGGGCGCTAAGTTTCGGATGGATAGACAGCATGATCAGGAGGGTGGACGACCGCAGCTACGCGAGGAGGTTCACCCCAAGGAGCCCGGACAGCGTCTGGTCGAAGTCGAACATAGCCAGAGTGGAGAGGCTGGCGAGGGAGGGTAGGATGACCGAGCACGGGATGGCCCTCTTCACGGAGAGGTGCGGTGAGGTCTCGCTCGCCGAGAAGTTCAAAGTGAACAAGACTCCCTTCCCCCGGGATCTCCTGGCTGCGATCAAGAAGAGCCCAGAGGCGTGGAGCAGGTTCCAGAAGTTCGCCCCCAGCCACAAGAGGAGATACGCGATGTGGGTGACGAGCGCGAAGACTGCCGAGACAAGGGAGCGCCGGATCCGGGAAGCGGTCGAGCGAGTCTCGAAGGGCGCAAAGTCGCCGAAATGACGCCAACCGTCATCTGGTGAACTCACCCGAACGTGAAATGCGCGTAGATCGTCGTCGAATTCGTCCCGCTCACCGCGTCCTGCTGGTCGGCCGACCAGTTCAGCGTGAAGTTCGCCTCAACCGTCCCTGACCCAACCAGGTCGTAGTAGTAGCCGCTCCAGCAACCCGGACTGATTGACGTGTGGTTCTGTCCGTCATCGAGCGCGAGGATGACCGCGGCGCAATCGCACAGAGGCCCGCCGGTGGTCTGCTTGATCACAGAGGAGTTCGCTGGAATCGAGGAGGAGAGCCCGCCTGAGCAGCCCGCGAGCACGTAGATTGGGGAGGTCCCGGTGTTCTCGAAGAGGACCTGGAACGTGACCCGCGTGACCCCGTCTTCCTGAGCGGTGGTGGCCTGGACCGAGTCTATCTTCACAGGGCCAGCAGGCGAGTAGGTGAACGACCCGCTCGTGACGTTCGAGGAGGTCGTCGAAGAACTCACTGTGGAGGTCGTACTATTGGCACTTGTCATGCTCGTCGTACTTGAGGAGCTGACCGTGGATGTTGTGCAGCTCGTGGCAGTGGTCTGAGTCACCGTCGTCGACCCCGTGGAGGACGTGGCGGGGCTGACCACGCCGGGGAGATAGGCCGCTCCTAGGAGCGCCACAGCGATGACGGCCGCAACCAGCGCAACTCTGCTGATCATCAATTCGATTGAGAGTGGAGGCGCACCGGATATAGTCCTAATGCTTAGAACGCGACCCCGCCCCGCCGCCCCCGACTCCTGGAATCCCCACCTATGGGTTGACGAATCCCAGCAGGGACTCCGACCTGTCTGGGGGCCTCGCCCGGGCGTCGATGGCCTTTGTGACCCTGGCGAGCGCTGTCTCCTGCTCCTTGTTCGCGATCCCGAGCATCCCCATCTCCTTGAACGCCGTCTCCACAGCGTGCCCGAAGGGGTGGTTGTTGGCGTAGCCGTAGACCCTCTTGACCTTCGAGGCGACCTCCTTCACTCTGGGCACCCACGCTTCGAGCTCCCCGTCCCCGTACCTGTAGCTGTACCAGAGCCGTTTTCCGTGCCCGTGCCACCGTATGAAGGAAAAGTCGGCCGTGACAGCGGTCTCGGGAGGGAGCAGGGGCTCGTCCACCAGCGTCCTGGCGACGTTGTGGGACCTGAGGAGGTCGTCGACGTCCCCCTTCCCCAGCCACGACCTGTTCCTGAACTCCACGGCGAAGCGCACGTCCCGCGGGAGGATCCCCAGGAACCTCCTGAGCCTGGGTAGCCCGCCCTCGTAGGCGAAGCTGGGTGGCAGCTGGATCAGCAGCGCGCCGAGCTTGCCCTCCCTTTCGAGGGGCCTCATCAGGAGCATGAACTTGGTCAGGTCGCGCCTCGCACCCTTCTCCAGGTCGAGCGACTCCTCGTGTGTTATCACCTTGGGGAGCTTCGCCGAGAAGACAAAATCGGGAGGCGTGTTCCTTATGGCGCCGCTCACCATGCTCTCCCTTGGGAACGCGTAGAAGGTCGAGTCTATCTCGACGGTCTTGAAATACCGGGCGTAGTAGGAGAGCTTGGCCTTCTCGCCCTTGGGATAGAACACCCCCTCCCACTCCTTGTAGGACCACCCGGAGGTCCCGATGCTTATGTTGGACAGGACGATGCGGACACCCCGGCCGAAAATTTAAGGATTCGAGCGTGAACTTTCACTTTCACTCACCTCTCCTCTCGGGTGATGGAATTTCCAGCCGCGTGTTATTAGTCGCGGTTTCTTCGCGTCTCGATTATGGCGGAGACAACGACCTTCAAGGTTCCAGCGTCGGGGGACAGAGTGCGCGCCTCCGAGCGCACAGAGGTCAACTACGCCACCGGGTTGTCGCTCCTCGGCCTGACCTCCGGTCTCGCCCCGGTCGACTCACTCCTGGGAGGTCTGAAGGGGGGCACCGTCGCGCTCCTGACCGGTTCTCGCATTCGTCTCGAGGCGGCTGAGAGCTACTGCGTCCGCGCCCAGCTCCCCGCGGCCAGGGGCGGGCTCGACGGCAGCGCCTACTTCATCGACGCTGGCAACAGCTTCGACGTCTATCTCTTCACGGCCCTGGCCCGCAAGCACCACCTCAACTATGATTCGGCGCTCAGCGCCCAGCTGCTCTCACGCGCCTTCACGGTCTACGAGCTCCGCTCGCTCATAGAGGGCTCGGAGGCTGTGCTCGCCAGGAAGCCAAAGCCCAAGCTCCTGATAATCTCGGAGGTCTTCTCTCTGTTCACGGAGGACGTCGACGATTACGAGGCGAAGAGGGTCTTCCGCAGCATCGCCTCGTCGGTCTCCGACGTCAGCAAGCGCCAAGGCGTCCCGATCCTGCTCACCTCGGAGACCCGCCCCGACCTCATCGCCCCGATCCTGGAGGAGCGGTGCACCGTCTCGGCCGACATCCTCCAGGGGGAGGGCTGGATCAAGTCGACCCTCCACAAACACCCCTGGAAGCCCCCCGGGGAGACCGTCACGGAGACTGCCCTCCGGGGCTACAATCAGAACACGCTTCAGACGGAGATGAGGCCGCTTGGGTAGGACCGTGCCATCGTTCCGCATGGCGTTGGAGCAGGAGGTGGCCAGCTGGGCCCTCTACAGGAGGTCGCTGGGAGCAGACTCGCGGGACGCCCTCGACAGGATGTTCAACAACGCCAGAATCTACTGCTCGGCCTCCTCGAACGCCGTCCGTCCCGTGAAGTTCGAGGGGATGTTCATGGGGATGGCGTTCGACCATGCGGCGCGCCTTGCCCGTCTCGGCAGAGAAATCGAAGAGCTGAGGCTGTCGATCTATGACCGTGAGTGAAGAAAGGGTCAGCGTGAGGCTCCTGAGGAGGGAGCTCGAGAGCTGGGTCCCGTTCATCGACGCGCTCAGGTTCGAGGACCGAAAGGTCGCCCGCGAGATGATGGAGAGGTGTACGAGGTACGTGGAGGCCGTGGAAGCGTCGGGCAAGGAATACGTCACCGAACCCTTCTTTCTCAGCGTCCTCCTGACGCAGGAGAGGCAGATCGCGGCCTTCGAGGGCGAACTCGAGAAGCTGCGGGGAGAGGTACAGGCTTGGAAACGTCCGAGGGATGGATCCTAGACGTCTACCCCGGCCGGAGCGGGGAGATGGTAGCATGGATAAAGAAGGACGACGGCCACACCGTCCGCCTCACCGACCGCTGGTACAACGCGGTCTACGTCTTCTCCACCCGTGAGGGCCTCGAAAAGCTCGCCGAGTGGGCCGAGCACCAGTACCTGGTCCGCTCGTGCGAGTACGTCTCCAGGAGGGTAAACGTCTTCGAGCATCATAAACAGGAGGTCCTGAAGCTCACGCTGAGGGATGCAGGGCAGGCCGAGAGGCTGGCCAGGGAGGTAGAGCAACTCGACTCGAGGCACAGCTTCGTCATCTTCAACGCAGACCTCATGCCCGCGCAGACCTACCTCTTCGAAAAGGAGCTCTTCCCGCTCGCGCGGGTCAGGGCCGAACAGGTGGGCTCCAGCATCAGGTGGGAGCTTCTCGACTCGGTAGAGGCCATCGACTACAGCGTCCCGAAGCTGAAGAGCGCCACCATCGCCGTCAGCGTCGCCGCATCAGGCCGAATCCCGAAGTTCTCCGACCCCATCCACAGCATAACCGTGAAGGTCGAGGAGGGGACGGTCGAGATATCGGTGGGCACCGAACGGGAGAAGATACTCTCGCTGGTGGACTCCATCGCGCGGGCCGACCCGGACATCATCTTCGTCGAAAAAGGCGACAGCTTCACCACCCACTACCTCGCGGAGAGGGCCTCGAGGAACGGGATCTCGGAGAAGCTCATCCTGAGCAGGGACCGGGTCCCCATGAGGCCGCTCACCAAGAGGGGAACCTCCTACATGGCCTATGGTAAGATGCTCCACACCCCGACCTCGCACAAGCTCTATGGGCGCATCAACCTCGACGCGGAGAACTACTTCGTCTTTTCTGAGTGCGGGCTGGACGGGCTCTTCGAAGTGGCCCGCCTCTGCCGCATCCCCCTGCACAAGGGCAGTCGTGCGTCCATAGGCAAGTGCCTGAGCAGCCTGCAGGGCTACGTGGCCTTCAAGGACGGCCTGCTGATCCCCTGGAAGCCGAGCAGAGCGGAGATACCAAAGTCGGCCAAGACACTGCTGGATGGGGACCGGGGCGGTTTCATCTACGAGCCGAAGATAGGGCTCTACGAGGACGTAGGCGAGATAGACTTCACCAGCCTCTTTCCGTTCATCATGATACAGCACAACATAAGCGCTGAGACGGTGCTCTGCTGGTGCTGCCCTGACTCGCAGAGGAGGGTCCCGGACGTCGGCTACCACGTCTGCGAGAAGCGGACCGGGGTGATACCCAAGAGCCTCCAGCCGATCGTCCGGAAGAGAGTGGAGTACAAGCAGAGAAGAAAGCCGGAGAACGGTGAGGAACTCAACAGGATATACACGTCCAGAGTCGACGCGCTAAAGGGCGTTTTAGTGTGCTCATTCGGATATCTAAGTTACAGGAACGCCAAGTTCGGGCTGATCGACTGCCACATTGCCGTCTGCGCCTACGCGCGCCAGATATTGCTCGAGACCGCCAAGATAGCAGAGTCGAGGGGTTTCGAGGTCATCCACGGGATAGTCGACTCGCTCTGGGTCAGGAAGCAGGGCGCGACCAGGAAGGACTTTGAGGAGCTCTGCGACGAGGTAAAGTACAGCATCGGGCTCCCCATAGCCTTGGAGGGGGTCTACAGGTGGGTCGCATTCCTCCCGAGCAGGATGCACCAGGACGTCCCCGTGCTCAACCGCTACTTCGGGATTTTCGAGGATGGGCGCATGAAGGTCAGGGGGATCGAGCTCAGGAGGAGGGACTCGATCAAGGTGGTCATGGACTGTCAGGAGAACATCCTGCGGCTGCTTTCCAGGGGAGGAGACCTCGAAGAGACCAAACGCCTGCTGCCCGCGGCGATTCAGGTCGTGAGGGCGCACGCGGAGAGGATAAGGAACGGGAGCGTACCTCTCTCTGACCTGGAGATTCTGAACACGCTCTCGAAGGACCACGACCAGTACGAGAGCAACTTGGTCCAGGTGTCGGCCATCAGGCAGCTGGCAGAGGAGGGGCTAGAGCTGGTGGCGGGCCAGACGGTCTCCTACGTCATCACCAACTACGGCTCCAGGGTCCAGAGCGAAAGGGTCAAGCCCGTGGACCTGACGGACGAGCATACGAGGTACGACAGGGAGCTGTACACCACTCTCTTGCTCAAGGGAGCCGCCTCAATCCTCGAACCGTTCGGGCTAGATGAACGAGCCCTGAGAGAGGCCGTCATGGCGCCAGGAGAGACCCAGATGAAAATCGCTCCGGACCAGTTAGCAGCACGTGAAAACGACCAATACCCTCGGCGACAGCGCGGTTTATCTCTCCCACACTGAAGCAACCCCCGGAGCCGCCTGACCCACCTTGGCCGAAGAAGAATCCGAAGAGGAATCGGGAGACCATCTTTCCGAGGTCCCTCCAGCCCAGCCGGTCGATGAGAGCCAGGCCCACTCCAAGGGAGGCAAGCCCTCTCTCCCGATCTTCTCCATCCTTGACTCCATAGACTTCACCCAGCACTTCGTGATAATCGGAGATGTGGGCACGGGGAAGAGCACGGTGACTCCCATCCACGAGTTCGAGCTCTACAACAGGAGCCGCCAGATAATCATCCGGGAGCCGTCCAGGGCTGCCTGCAGCGCCCTCTACTACTCGCTCCAGGCGCTCCATCCCGAAGTGGAGCATGAACTCGCAGTCATCACCAAGGACACCAAGATCAACGTCGGGGGCAGGATCAAGATCGTCACCGACGGCGTCCTGCTGCGGATGCTGGCAGAGGACTCCGTCCTCGACTCTTCCATCTACTTCGACGAGAGCCACCAAATGTCTTCCCAGCTAGAACTCTGCCTGTCCCTAGCGAAGAAGGAAAAGGCAAACCTGGGAAACCTCTTCAGAATCATGAGCGCCACCATCGACCCTGCGGAATTCCTCTCCTTCCTGGGGATATCGAAGCTCTACACACTGAGCGGCCGCCGTTATCCGGTCACTGTGGAGGTGGAGCTCGCCAAGGATGTGGACGAGATGTTCAACAACCTCTCGCTCTACCTGCACACCCAGCCCAAGAACCAGTCGTGGCTCATCTTCCTCCCAACAAGGCGGCTCGTGGAGAAGTACGCCAGCGGCAACGGCGGTGTCTTCATCCACGGGGGCCTCGAAGGCTCCGAGATCAACAAGATCCAGGAGAGGGCAGAGAAGGAAAAGGACCTGAAGATATTCGCGACCAACGTCATCGCCTCCTCCGTGAACATCTATCTTGACAACGTCCTCATCTTCAACGAGGTCATAGACGGTAAAGACAAGTTCGGTCAGAAGACCCTGCACTACAAGAAGATAGACAACAACTTCCTCCTGCAGATGATAGGGAGGGTGGGGCGCTTCAAGCCCGGCCGAGCGGTCATCATCTCGGACACCCACGTCCCCAAGGAGATCAAGCCGATACCGGTCCGCAAGGCGCTGGAGACTGAGACCCCCTTCGACCTGGTCCTCCTCATGTCCAAGTACGGTCTGAAGCTTTCGGACCTCGAGTTCATGTCGAAGGTCAACCACAGCGAGGTGTCCTTCGCGGAGAACTGGCTCATCGACATCGGTGCCATCCACCAGAACTCCCACGAGATCACCCCCGAGGGGCTTCTCATGAGCGAGATCCCCTACGACCCGGACTTTGCCTACATGATCTCGAGCGCGCTCGTAGCGGGCGACTACGATGTCGCCCGCTTCCTTCTGGCGAGCGGAGCGTTCGGTGACTCGCTCAATCACGCCTACAAGTCGGAGTTCGAGGGGGTCGCGAGACCGTTCCTGTACAGCTTCGACCGGTCGAGCGAGCTCAACATCAAAGCCAACTTTCTCAAGCGCTACAGGGAGGACGAGGACGGCAGATTCGCCTCAAAGATGGCCGTGAACGGGATATTTCCAACCTTCGTGGAGGAGGCCTGGAAGAACTATCAGTCGGCCCGCGACGCGCTCAACGACCTGCTCCTGCAGTCGAACAAGCAGACCATACCGGAGGAGGTGCTGGCGAATCTCGACCCGTTCAAGCTCAAGCCCTACTTCAGGGGGTGCTTCTCGTTCGAGAGGTTCGAGATGCACCAGAAGAACCAGCACAACCTGAACCACATGTTCATCGAGGGTCAGTTCTTCGCCAGGACGCTCACCATAAACTTCAGGAAATTCCTGTTCGACGTCGTGGCGATGAACCAGCCGCAGAGGCCCAGACATCAGGGACGTCACAAGAAGCGTCGATAGCCTTCCGCTTCAGCTATCGTCCCCAAACCTCGCGCTCATGAGCTTCTTGAAGACCCTCTTGTCGTATCGGTATTCCCTATCCGTATCCAGCTCTTGGTAGAGTTCCTCGACGGAAGCCGGCCTCGACAGCACCTTCGAGACCCAGAGGGACGCGTCCCGCGTCCTCCTGAAGGGCACGTCCATCACATAAAACGGATAGTCGGCACCCGAAGGCACCACGCCCACGAAGGGGAGAAAGAGGCTCACGAACCTGGAACCGCGGCTCAACTCCCCTCCGAAGTGGGAGACATCTTCCTCAGCCTCATTGTGGCCGCAGTAGACGACGGTAGCCTCATGGAGGTCAGACTCCATGTAGTCCTCGTTCCATATCTCGACCCGGTCCGACAGGCCTAGCTCCCTGACGTGCTCAGCAGCCTTGTCGGCGCGGCCCCTGTGCATCTCTATGCCAACGGCCTTTTTCACGCCGAACTCGGTCACTGCGACGACGCAGAGCTGTCCCAGCCCGCACCCAAGGTCGTAAAATATGTCCCTCTTGGAGGTCTGGGCCAGCCGCAATAGCTTTCGTATGTGCCTGTTACTCTGATAGTCCTCGGGACCCAACCTGTCCATGACGCACCATCGTCCACCGATTCCGAAATAAACGCCTTCCGAAGCGCGGAGGGCGTGGGGATGCTTACCAGGGTCGAGAATCGAGGCGCCTTCTGGTCTCTGCTGACCACCAGGGGTGTATACGCCCTCAACTGGTACAACGTGGCGTCCATCTTCAGCATCATCGGCGTCGAGTTCGGCCAGGGGGTTTCGGGGCTGGGGGCGCTCACCTCGAGCTTCTATCTGGGCGTGGGGCTCCTGCAGATTCCAGGAGGGCTCTTCGCGGGGAAGTTCGGTCCAAAGGTCACCGCGACCTTCGGAACGCTCGTGATGTCTGTGGCTGTGCTTGCCTCGGCCGCGGCCGGCCAATTTGAGGTGTTGATCGTCGCGCGTTTCTTCGTGGGGGTCGGCATGGCGTTCGTCTTCGCGCCCGCAGTGGTCCTGATCACGAGATACTTCAGAAGCGGAGCCGAGGGCGTGGCGCTAGGCCTCTACAACTCGGCCTTTGACGTGGGAGGGGCCGTAGGGCTCTTCGGGTGGGTCATCGTGGCGACCACGATCGGTTGGCGCCTCAGCCTCGCCGCAAGCGGAATCATGGGCCTCCTGACAGCCGCGCTGCTGTTCTTCCTCGTGCCGCGCGAGAACGTTACCGCCAGGTTCAGCGTCGGCGCTGGAGTTTTGAGCCGTGTCCTCCTCGACCGCACCTTGATCCTTCTCGGGGTGGTCTCAACAGGCATCGGGGTCGGTAGCATACTGATATCGAGCTTCGTAGTCTATTATCTGATCACGGCGCTGGGCGTCGCACCAGCAACCGCAGGCGGGATCGGGGCCCTCGTCTTCGTCGTCCCGATTGTCTCGTCGCCCATCGGCGGCAGGGTCTACGACAGGAGGGTGGGTTTCAGGTCAATATGCGTGATTGCCGGAGTCGCCACCGCTGCCGCCACGGTCCTGGCTGGGTTCGGGGGTATCTACGGTCCCCTGATCGCCGCGCTCGTAGGAGGGTTCACTTCGGGGCTGGGGTTCACAATGGTGTTGGCCGCGGCAAGAGAGAGGATCCCGGCGGGCCCAGAGTACAGGACCCTCTCGGTGTCGTGGGTCAACAGTATAGCCCTGACCAGTTCCTTCCTGCCGCCAATCATCTTCTCCTTCATCGCGAATGCCTTCGGCTACACCCCCGCGTGGGTCGGGGGCGGCATCCTCTGTCTTCTCCTGATATCCCCCATAGTATTCATCCGACAGCCCTCGGCTGCATAGACCGAACCGGTTTCAGGACTCGTGTGGGAGTTCGGCTGCGAGCCTCTCGACAACTCCAACCTTGTACTCTTCACCTCCCGTCACGTAGGGGTAGATGATAGGGAGGTCCACCCCGGCTCCTACGAAGCGCCTGAGCATGGCGGAGACTTCATCCACGTCTGGGTTCGCAAGGGAAATCTCAAGAAGGTTCTTGGGAATGCTCGTCGTCGACCCCGAATCGAGCCCCTCGATGGCGTCGGAAGCTCCCATCTTGTCGAACATCGCATGGTATGCGGGAAAACTGTTGTAGGTCTTCATCTCGTCGACCAGCATCCTTCTGGCCGCCTCCTCTCTCTCGGCGAAGAACAGCTTGACGTAGCAAGCCAGCGTGAAGTCCTTGCTCGCGCCCTTCGGTTTGATGCTCCTCACGTAGCTGGGGGAGCAGAAATTGAGGATCGCCCCGTCCGCGGCTGCGTAGGCTGCCCGGAGCATCCGTGCCCTGAGCGCAGCGAAATATATCGGCGGTTCGTCCTTGCCCGCATAGCCCTCCCTCAGGTTCTTTGCCAGCGCTGCGAGTCCTTCGATCGCTGAGGCGCCGATGCTAGAACCGGTTCCCAATCCCAGGATGAACCTTCCTCCTGAACCGGCATAGAGGGTGTGGAGCCTTGCGAGGAGCAGAGAAGGGGCATAGGTCGTCGGTTTTATCACTCCCGTCCCGACGCGCATCGTGCTGGTAGCTCCGAGCGAGATCCCGCACATGTCCAGGCAGTCGAAGGCGGGCCCGACGCTCGGAAACCACACGGAGTCCACCCCTGATTCTTCCAAGACGGGGACGAGCTTGGCGATCGACCGGGGGTCAAAAACGGTCGAGCGGAGAGCGACGCCTATCTTCACGGACTGGTCATCAACTCAGCCATTTCTGTGCTTCCTTCATGTCCTCGACCTTGTAGCCGGCGCTATTGAAGAAGCTGACCGAGGCGTCGTTCCACGGGAATATCAACGCGTTCACCTTCGGAATGCCCGCCTTCTTCATTCGCACCTCCAACTCCCTGATGAGCGCGGTGGCGACTCCCTTTCGGTGTCGGTCCGGCGTGACCCCGAGGTGGTATATCCACCCCCTCCTTCCGTCCCATGCACCCATGACCGTCCCGACGATCGCCCCCTTTTCCTCGGCGACCAGGAAGAGGTCGCCGTCCCGCTCGAGCTTGCGCGCGATCCCCTTGCGCTCGTC
>JAPCJP010000004.1:3415-6170 GCA_027886885.1 Nitrososphaerota archaeon | reverse complement strand
ACCTGTTCAGAAGACGGGATTTTCAGGATGATAGTCCCTGTAGTCCAGGAACATCTCCTCCCCCTTTCTAATCGTCGAGACGGCCACAAGTCTAGCCCCCGGCATGCTGGGGTCGAAGTCCACGAACCTGCAATTCGGGTCCCCGTTGTGGTCCAGAAAGTTGCTCCAGTAGATGGGGGAATCGACGGGCACCTCGTCCCAGTAGAGCGAATCCCCAATCCGGAGCGCATGGCCGTCCGTGGACCGGGGGTTGGCTGTAAACTCCCCTCCGACAACGATCGACACGGTATCCCCCTCCCGAAAGTCCCTTAGCGCGAAGACGCCCCTCCCGTGGGGGCAACTTCTCACCTCGAGCACTCCGGGGACGGTCTCCGAGTCCCGGGCCGTCGTCATCCGGGGCTCAGCTCTAGTCCAGGACGTCCCCGCCGTCGACCACTATGCTCTCCCCCGTGATGTAGCTCGACTCGTCGCTCGCGAAGAACACGGCCACGCTCGCGACTTCCTCGGGTTTCCCGAGCCTTTTCAGGGAAATGGAGCTCGTGTACGACCTTAGCGTCTCAGGGGTGAGCCAGTCTACCCAGCCGGTCTCGATGGAACCGAGTATCATGCAGTTGACCCTGATGCTGGGGGCGAGGATCCTCGCGAGCATCTTGGTCTTGGTCAGCACCGCGGCCTTGGCGCAAGCGTAGACTAGCCCCTGCTCGTCGCCCACAAGTACCGGAGTGGAGGAGATGTTGATCATCGAGCCTCCCTTTTTCATGAGAGTTGCTGCCCGCTGGTCGCAAAGGAACCCTCCGACCACGTCCACACTCAAGACCCTCTGCCACATGTCCGGTGTTATCTCGCTGAGTTCGGCGTTCCAAATCGACCCATCGGCCACGCCGGCGCAGTTCACCAATACGTCGAGCCGGTGGAATCTTTTCGATATGGCGTCGAACATCCTCGCCACCTGGGCAGGTTGTGCCACGTCAGCTTGGATGGAAATCGCACTGCCCCCCGACGAGGTTATCGACCTCACCACGTCCTTTGCTTCCGCCTCAGAAGAGCGATAGTTCACGACGACACGGGCACCCTCCCGGGCAAAGGCGCGGGCTATCGCAGCCCCTATCCCCCTGCTAGCACCCGTCACGAGGGCCACCTTCCCCTTCAATCTCAACTTGAGCGCGCTCATACTTTCTCGGATTAAGGGTTTACTCAGGAGCGGGGTCCGTCGACTCCAGCAGCTCCCTGATTACCTCGTCGAAGGTCACCCTCCTCCCGAGCTTTCGCTTCATCCTGGAGGCATAGCGGTTCAGTTCTGCCCTCGTCTCTTCGCTGACCTGGATCTTGGTCGACAACCGGCGCTCCCGTCTAGGACTGGGTCGCCTGCTGGTACGCTTCCCTCAGCGCCGCCACGGCGACGGGCGTCTTCTTGAGCCGCGCCGGATGCTCGCCGGCCACCGTTGCTGCGAACGTGAACACGACGATCCCCTTAGACCCGCTGCTCCTCAACTCGAGGGGGGTCTTGTATTTCTTGGAGGTCTGTTCTGCCACGAATTGAGCGGTCCGTATGCGCTGGTCCACCAGTGGGTACCTGGAGTTGAATCCCTCCCTGAACACCTTCTCCTGAAAATCCGAGTAGTTGAGGTCCAGAGATTCGCCCGCCGCTTCCTGGCCATAGGCGAACTCTATCCAGTCGAAGGTGTCCCCTATCGCAAGGGACTCGAGCCAGATCGGGCCCTTCTTCAACTTCCAGATGGTGTTGAGGTAGGGAGTTTTCTTGATGTCCTCGAGGTTGCGACACCTGATGAACCACTCGAGGTCCTTGATCGGGAGCGGGTTCTCCTCGGACAGCTTGATGACCTCAAATCTTGCTCCCGTCTCCTTCGAGACCAGTTCTCTAACCTGCTCCGCCTCGGAGATCTTGGGGGTCTTGGCTTTCAACGGGCGCCGCCTCCTTTCCGTCCCAGCGGAGATATAAGCTGACCCCTTAAGTTCTGCAAGCTCGAGCGGGTTGAGGAAGCTCGTCCTCGACCGTGTTTTTTCTATACATGTTTAAATTCGGTGCAATGCGATACTCATGCAATTGTTCTGCCCAAAGTGCGGCGCCGCTAATACTGACGATGCAGCTTTCTGTGCCTCATGTGGGGCTCCTCTCGCCGCTTCCGGTTCCCCAACTACTGCTCCAACAGTGTCAGAGCCTTCGCTCACCACTTCGCAGCAGGGAAGCAGGATGAACGAGATGAAGGCCACCTTCAAGAACGCTATCGCCCTGGTCAGGAACCCGGTCGCCTACATGACCCAGAACAAGAACCAGACCGTATCGGTCAACTCTCTCATGATCAACTACGTAGCGATTCTCGCTTTGGTCCCACTGGTCGGCCGACTGATAGGCGACCTCTTGTATTATGACAAGGCTGTAGACAACGTGGGGTACGCGGTCGCCGGGACGATCCTCTCCTATTTCTTAGACATAATCTCGGTCTTCATTGTCGGCTACGTGATCTGGTGGCTCGCTCCTCGGTTTACGAGCCTAAAGGACAGGCCGAAGGCGACCATGTTGTCTGCCTTCATTTTCACGCCAATCTTCCTCATCGGGATACTCAGCATCGTCCCCGCTTTGGGCCTCCTCTCGATTCTGGGGCTGCTCTACGGGATCTACATCCTCTACAAGGGACTGCCGATAATCGTGAACACACCCGCTAACAAGGCTGTCATGTACACGGTCTACGTCCTAGTCATCACCTTCATCATCGACATCGTGATCGCCCTGATA
>JAPCJP010000004.1:0-3315 GCA_027886885.1 Nitrososphaerota archaeon | reverse complement strand
ACCGACACCTTCGGCTTTATCCGGAGATACTTCCCTTTTCCGAACATCCCCGCACGCTCCACGACCTCGGCCTTACCAAGGAATTTTATGCCCCGTACCTTCCACGGGTCGACCGACTCCAGGTCGTCCACGACCAACGAGACGCGTGGGTTCCCTCCGGTGATGTTCTTGTAGCGCTGGGTCATCGCAAAGAATGAGGGGTCGTGGGTGCCGACGTAGAGGAACTTACCATCCCATTCGAATCCCACGGGCGAGACCTCTGGCTGGCCCCCGGGGGACACGGTTGCGAGCCTGGCGAGCCGCTGCGTCTTGAGGTAATCATCCTCTTGCTTCGATATCAAATCAATCGCTTCGCATGGGGCAGGACGCGGCTCTAAAACGTTCGCCTCCCCGGTCCTGTAAAGTCTGCAGTTGAGCGGGATAGGACAAAGGATTGTCAACTTTCGGTTGATTGTTAGGTCTCACCGTACGAATGTGCCCTACGGAGGGGGGCTGGCTTTGGTTGTCTTCTTCAAGACGTAGTCGAAGAAGCGCTGTGTCGTTCCATCGTCAGAAGTCCACTCAGCGCGCAACCTCGTCTTCTTCTCGGCCCTCCTCAACGCGGAAAGGAGAGCACGGTTCAGCTCCTTCGGGCTATCGCCCTCCATCTCTGCTTCGACGATGTATTCCCCTTCGGCTTCTTTGATTGAGCCCTTCACTACGGCTTGCTTGAGAACGGGTTTGACGGCCTTCGGATTGGAACTGCTGACCATTGCCACGACCCTGAAGTGTTTGTTTGCCATCTGCCGCCACCTAACCCCTCTATGGCCCGACACTTAACAGGGACAGA
Organism: Nitrososphaerota archaeon; assembly: GCA_027886885.1. GTDB lineage: Archaea > Thermoproteota > Nitrososphaeria > Nitrososphaerales > Gagatemarchaeaceae > Gagatemarchaeum. The sequence goes on along the minus strand of JAPCJP010000004.1, from coordinate 2,486 downwards.
GTCCCGACGCGTGGCCCATCAACTTAACAGAGCCGCCTCCCCTGACATTTATCTAACTCGAAATGTCACTCGACCCGAATGAACTATCGAGAACCCCACATCCCAACTCCCATGGACGCCATCCCGGTGATGCTGGAGCTGGCCTCGGTCAAGAAAGACGAGGTGGTGTTCGACCTTGGCTCCGGCGACGGAAGGATACCAATCGTCGCCGCAAGAGACTTTCACGCCCTAGCGAGGGGGGTGGAGATCAGAAAACGACTCGTAGAGCAGAGCCGCGCTCTTGCCAAGGACTTGGAGCTGTCCCGCCGGGTGAAGATAATCTCAGAGAATTTCAAGAAGGTCGACCTGAGGCCGGCTGACGTGCTGGCCCTGTATCTCTCGAGCTACACGCTCAACCTCCTCGCGCCCAAGTTCATCGAACAACTGCGCCCAGGCGTGAGAATCGTGAACTTCGACTTCCCCATCGAAGGGTGGAAGGCGAAGCGAGAAATAGAGTTCAAGCCGAAGGCCACCCGATCTATCTGTATGTCATGAAGAAGGAAACCTACGACGGGCCCGGTCCTCAACACCCGGTCAATGCTTATATGAAATCCAAGGGGGTTTCCAGCCCATGACCATGGGCCTCGGAGGAATCAAAGACACCCCAGACAAGCGCGACCACCGTTACGTCCCGCCCGCCGACATCCTTGCGAACCTGCCTCCAAAGGTCGACCTCAGGCCCAAGATGCCTCCGGTCTACAACCAGTTAGAGGTCAATGGTTGTACAGGTAATGCCATCGCCGCCGCCATAGAGTTCGATGAGATCAAGCAGGCTGAGAAGAACGTCTCCACTCCCTCTCGTCTCTTCATCTACTATAATGAAAGGGCGCTCCAGGGGACGGAGAACAAGGACTCGGGAGGGCAGCTCAGGGACGGGATCAAGGGCGTAGCCAACCAGGGCGTCTGCGCCGAGAAACTGTGGCCCTACCTCAAGAAGGCTGTGCTCGTGAAGCCGCAGGCAAGCTGCTATTCCAGAGCCCGCAAGTACAAGGTGGTGGATTATCAGCGCATGGAGCACAACCTGGACCAGTTGAAGTCCTGCCTCGCCTCCGGTTACCCATTCGTCTTCGGGATCAAGGTCTTCTCGAGCTTCCAGGGGAGCGCCGTGAAGAAGACAGGCAAGCTGAACATGCCCTACAAGGGAGAGAAGACCATCGGCCTTCACGCCGTCCTCGCGGTCGGATACGACGACTCGATCAAGCGCTTCATCGTAAGGAACTCGTGGGGGAAGCAGTGGGGAAAATGTCTGACTGCCGAGACCAAAATTTCTTTGCTGGATGGCAGAGAAATCGCGATTGGTGAATTGAGTGGGCCCGTCTGGATCTATTCATATGACCTCAGCAGGGAAAGAATAGTTCCGGTACTGGCAACACCAAAGTTTGCAGGGTACAAAGGAAATTTGGTGAGAGTCTTACTCGATAACGGGGAATCGGTCAGCTGTACGAATGATCATCGGTTTCTACTGAGAGACGGTTCTTACCGAGCAGCTGGGCTGCTCGGCGCCGGTGATTCTTTGATGCCCCTGTATCGAAAGGGTGACACTAAAGGCGGGCGCTACGAGCGCTTTCTCTCACCAACTACCTTGAGGTGGATGACAACGCATTGGGCCGTAGTTCACGAACTAGGGATGAGAGATAGCTTTGGACACACAGACGATTGCGACGATTCTAAATGCGAGGTTATTGTTCACCACAAAGATTTCAACGGGCACAACAACAGCCCTCCAAACCTTGAAGTGATGTATTCTTGTTTTCACAAAGCCCTCCACAGGAACCCCGTTACAAGGCGAAGGATATCCGAAGGCCTGAAGATAGCTTGGACGCGAAATCATCAGGAACGGAGTAAGATTTCCGCCGCGAACCTCCAGAGGTACAATTCTGCATTGGCGCTTGGCGAAATTTCCCTCACGAATAAGCAGATTCGCGCAAGAGAAGAAAATATGCGGAAGGTTGGCAGGTTACCAAAGACCGACACGCAGCGGGCGGCCGGCAGGCGGAACCTTACCAAGGCTCAGGAGGCAAATCGTTTGCTCCCTCGGGACGAAGAATGGCGCAGGAAGATAGCCTTGACTCTTCAACATGAATACGCGAGGGGTATTCTGCCTCAGACCCCTAAACAGCTAAACGCGCGCCGGCGGAACATGGCGCAGTTCGTGGCGAGCAGGACGCATGAAGACAGAGCAATTCTGTCCAAGAAGGCGATGCACGTTCGATGGCACGCAAGACGAAATCAGATTAGCACGAGATGCATGTTCTGTGTTCCCAACCACAAAGTGGTGTCTGTGGAGCGGATCGATGGCTGTCATCCTACCTACGACCTTATAGTGCCCAATACTAACAACTTCGCGCTCTCCTCTGGGATTTTCGTTCACAATAGCGGCTACTTCACCATACCCTACGAGTACCTGATGGACTCGAAGATCTCGCACGACTTCTGGACGATACGGT
>JAPCJP010000024.1:16630-25867 GCA_027886885.1 Nitrososphaerota archaeon | reverse complement strand
GATGCAGAGCCGCCGCCCGATGTGGTCGTGATAGTGCAGACCGTCACCGCAGTGCCCAGATAGGTCCCGGTCACGGTTACGCTCAAGGAGTTGTCCCAGGTCGTAGTCGCGATCGGGTCGGCGGTGAAGGTCAAAGCCGAGTACTGCAGGTAGTAGTCCACGGTGTGGATATTCCCGCCCGTCGTGTCGCTGAACGAAAGAGGAACGGCCCCAGTCCATTGCACGTTTGCGCCATCGGCGATGGCGGCTGGGAAGGATGCGGCGGAGTTGTAATCGGTATACCCGTTGCAGCTCGAGGCCCCCCCACCAGACGCGAGCGAGGCCGTGCAAACGGTAGAACTCGGGACGCCTAGCAATGTTCCGGTGACGACCGGAGAGAAGGGATTGTCCCATGTCGCAGGCGCGGTGGGAGAGAACGTGTAGGTGTTCGTCGTCTGGTCGTAGAAATTGACCGCGTGGGTGTTACCCCCACTGCCGTCAGTCCAGGACGTGACACCGCTCTGCTGCCACCTCGTGTTGGCCGGGGCGCCGCTGATGGAACCCATCGAGACCAAGATTCCGGAGTCCGCATAACCTGAGCACGATGCGGTGCCTCCGCCATTCGCCGTCGTAATCGTGCAGATAGTGGAGCCCCCGACGCCCTCGAAGGTCCCGGTCACAGTGATCGGGTACACTCCATCGTAGGTCGTCCTAGCCCGGGGCACCGCCTGGTACGTGTTCTGGTACTGATTGTAGTAGACGAGCGCGGTCGTGGCCGATGAAGTCGCTGAGATGCTGGATACGGGTGAGGACCATTGCTCGTTCGCGCCCCCGCTGATGGGGTCAGTGAACGATACCGTTCCCGTGGCGTCGAACCAGTAGCCCGTCGGGGACCCGGTTAGCGAGGGCGTATAGGCAGAGCCGAACTCTAGACCGCTCGCTGTCGGAGACGTGGGCGAGCCCCCGCCTATGACCGAGTAGGACAGGGTCTGTAAGTACTGGTGATAGTAAGAGACCGCGATGGTCACCCCTCCCGATGATATGACGCCGGAGGCCGCGTTGCTGTCCCATCTCTCAGTTCCCGTTGAGCCTGTTGTGGGGTTCGTCGCGGAGTAGGACCCTCCTGAGTCGACCCAAATCGCCGAGGTGAACAAGCCCAGGGTGCCGCAGGCACCGCTGGAGCCGAGCTGCGTGCAAATGAGGGCAGGAGCCGCAGGCGAGCCTCCGTCCATGACAGAGTAGGCGAAGCTGTTGGTGTACTGCTTGTAGTAGTTCACGTTGTGGGTGTTGCCGCCCGTGGTATCGGTGAAGGACGAGGTTCCGGAGACCTCCCACCTGGAATTGGGCGCGGAACCGACAGGATTGGTCGGGTAGGAGACCTGAGTGTTGTAGTCAGCCCACGCGACGCACGTGTCGGTCGCGTTGGACGCAGGGGACATGACACAAATCGTCGAGCCCGCTGAACCGAAGAGCGTGCCCGTGAGGGTGAACGCAAGGCTGGGGTCGAAGGTCGCTTGGGCGTTTGCGGTTACCTCATAGGAGTCCTGGAGCTGTTCGTAATAGTTAGCCGAGTGAGAGTTGCCCCCCGTCGTGTCGCTGAAGGTGTGCGAACCCGAGACCTCCCACCTCACGTTAGAGGGATTGCTCCCCGATGACACCGGCAAGGAAACCGGGGTGTTGTAGTCGGAGAAGCCGCTGCAGGAGTAGGCGCCCGACGCGGGTGAGCCGGGGACGTTCACTGTGCATATCGTAGAGGCCCCGCCGTTCAGGTTGCCCGAGACGGTGAAAGTGATCGAGCCGCTGAACGTCGCCGGAGCGAGCGGGCTGGCTGAATAGGTGTTCGAGACCTCTTCGTAGTACTGGACGGTGTGAGAGTTGTTCGCGGTGGTGTCAGCGAAGCTTGTGGTGCTCCGGGCCTGCCACTGGACGTTGACGGGGTTGCTCGACGAGAGAGGGGGGAAGGTCGCGGCTGTATTGTAGTCGGCGTAGGCCGTGCACGAATACGATGTACCTCCAGCAGGCGAGGCGGGAACATTCACTGTGCAGATGGTGGAGGAAGCGGCCCCTAGATAGGTACCTGTGACAGGGAAAGTGATTGACCCGCTGAATGTCGTAGGTGTATTTGGCGCGGCCACGTAGGTGTCGCTCAACTGCTTGTAGTAGGCGCTGGTGTGGGTGTTTCCGCCAGTGACGTCTGTCCAGGAATCGGTCCCGCTGACCTGCCACTGGATTCCGCTCCCTGAGCCGGAGGCGAAGGCCGGAGCCGTGACCAGGGTGTCGTAGTCCGCGTATGCTGAGCATGAGGCCGTAGTAGTTGTGCCGGAGGACGGAGAGATCGTGCAGACGACCTGGGACGGTACGCCTCCTAGAGTCCCTGTCAGCGTGATGCTGAGGCCAGCGTCCCACGTGGGGGGTCCCTGCCCGTTCGTGGTCGCTTGGTATGTCTCCGAAAGCTGCTTGTAATAACTGGCGGTGTAGGTGTTGCCTCCGGTCAGCGGGGTGAACGATGAAGTCCCGTAGAGCTTCCACTGTATGTTACTCCCGGAGCCGGCGGCGGAGCCCGGAAAGGTCACCGCGGAGTTGTAATCAGCGTAACCGGAACAAGACGCAATGGTCGTCGTGCCTGAGGAGGGATTGATGGTGCAGATGGTCGTCGCCGGGGTGCCGAAGGTCGTCCCCGTCAGACCGATACTCAGACCCACGTCCCACGTGGGGGATCCTTGCCCGTTCGTGGTAGCCTGGTAGGTCTCGTAGAGCTGCTTGTAGTAGTTGATGTTGGGATAGTTGCCGCCCGTCCCCTGAGCGCCAGTCGTGCAAGTCGTACAGATCCACTGCTGGTTTGGCCACCCTCCCGACATCAGCGTGGAGTAGGTGGCCGCTTGCCCGCTGTCGATGAACCCGGAACAGGTGCCCGTGGACTGCCCGGGTGGGGGAAGTATCGTGCAGACCGTGCTGCCGGCTACCCCGAGGACCGTCCCCATGACCGTCGTGCTCATCGAATCCGTGAGAATCGAGACCGTGTTCGCGCCGTTGTTGGTCACAAAGGTCTCACCCTTGGCCGAGTCGTACGCCAGGCCTAGGTACGGATTCGTGCCCACGGTAACGGTCGCGACGACTGCGTTGTCAAAACCGCGAATTACCGAGACCGTACCATCGTTGAAGTTGCTCACAAGGATCTGATCCGCAGCTGAATCATAGACAGCGGCGAAGGGATTGTTCCCGACTGTGACCGTCGCGACCACCGTGTTCGTGCTGTCGGATATCACGTAGGCGGCGTTCGACCCGCTGCAGACCACGAAGACCTCGGCCTGTGCCGGGTCGTAGGTCAACCCGTTCGGGTGCGTCCCCACGGTCACCGTCGCGACCACGGTGTTCGTGCTGTCTTGTATCACGGAGACGGTGCCGTCGTTGTTGTTCGTGACGAAAGTTTCGCCCTCAGCCGAGTCGTAGACTACTCCCCTCGGAGCGCTGCCCACTGTTACCGTCGCGACCACGGTGTTCGTGCTGTCGGATATCACGGAAACAGTGTTCGACCCGCTGTTGGCCACGAATATCTCTCCCAGTGCAGAATCATAGGACACGCCTCGAGGGGTGCTGCCCACGGTCACCGTCGCGACCACCGTGTTGGTGCTGTCAGATATCACCAACACCGTCCCAGACCCAAAATTGGCCACGAAGAGCTCGCCCTTGGCGGGGTCGTAGACTATGCCACGGGGGTTGCCCAGTCCGCTTATGGTCGCGACCACCGTGTTCGTGCTGTCGGATATCACGGAAATCGTGGCGGCGGCGTTGTTGACGACGAAGACCTCCCCCTTCCCGGAGTCGTAGGCGTCGTACATGGGTCCGCTACCCACACTGACGGTCGCGACAGAGGAACTGCCAGGGTCAAAGGTGGATTGGGCGTTAGCAGTCGCTGTCCACGTCTCAGAGTACTGTTTGTAGTAGTTGGTGTTGAGCGTGGACCCGCCCGAGGTTATGGAGGCGGTGTTGCTAGCGCCGCCCGCGGCGTTCTCCCACCTAGAGTTTGCAGGTGCTCCCGTCGAGCTGGCGGGGAATGTTGCCGCAGCGTTGTAGTCCGAGTAGCCGGTGCATGAATCAGTAGAAGCGACAGTAGAGGTCACCGTGCATATCGTCGTCCCGGCGGACCCGAGGACCGTTCCTGTGATGGACCAGGTCATCCCCGCATCGAAGGTCGATGGGGCGAACGCCGTGGTCTGGAACGTGTTACTAAGTTGCTTGTAGTAGGCTCCCGTGTGAGTGTTCCCCCCCGTCAAGTCGGTCCAGGCTGAAGTGCCCGAGACCTGCCACTGGATGTTCGCCCCTGAACCCGAGGCGAAAGTCGGTTCGGAGACCGCCCTATTGTAGTCGGCGTAGGCCGTGCACGAGGCGGTCGTTGTTGTTCCTGAGGAGGGCGAGATAGTGCAGATGACCTGTCCGGAAGTGCCCCCGAGGGTGCCCATCGCTGGAATGGTCAATCCAGAGTCCCAAGTTGGCGGACCCTGCCCGTTCGTTGAGGATTGGTATGTGTTTGAGAGTTGTTTGTAGTAGGCCGCTGTGTGCGTGTTCCCTCCCGTGGTATCCGTGAACGAGAGGGTACCGTAAACCTTCCATCGGACGTTGCTGGCGGAACCGGCAGCGAGCGCGGGGTATGTTACCACCGTGTTGTAATCAGCGTAACCGGTGCACGACGCGGTGGTCGTCGTCCCCGAGGACGGGTTCATCGTGCAGATAGTCGCCCCAGAGCCGAGGGATGTGCCGGTCGGCGCGATGCTGAGACCTGAATCCCATGTCGGCGGCCCCTGGCCGTTCGTGGAAGCCTGGTATGTGTTGGAGAGTTGCTTGTAGTAGTTGATGTTCACCGTATTGCCACCGGTAGTCTGGGACCCCGTCGTGCATGTCGCGCACTTCCACTGGGTATTCGAAGCTGCGCCCGCCATCGTCGCATCAAATGTCGCGGGCTGGTTGTTGTCGATGAATCCGGAACAGGTTCCTATTGCGGAACCGCCGGCTGGCGAGATCGTACAGATCAAGGTCGAACTAGCTCCGAGCACGGTCCCTCTCACGTTAGCGCTCAGACCCGAGTCGAAGGTTGACTGTGCGTTTGCCGTCGCCTGCCACGTCTCGGTCCACTGCTTGTAGTAGTTGCAGTTGTTGGTGTTGCCGCCGGCCGTCTGAGTGAATGAGCACGCCCCGCTCCTGACCCACTGGGAGTTGGCGGGCGCCCCCGAAATGGTCCCCGAGCCTATCACAACTGCCAGGTTGTAGTCCGCGTAGGCAGCGCAACTCTGCGCTCCGGCTCCACTCGTCAATATGATCGAGCAGATAGTCTGCCCTGAGGCGCCCAGCTGGGTGCCAACGACCGCCTGCGCGGTGAGTCCGGCGTCCCAGGTTGTCTGCGCAAGCGGAGTCGCCTGGTAGGTGTTCTGCAATTGCTCATAGTAACTATCGCTGTGTGTGTTCCCTCCTGTCGTATCCATGTAGGAGGCGGTTAGCGGGGCCCACCTCTCGTTCGAGCTGACCGTGAAGTACCCCATGCTCGCGGCCGTGTTGTAGTCGGTCCACCCGGTGCAACCTATCGCGGTCGATGCCCCCGAGGTCGGGAGGTTCGTGGTGCAAATGCTCTGACCAGCGCTCCCGAGGTACGTCCCCGTAACAGTGACTCCCGAAAGCGCGGCGGCCACTGCGTCACAGATGTTGTCAGAGAAGCTTCCCGCCCCATAGGTCCAGGTCTCCGTGACCGAGCTCTGGATGGAGGTCACAACCTCGTACTCGAGCGCCCCGCTGGGCGAACCGCCCACGTTGAACAACGCCGTGAACCCCGCCGGCGTCCCAGTAAGCGAAGCGCCGTTGTGACTCGTCTCGGCGATGAGAAAGTCGTTCGCCTTCGAGGTCGTCATGGTGCACTGCCCCGTGGTCGTGCTGCTCGACTGCTTGTTGGGCAGGTTCGAGTTGGTATCGTACGGTGACGCGGTGTTTGCGCCGCTGATACCAAAGACCATTACGCCGATGTTCACGTTCCCGGCTCCCACGTTAGTCGCGCATGAGATCGAGAGGGAACTGAGCGTACCCGCGGCTATGGCATAATCCTCGCCCGTGGCCTTCTGGCTGCTGTAGTACAACCGCTGGGTGAACGAGAGCCCGCTCGCCGAGACGGTCAGCGAGGTGACGGCTCCCCCGCTCCCCACGGTGTTGGCGTAGCACTCCGCGATGACGACATCGCCTGAATGTGTGGTCGTCAGAGTAGCGGAACAACTAGTAAGGGCCGTGCAGATGGCGCTGTTGGACCCATCGAGCGCGACCCCAGAGACGTCCCACGTAGCGGGGACCGTTGGAGATGCCTGGTAGGTGTTCTGGAGCTGCTCATAGTAGTCGTCGGCGTGGGTGTTGCCTCCGGTCGTATCGGTGTAGGTCGATGTAGCCGGTGACCACCGCACGTTGGGGCTCACAGTAAGGAAGCCCACGGTGACAGGCGTGTTGTAGTCTGTCCAGCCGGAACATGAGATTGAACTTGATCCTCCGGAGGTTGGGGAGTTCGTCAGGCAGATGGTTTGGCCGGAGGTTCCGGCTTGAGTCCCCGAGACCGCGACACCGTTGCCCTGAATTGCATCGCACAGACTCTCATACTGTGCCGTCCCCGCAGTGTAGGTCCACTCGGTCTGTACCGAAGACTGGGTCGCAGAAACGATGTCATACGCGCCCATAGCGCTTGGCCCTCCCCCGAATTCACTCGCGAGCTGCGTGTATCCGCCGGACTGGGCAGGAACCGTAAATACTGGTGAACCCCCGTCCGCCGCAAAAGACAACAACATGTCGTTCCCATTCGTGGTCGACATGATGCAACCCGTTCCGGAAGCACCGGCTGCCTCGTTCGGAAGGCCGGAGTTAGCATCCCACGGAGAAGCGATGTCGGCGCCATGAACGGCGAATATCAGTACATTTCCTCCGCCGCTCGCGGTCAACTTTATGGGCTCTGAGGCCAAGGCAGCAGAAGTTGCGCCAGAATAATACTCGCACAAGGCTCTTTGAGAACCCGCACAGGCAAACCTTGTTGTGAATGTCAATCCGGCACTCCCGCTGTCCACCACCGCGCTGACAGTCGATCCTGCGTTCGCCAGGTAAGCGACGACTATCACGTCGTTAGGATTCGAAGTCGATATGTCCAGCGTGCAGGGTGAAGCGCAAGAACCAGCGCTCGTCACGGCTCCATCCAGGGACAGGCCGCCGGAATTCCAGGTGGAGGGGACAGAAGGCGAGGCTTGGTACGTGTTCTGAAGCTGCTTGTAGTAGTTGAAGTTGACCGTGCCGCCTCCCGTGGTGATTGAGGCGGAGGTGGCCGAGGGGGCAAGCCACTGCGTATTGGATACGGCACCGCCGATGGTGGAGGGAACCGCAGCAATGGCGGCATAGTCAGACCATATCCCGGCACAGGAGTCTGAGGCTGCGACCGTGACGGTGATGGAACAGAGCGTGGCGGCTCCGCCGGCCTGGGTTCCGCTCACCGTGACCGCCGACAGTCCGCTATCGAAGGTCGACTGCGCGTTGGCAGATATCTGGAACGTGTTCTTCAGTTGCTCGAAGTTCGTAAAGCTCCAAGACGCGCATGTCCCGGCCGAAGTGCCGACGCAGGTCGCATCCGTGGTGGTGGTGCCGCCCCCAGAGAACCGGTCCCGGGTGTTGGAACTGTCGGCCGGCTCCGTGGCGGTCAGCGTGACCGAGGGGTCGACGGTGATGTTCTGAGGACTTCCATTGCAGGTGACCGTCGACGGGGAAAGCGTGTTGCCGCTGCTCTCAGAGAGCGCGACTGTAGCCGCCGGAGCCGAGCTGCTCATCGTGCAAGTCACTGGCACTACGACGCTTCCAGCCCAGCACGCGACCACCTCGTCCCAGGCTGGCGAGCTCGTCGCCGATGGGGAGAGGGTAGCAGTCGTGGACGTCGAGGCGGGCCAGTCAGCCCTGAAGGCAGTCGCGAGATAGTTGTTGTTGTAGCCGTTAGCCTGCTGGGTGGAAGAGACTTGTTGGAAAGGTTGATTGGCCGGGGTTGTCCACGTAACGGGGTTCGTCCCAGCGTTGAATGAGGTGGACTCGATGCAGACGTCGTTCGTGTCTGGGGTGAACGAGGCCACCGAGGCCACGCTGCCGCTCCCTGAGTTGGTGGCAATCTGAGCGATGATTGTGTTGATGCCGGAGATCTCGAAATATCCAATCACCGCGGGTTCGGCCACATTGAGGTTGAAGGTTATCTGGCCCAGGCTTGTTCCTGACGTCCCCGTGTAGTGGGCCATCCAAATCTCGACATCGTCGTTGGTGCCGGATGAGATTACCTGGGTGTAGGTGTCGGACACACCGTCGGTTACGCTTGTCACGTGTGAGGTCGATGATGAGACGGGCAACGTGATAATGGCAACGATGTAGTCGTTGTGGATCGGCCCCTCTCCTCCGACCGCCGTTGGGGCGAAGTTGGGATTGGAGGAAGACGCCCTGGTGAAGAATCCTCTTCCCTGCAGCATCTCGTCGCCTGTAGATGAGGTGGGAAAACAAGCCACGGCCTCGTCCCACAACGGTGACGAGTTGACCGAAGAGGTGAACGCGGCGGTCGTCGCCCCGTAGCTAGAGTCCCAATCTCCCTTGAAGGTGTCAGCCACCCAGCCGCTGCCCGAAGTCAGCTTTGACTGCAGGACGAAGTTCGACGCCGTGTTGGAGTAGTAGCCCTGGCTGTTGAATGGGATGCCTATCGTCCACACAGAAGAACCGCTTCCGGTCGCGTCAGAGGTCGCGGCCTCACAAAAATCTCCCGTGTTCGGAGTAAATGAGCCGACCGATGGCGAACCCGCGTTCCCATGGTTCGTCACTGTCGTGTCGGGGGTGCAGCTGCTGATTCCGGCGGCGAAGATGGCCCTAAAGGAGTAGCTCGCAGAGGTACTGGTCTGGACCGTTATTGTGTCCGAGCCTGATGAGGCGGTGTACTTCCCGCACCATACTTCAACGTCCTCGTTGATGTTTGACGAAGCTTCCTTGGAAAAGGACGTCGCAGGGGTCGCGCTGTCGGTCACGGTCGAGACCGTATGCGCGGTGCCTTCGAAGCCGACGACCACGATGATGTAGTCGTTCTGAACGACGCTAGGGGTCGATGCGGTACTGCCTGTCACGCCTGAGGCGACAGTCACGTAGGCTGATGGCGCGACGGTCTGACCTCCTCCGATAGCGCTCACCTGTTGAGGGGATGCGCCGAGGGCGCGTGCCAATGCAGAAGTATGTCTG
>JAPCJP010000024.1:0-16620 GCA_027886885.1 Nitrososphaerota archaeon | reverse complement strand
AATACTGCGGACCCGGCCATGAGACCCAAAAAGAGAAAGACGAGTAGACTCCGGCCTCCGATTCGTTTACCTGATGTCATCTAGGGGGACCCTACACTCGACTCGAAACGTGATCGATTTGTCCTGCTCTAGAAAAAAGCAAACCGTCTCTGCTCGTGTTGTTGGCCTGTCCAAAACGCGTATTTATGCCTCATGAGAATACCATAGTACTCTGCGCTATTCTCTCCGTGAAATAGCTAACAAGCCAAGATTCTTTCCTTTCAGTCTAAGGGCGGCTCAAATATCGTCCTTTGCGAAGCTCCCTTTCGCTGAAGAGCCGCTTATAGAGCACGGTTATGCTGCCCCTGCGACCTTGAAGAGCCTTTGCCTGTCGCACGTCAAGGACATCGACGGGATTTCAAGCGCAGCGCTCGTCAGGGCTTCGACCAGGAGTGAGTTCATGCTCGTCGACTACGACTCCCTCTTCGACGCTCTGGAAAACCTCCCCGAAGGTCTCGAGGACCTGTACGTCTGTGACCTGGGGACCGACCAGAGCAGGTTTGCAGCGTTCGTCGACATCCTCGGCAGGCTTAGCCGGACCATCCGGATCACCTACATAGACCACCACTACCTTGCGCCCGAGGACAGGGCGGCCCTGAAGAGGCTGCCGATCGAGCTGGTGCACAACGTAGGGGATTGCGCCGGTATGCTCACGTATCTCCACTTCAAGGACTCGCTCCCGCCCGAGGCGGCCATGGTCGCCCTCTACGCGGCGGTTACCGACTACATGGACGACTCCAAGAAGGCCAAGGCGATAATGCAGACCTACGACCGGCACATGATAATGCTGGAGAGCAGTCTCCTCTCCTACGCGCTAGCGAAGAACGGGAAGGACCCGGAGTACCCGCGAATGCTCGTCGCGAAGCTCGCGGAGATGCGACTCCCACACCAGATCCCGGGAGTGGTCGAAGAGGCCATCGCCCAGGCTGACGTCGTCGCAAGGCTAATCGGGAGGGTGAAGCACGAGGGCAAGATGCTGGAGAACGTCGCGTACTGCGAGACCAAGCAGACCTCTACCGGTCTGGTCGCCAAGCTCCTCCTCGGAGCCTTCGGAGCGCCCGTCGGTGTCGCCTTCAAGCGAAAGGCGCCGGAAAGGGTGGAGATGAGTCTGAGATGCACATCGAAATGCGAGGTGCATCTTGGCAAGACGATAGGCGCCATAGCCGCGAAGCATGGGGGCAGCGGCGGGGGACACGCGCGAGCGGCGGGATGCACCGTCCCCGCATCTGAGATGCTCAAGGTGATTCGGGAACTCGACCAAGCCGTGGCGGCCTAGGCAGTCCTAGGTACTGCAAAAGACGACTATCGAAGCGCCAAGGTCTTTCGCCTCGAGGTCGACCCTAGAGAAGTAGGCGTTCAGGGATCGAGAGAGCAATCGGTTAGGCAGCGTGAGAAGATACGTTTCATAGAGCGACCCAAAGCCCAGTCCAGCCCTCCCTCCTGTCATGGCGCCTAGCACGGGCGCGGCCACCCGAATGTAGAATCCGACGAGGACCGCTTCTGCGAACCCGTCGGGCTTGCCCAGGTCGCAGAACCCGAACCTTCCGTCTGCTTTCATCGAGCGCCTAATCTCATTCAAGGCGAGCCCCAAGTCACGAGAGTCTCTGAGCGAGAAGCCGGCCACCACCGACTCAAAGGCCCCATCGCGGAAGGGGAGATGCTCGAAGACCGCCTGCACCATGTGCCTCCCAAGTGCGCCCTTCAGCATCTTCCTCGACGCATCCAGCAGCACGGCTGTCCCTCCCTTGGCTATGACGAGCCTTGCCATCGTGCCAGGTCCGGAGCCGAGGTCGAGGACCAATTCGTGGTCCCGAACGGCGAAAGCGACTGCTTTTTCCCTCATGCTCGAGTCAGCGAATAGCGAGATGCGCCTCGAACCCTTCTCGTAGATTGGGATTATCGCCTCGAGGGAATCGAAGACGCGGTTCCACATCTCCTGGAGCCCGGGCCGGCGGGAGGGCATACCGGTGGAGTTCGAGGCGAGCTAGCTAAGGATTCTTCGGTCCCCCTTGGACTCGCTGCGAGGAGGGACCTAAATCTGGCCTACGACAGATATGACTTCGATGTCGCTTCCGCCGTTCTGGAACGAGGCAGTCACGGTCAAAGAATAGTCAGTGCCGATGTCAAGGGAGTTCGGGACACCCGAGACTCCAAAGGCGCCGCCTCCCGTCTCGCCGACGTTTATCGGATTGGCGCCGCTAACCGCGGCCCCGCCCACCATGACGAGTCCCGGGACGGCGGTCCCCGCGTTGGCGTTCGAAATCCCATTTGCGGTGTAGGAAGCCATCTGGGAGGCCAAGGCTACGGTCACGCCTGTAATCGGACGGTCGGCGCTGTTCCTCACCGAGAGGACGACAGTCCCGCTGGAGGCGCCGTTCGGAAGTGAAAGGTCGCCTGTCACCACTATGGGCGCGCCGGATGCGCCGGCTGTCAGACCCCCTATCAGCCCGGTGACGAATGAGTAAACGATGATCGAGGAAGCGACGGCTATCGCGATCAGCAAGAGCGTGGCTATGACCGGAGAGACCGCGCTTCTCCGGGTCCGGCCGCAGAGGCGCATCGACTTCGTGACGGGGGCGCCTGCCGGGCTTTAAACTAATGGCACCGAAAAGATATGGAAATCGTGCCAGCGACGCTGCTCAACCTCTGACCTCATCGGGAATTGGCCTGGAGCCATCGCTCTGGCTCAGGAGATACGTGAGTCCCAGGCGGACGATGCTGACCAGAGGGTAGAGCATGAGGAGGAAGACCAGGACGGGGAAATACAGCTCGACCGTGACCCCGCTTACGACCTTGACGTAGCCTCCACCGGAACCTTCGTAGATGTAGTAGAGCTCGACCACATAGGTCCCGGCCGCGAAGACCGGAGAGGGTCCGCTCCCATCGGTGAGGATGGCGAGCACCTGGAGGCCCACGATGACGGCGCCGAGCCCGTAGACCTCGAACGAGGTTATCGGGAGATAGCCTGAGCTGAGAACGCGAGAGAGGAAGAGGTTCGGGATAATTATCCATCCCACGATTTCGGCTGCCCCGATGTAGATGGCCCTCTTGACCCTCGACCTCAGGGGAGGCTGGTAGGAGCTCAACCTGTCCCGACCTCCAGAACGGTGACGAAATCGTGGCCGAAGGCGACGGTGTGCAGCTTTATCGCGTAGGGTGCGCCTCCCAGGTTCTGACCCGAGAATGAAAACTCGGCCTCGAGATTCGCGCCCGGCGAAGCGACTCCCGTGAAAACGGTCGAATTCATCCCGTCCGATAGTTGGCCGTACATGGTGAAGCCGAAGGATGCGTCGGGCCCCACGTCGAATGTCATGAGGAACGAAACAGAGCCGGAGGACGAATTCTCTCCCTTGACCTGGAGGCTTCCTAGGAAGGCAGGAACGAGGACGGAGGTGCCGTTGCTGACCCTGAGAGCGACGAGGCCGCCGATGGAGGTCTTGGCCCCCTCGTTCAGCTGGAGGCTGCTCCCATTGTAGAAGAGGTCGTTCGCAGCGGGGCCGCCTGTGGTGAACAGGTCCATGTCGAGGGAGAGGTTCAGCCTTGCGACCTGGCCCGGGCCGATGGACTGGGAGGGCGCGGTGACGTTGGCGAGACTCCCCGCGGGGGTAGACGCGTTCGCGTAGACGAGGTAGTCCAGGGGATAGAGACCGTTGTTAGCGAAGGAACCGGCAAGGTTGATGGTCACCGTATCGTTCACAAGCGTCGCATTCTGCCCCAGGTTAGCTGGGTTGACAGGGGAGCCGGTCTCGCCAGAGGACGTGACGATCACCTGGTAGACGGAATAGCCGACTGTCGCGAATGCTATTATGGTGACGAGGGTGATTGCCGTCAGGACGATCCTGAGAGGGCCGTCAGGCAGGCTGGACCGGCTCAAGTGGCGTTACTTTCCGGTTTCTTCTCTTCCTCGACCTGGGTGACTATGCCGACACCCTTATCGACCTTGAAGGTCACGACACCGACACCCCTCTCGACCTTCATGAACTCGATGCCGCGGAGAAGGAGTATCGAACCGACCCAACCCATGATGCCGAGGAAGAGCGCCTCAACGGCGGCGTAGAGGAGCGAGGACATCGAGCTGGTGATGTCGGTAAACGAGAGGTTTCCCTGGTTGTTCAATATGAATAATGCTACCACAAATGTCAACACAAGGAGACCTATCCCGACGATCGAAGACACCGTGCCGAATATTCCGACTTTTGAGCGGCTCACTCTGTCATGGTCTTGGCTTTTGTATATTAACCTGAGCGGAGAAAAGGTCGGAGACAGCCTAATTGAGCACGGATTGGCGGCACCAGCGTTGGTAAGCGCCCCAAGAGGTCTCCTCAAACTCGTCTCCCTGCAGATGCTTTCGCAGTCTTCTCTCTCGGGCGCCGAACTCCAGGACCAGATCGGGCGAACCAGCTCTGGAGCGTGGAAGCCAGGCCCAGGGTCCATCTACTTCATGATACGCGAGCTGCGCAAGCGTGAGCTCGTGGTAGAGCTCCCTGCTCGGGGCGGGACCACCAGAAGATACGTCATCTCCAACAAGGGCAAGGCTGAGCTCGAGAAAATGAAAGCGGTCGCTGGGAGGGAGACGAAGAAACAACTCGAGATCCTGGCATTCTACTCAGAGCTGGCCGGCGAGACCAAACTGAGCGCCGGGTTACGGGCGTTGCTTTGAAACCGTAGGCAAAGGGCCTACCTTTCGGATCTTGGCAGTCCGCATTGTTTCCTCAGTGCAGTCTATCTGCGGACCTAGACCGGTGCCATTCAAGGTTCGCAAGTATCAAGTCTGCCGCGACCTCGGGAGGGGTCGAGGTCGAATCAATCCTCAAACCCCGCTGAGGCTCCTCGAAGCTCTGAAGGATTCTGAACAAAGTCATTCGCGGGACCGTCGAGGGTCTTTGCGCGTTCCTCTCCAGGGCAACGCCGGGGTCAGTTGCGACCCAGACGACGAGGCGGAAAGAACTGAATCGACTGAGTTTTGCGATCGCTCCCCTCCTGAATGCCTCCTTCTGGAATGTCCCGTCGAGGATGACGTCGTATCCCGCAACCAGCGCGGCCCTGGCGAGCCCCACGGAGGCGCCATAGACGAATCTTGACTCCGGTCCGGTGAACTTGGGATGGGGGATTGTCGACCTGACGACGTCCGTCTGTATGTGGCAGGCGCGCGGCAGCTTGGATGCGAGAATCGACGCTATGGTCGTTTTGCCGCTACCAGGGATACCGCAGAACACGACGAGCCTTCTGAAGGCAGTAATTCGGTTCTCACTATCGCCCGACCCCGACATTCTCGAGAAAATTCTCTCTTCAAGCTTTTATCCTTACGCATCCAGTGCACATCGCCTTTGTCCATAGAAACAAAGTATGTCGTGAAAGTCTACCCGTCACCGAAGCCGAAGAGGATCCCCAAGATCGTGAGTCAGGAGCTGAAGGGGAGCGCCGGGCCCAAGGCCATAGCGCGCATGAAGAAAGAGAGCGTCGACTGCCCCCTGGTGAAGGCAGAGGTCGGTTTCCTGGTCTGCTTCGCCTGTCCTTCGTTCATAAGGAGGGTCAGCGGCGAAGTGCACTGCGCCGGGGTCCAGCCCCCGCCGAAGGAATGGCTAATCTAAGGCGCGTCGCCTAACCGACTAGCCCTTGAAGAAACCAATCAGAAAGCCTACGATGAACGTAAGCGACGAGTAGGGTAGATAGCCCGCTATCTGGTTTACTTTCTCGGTCAACGCCGGTCCAGACTCGATGTATTTCACCACCGGCTGTATTATCTGGTTGGGCTCGATAAAGCCCAGCGCTATCAAGACTATCACGAGCACCAGGATTATCGCGCCGACCTTGACGACCGCCTTGGTCAGGGCTCCAATCAGGAACCCCAGGACCAGTGTCAACAGAATCGAGCCGACGAAAGTGATGGAGCCGTTCGGAGGAAGGATAACAACCATGCGAACGAGCCTTCCACCGCGACTCTAATGAACGTTGTCAGTCCATGAGAGAAAAATCAGGCCCGGGAGTCACCCAGACCTACCTTCAGGATGGTTCTCCGACTAGCCGATGAGGGCGGTTATCTTCTTGATAACCTCGCCCTCTACGTGGACCGTCCAGAGGGCCTCTGGGACGTCGACCACGAGGAAGAGCTCGGTGAGGAGAATCGTCTCCACAGCAGCGACGGCGAAGCCCTGGATGAACTTGCCGATGCCGACGTGTATCGTGAAGTCGTTGGGGTCTCCCGCTATGACGATGGTGAACGCGCGGTCGGCCATGATGATGTCCCGAAAGAAGCCGGCCTTCTGAATCTGGATGATGTTCCCCAGGGGAGCGCTCTTCGACTGAGTCTTGTAGCCCTCGGACTGGAACTGCTGCTCAATCACCTGTGATAGCTGAGCGAGGTCCTTGTTCTTTCCCTGGAATCTTAGAGTCTTTTCTACGACCATGGCATTACACTAGTCCGAAGTCCATAAGGCCCCCTATTAAGAAGCTCTGACCCCGATTTATATTGAAGGACCCCTTGGAATGACCGAATTGACCCAGAAAGTAGTCGTGATCACCGGGGCGAGCAGCGGCATAGGTGCGGCCCTTGCGAGAAATCTTGGAGCCAGGGGCGACCGGCTGGTCCTAGCAGCCAGAAGGGAGGCCCTGCTGAAGAAGGTCGCGTCGGATAGCGGCGCGGAGGCGATCACGGTAGTCGCCGACGTCACCAAGCGTAAGGACGTGGAGAAGATTCGCGATGCCGCGATGGCCAAGTTCGGACACGTAGATGTCTGGGTCAGCAACGCGGGCTACGCCACGGGGAAGAAGGTGATGGACCTTACGGACCAAGAATTCCAGGAGATCATCGACGTGGTTCTAAAGTCGGTCTTCTATGGCATGCAGACTATTGTCCCGCACTTCCAAGAGAGAGGGGAGGGGCACCTCATCAACGTCTCATCGACCCTCGGTCGGGTCCCGATCGTCTCCTTCAGGTCGGTCTACAGCGCGTCGAAGGCTGCGGTCAACTCTCTGAGTTCGAACCTGCGCATGGACCTCAGAAAATATCCCAACATCAAGGTCTCCACCGTGCTCCCGGGCATGGTCGATACGAATTTTCACGCGGTTGCAGGGTCGCCTTTCAGGCCTAAGGCCGGCGAGAAGGTGGGTCAGGCGGTCGTCATGTCCGCGGAGCAGGTCGCTGAGCAGATAGCCAATCTCATCGACCACCCGGTCCCCGAGCTGTACATTCCGGCTGGTGGAGCGGAGCTGGCGAAGCAGTATTTCCAGGATGTCGGCGCGTTCGAAGAGCGGATGGCGCAGTGGTAGTCTTGAGGTCCTAGGCGGTGCGGGAGGGAATGCGGTATATGTACACCTTGGCGGAGGCGTCCTTCCGCTCAGGCTCCCAGCCATCGAACTCGTGGAAGTAGGACACCACAAGGCTACCCGGCTTCATCTGGACCAGCACCTTCTCGCGGAGCTTTTGCATTATCCCGGTCCAGAGGAAGACATAGACGATGTCAGCCGACGAGAGGTCGACGTCTAGGAGGTTCGCCCTGACGACGTCCGCGTACTTGTCGAGCTTCTTTCGTCTTATGGCTCCTCTCGTCCACCAGACCTTCAGGGGGTCGATCTCTACCCCGGTGCACCTGGAGTGGAACCTCTGGGAAATGGCGATGATTATCTTGCCGAACCCCGAGCCTAGGTCGAAGACCCGCGTCTTCTCATCGGGTCGGGAGAACTCTATCATCAGCTCGAGCCTCTTGCGCGGGACCGGCTCATATCCCGCGCCCGCGAGGAACGAGGAGAGCAAGTAGCCGATGATTATTGTGCCGATGATTAGCCCGCTCAGGACGATAATCTTGACGTCCGTGCCCAGAGTGAGAACGGTCCCGATCACTTGAAAGTCCTGCCAGGACTCGAGAATGGGGGAGTAAATGACAGTTTGCCTGATTGGCCACGCTGCATCCTACAGGGTCTCGCCCAGCACGTGCTCATGATAGTGTTCTGCTGGCAGCAGGTTCTGGAAGGCTCTCTCGACCACTTCGCTCAATGAAGGGTGGATGTGTATGGCTTCGCCCACGGTACGCGCGCTACCTTCGGAAGCGTGCATGACGTTGATGATTTCCTGGATGAGGACCGAAGCCTCCGGACCGACTATGTGGGCGCCGAGTATACTCTGTGTCTCCGCATCGATTATCGCCTTGACGAAATATCCACTGACGTTCATAGCCTCACCCTTGGCCGTGTCCTCGTACCTGTAGAAGCCCACGAGCACCCTGTCTCCGTATCGCTCCACCGCTGCCTTCTCTCCGAGCCCGACGCTGGCGACCTCCGGGTAGGTGAAGACGGCGTGGGGCATGACGCGATAGTCGGCCTTTACCCTCTTCTTGAGGATGAGGTTCTGGTAGACAATGCCAGACTCGTAGTTGGCGGCGTGCTTGAACAGATACTTTCCGATTGCGTCGCCGAAGGACCATACGTTGGGCTGGGAAGTCTCCAGGTATTCGTTGACGGTTATCCAGCCGTTCGCCGTGGTCTCTATCCCCGCCCTCTCCGGATGGATTAGGTGCGAGAGGGAGCCGCGACCTGCAGCGACCAGTATCTCATCGCTCTCGAAGGCCTGTTCTGCGCCGGTCTTCCGGTCTCTTGCCACCAGTCTCTTCTGGCCGCTCTGCGTCCGCTCTGCTCGCACCGCCTCGAAGTCGGTGAATATCTCCATATGACTCGCCAGTTCCTTTCTCACCAGCTCGGAGAGCTCAGGTTCCTCCTCGGGCAGGAACCTCGGGTTGCGCCCCACTATTGTCACCTTGGACCCCATGGCCGAGAAGAAGTGACCGTACTCGGCGGCGATGTACCCCCCTCCGATGACCGTCAGGCTTCGGGGCAGCGCGGTCATCCCGATGACCGAATCGCTGGTGAGATAACCTGCCTCCTCGAGGCCCGCGACGGGAGGGATGACGGGTCCCGAACCCAGGCAGAGAAAGATCATCTTGGCGTGGATGGTCTCTCCTCCCACGCTCATGGTGTAGGGCGAGACGAACTCTGCTACCGAGTTGTAGTAGTCTATGTTTGGAGAATTGGAGAGGCCCTCCCGAATCGCGTTGATGTCTCGATAGATCAGCGTCCTCATCCGCTCCATCACCATCGGGAAATCTACCTCCTTCAGGTCCACGTGGATTCCCAGGTCGCCAGCCCTCTCGAGCGTGCGCACCAGCTCCGCCGGATAGAGCATTATCTTCGAGGGGATGCAGCCCCGGGTGAGGCATATCCCTCCGGGCTCGTCTTTGTCGATGACGGCTATCTTCATGCGTGGATTACTCTCGATCAACGGTTCTACCAGGTTCATGGCGGAGCCCGTGCCCACAACGATCAGGTCGTATTCCTTCATGCTTGAACGCTGAGACAATGGCCTCGCCGTCTTATTGAATGTGCCTTGGCAAGCCGGCTGGCAGGGTCGGGAGACCCGTTTTCAATCCAATATGAATATAATTCGTATCAGGATATTCCTTTCACGACTACTTATATCGCCTAGCACATCCATACGACACTATGTCTTCCAAAAGAATCGACACAATAGCAGTGCACGCTGGACAAGAGGCACCAGACCCCACGACCGGGGCCCGTGCGGTACCCATCTACCAGACCACTTCCTTTGTGTTCAAGAGCCCGGAACATGCAGCGAACCTGTTCGCACTGAAGGAATTCGGGAACATTTACACCCGCATCATGAACCCGACCACCGACGTCTTCGAGAGAAGAATCGCGGCCATAGAAGGCGGGAGCGGAGCCCTCGCGGTGGGCTCTGGGCAAGCAGCACAGACGCTGGCCCTACTGGCAATCACCCAGGTCGGCGACGAGATCGTCTCCGCGAACAACCTCTACGGTGGCACCTACCAGCAGTTCCACTACACCTTCCCCAAGCTCGGGAGGAGCGTGAAGTTCGTCGACTCGAGGAAGCCAGAGGAGTTCAAGAAGGCAATCACCCCCAAGACCCGCGCCATCTACGCGGAGACCATCGGGAACCCGAAGCTCGACGTGCCCGACTTTGAGGCCCTTGCGAACATAGCCCACGAAGCAAAGATTCCGCTCGTCGTCGACAACACCGTCGGCGTAGGCCTGGTCAGGCCCATCGACTACGGCGCGGACATCATCGTCGCTTCAGCTACAAAGTACATCGGGGGGCACGGCAACTCCATCGGTGGCGTGATCGTCGACGGTGGCAAGTTCAACTACGGCCAGGGCAAGTTCCCCGAGTTCACGGAGCCGGACCCGAGCTACCACGGGCTCAAGTTCTGGGAGGTCTTCGGAAACTTCCCGGGTCTCGGCAACGTTGCCTTCATCATCAAGGTGAGGGTCCAGCTGCTAAGAGACATCGGAGCGTCCCTCAGCCCGTTCAACTCCTTCCTCTTCCTACAGGGGCTCGAGACGCTTCCGCTTAGACAAAGGAAGCACTCCGAGAACGCCCTCAAGGTGGCCAAGTACCTGAAGACCCATCCCCTAGTCTCCTGGGTGAACTACCCGGGCCTCGAGGACCATCCGAGCCACAAGCTGGCGACGAAATACCTGGGCAGCAACTACGGCGGGATCGTCGGGTTCGGCATCAAGGGCGGGTTGGAGTCGGGCAAGAAGTTCATCGCCAACGTGAAGCTCTTCTCCCACCTTGCGAACATCGGCGACGCAAAGAGCCTCGTCATCCACCCTGCATCTACGACCCACCAGCAGCTCACAAGGGCCGAACAGGAAGAGACGGGAGTCACGGAGGACTATGTGCGCCTCTCTGTCGGCATCGAGGACTTCGAGGACATCAAGGAAGATATCGACCAGGCCCTCAGGGCCGCGGTAAAATAGCTCCCGAGAAGAGGAACGCCCGTCAAGCGATGAGTTCGCAACGGGCGGACCTCCCTCCAGGGGGTCCATGATGATGGCGGAGAACGGAAAAGGGCTGGGCATCACCGAGACCCAGTACCTTACGTTCGCTCAACCCCCGGAGGAGCTGCGCCTCGAGTCCGGGGGCAAGCTCGGACCCATAACAGTCGCCTACGAGACCTACGGCAGGCTCAACGTCGACAGGTCCAACGCGATCCTGGTGGTCCATGCGCTCTCCGGGGACGCCCACGCCGCAGGGTGGCACGAAGGGGACAAGAGCCCCGGGTGGTGGGACGACATGATAGGCCCGGGTAAAGGGCTCGACACGGACAAGTATTTCGTAATCAGTTCGAACGTGCTCGGCGGGTGCAAGGGCACCACCGGCCCTTCCTCTCTCAACCCCTTGACGGGGAAACCCTACGCTCTGGACTTTCCCATCATAACCGTCGGTGACATGGTGAGCGTACAACGACGGCTCGTAGAGCACCTGGGCATCGAGAAGCTGCTCACGGTGATCGGCGGTTCCATGGGAGGGATGCAGGTCCTCGAGTGGGTGGTGTCCCACCCTGGCATGGTCCGGTCCGCCATACCCATCGCGACGGCGCTCAAACACGCCCCCCAGCAGATAGCGTTCAACGAGGTGGGGCGACAGTCGATAATGGGGGACGCCAACTGGAATGGAGGGAACTACTACGGGGGGCCGCTCCCGGCGAAGGGCCTCGCGGTCGCGAGGATGGTGGGGCACATCACCTACATGAGCGACATATCAATGGCCGAGAAGTTCGGGAGGAGGTTCAGGTCGGAGAGGGGCCACGACCCAGAGAAGTTCGGGTCGGATTTCGAGGTAGAGGGATACCTGCGCTACAGGGGGGACAACTTCGTGAAGAGGTTCGATGCCAACTCCTATCTTTACATCACAAAGGCCATGGACTACTTCGACATCCTGGGCGACAAGGAGCTGAGGGAGGTCTTCCGGGGAGTTAGCGCGAAGCTGCTCGTGATAGCGTTCAAGTCCGACTGGCTCTACCCCGCTTATCAGTCCGAGGAGATCATAAAGGCGTGCAAGCTGGCCGGGGTCGAGGCGACCTATGCGGAGATATTCTCCACCTACGGCCACGACGCGTTCCTACTGGAAGTGGAAGAGGAGACCCACATGATCAAGTACTTCCTCAAGAAGGTCTCGGGACACCTGGAGGTCAAGACGCCGAATGAGGCTCCAAGATAACATCATCACGGAGTGGGCCCCTCAGGGGTCCTCCGTCCTTGAACTCGGGTGTGGGAACGGCGACCTCCTCTTGAAGCTCGTGACCGAGAAGAAGGCGCGCGCCCAGGGGATAGAGATAGACGCACAAGCGCTGAGAGAGTGCGTGGCCAAGGGGTTGAACGTCTTCCAAGAGGATATAGACGGAGGTCTCGCGGTCTTCCCCGATGGGGCGTTCGACCTCGTGATAATGAACGAGTGCCTGCAGCAGGTCAAGAAGCCTGATTTCGTCCTTAAGGAGGCGCTCCGAGTGGGACGGAAGGCCATCGTCGCCTTCCCCAACTTCGCGTACTATAAGGTGAGGTTCCAGGTGCTCTTTGGGAAGGTCCCGGTCACTCCATCCTTGCCCTACCAGTGGTACGAGACCCCAAACCTGCACTTCCTGTCCAACTCCGACTTCAAGGGATACTGCCGGAAGCGGGGGTTCAAGATCGAGAGGTCCGCCTTCACGTCGGCCGGGAGAACGGTCAGGTTCCTTCCGAACTTGGTCTCTCAGCTCGGAATATACGAGATATCTGTGTAGTGGCGAGCCGGATGCGGCCCCTTACGGCAGGAGCGGCGACGAGGATGATTGCGGCGACGGTCGCGACCATGAAGAGGAACGAGACCGGGATGTTCGATAATGATGAGTTCGAAGAGGAGCCTGTGCCGCTAACTTGGGTCGAGGAAGTGCCTACCGCGATCACCGATACAGCACCTGCGACCTCCTCCGGAACGTAGAGGTCACCGTTACCGGCATCGAAAAATCCCGTCTCTGCGCCAGAACCGACGGCCATGCTGGTTAAGATCGAGGTACCCGAGATCACGGTGACGTTGCTCTGCGAGGAGCCCGAAATCGAGACGGTGGCATACAGCTCTCCGCTCCCGCTGTCTATCGCGGGGGTCTCCGTGGTGCCTCCAAGAGAGATGTTTGCGATGAGTCTGTTGCTTACGGCCGATACGACCGCCATGCTGCCTTCGTTGGTGGGAACGTAGACGTCACCGTTGATCGGGTCAAAGAGCGGGGTGGCCCTCACAGAGCCTACAGTAACGTTCGCTAGAACCGCGTTGGACTGGGAGAGGACGAGCAAAGAATTGGCGCCCGTCGGAACGTAGACGTCACCGTTCGCGGTATCGACGACTGGTGTCGTCACTCCCGAGCTTAGCGGAACATTTCCGACGACCGCATTGTTAGAGCCTGCGATGGAGTATATGCCCTGGAAGGTGGGGATGTAGACCTCGCCGTTGGAACTGTCGAAGACGGCAGCCTCCGGACCAGGAAAGTCAATGGTCTTGATCACTGAGTTGTTTGACGTGTCAATGATAGACACCGTCCCTGGTATCAGGCTCGGGACATAGATCATCCCGTTGGAGGGGTCGAACGCCGGGGCTTCCAGTCCGTTGCCCGCGATGGTGATGTTCGCTGCTATCGTGTTTGTTGTCCCCGAGAGGACGTACACAGTATCCCCGACGTCAGGCACATAGAGATTCCCGTTCGATGTGTCAAGCACCCCGACCTCGGGCTCTGTATTTGGACCCAGCGTGATGTTGGCGACGACCATGTTAGAGGAAGTGGAGATAACGGAGATGCTCCCCGCGTTGAGCGTGCCAAGGTTGGAGACATAGATGTCGCGGTTGGAAGGGTTATAGATTGGGGGACCCTGCGAGCCGGTGTTTCCCAGATCTATCGTCGAGACGACCGAGAGTGCCGCGCCTACTGACGAAAAGGAGAGAAGGAGCGCGAATGAAATCGCGGCCGCTGCGACGATTGATCCCCTCAAGGGTCGTTCGCTCCGCCTACCCGCGAAATCCGCCCTGAGGAACGCCGGGGCACGGCAGCCCAACATAGTGCCAACGCGACCGCGGTCGCTCCGACGACGAGCAAGTATGTCCCTGGCAGGGAGGACGATGAAGAACCGGAAGTGGATGTCGAGGTGCTCGACGGCGGCGCCGATTGCGTAGAAGTTTGGAGGAGCGACGAACTCGAAGACGACTGGGTTGTCGTCGTGACCGAGGAGGGGCTCGAACTCGAGGTTGAAGTACTCGCCGGCGACGTCCCATTTAACGCTGCCACGGAAAGCCACTTTATCGTGACGACGTGAGTGCTAAAGTGCACCCTGAACGTGATGTAATAGAAGTCATTGTCGCTCGTCCATTGAAACACCTTGACCGGCTCGCCGTCTACGTAAAGCGTCGGGATGACCGTGAAGGATGAAGCTGGTGCCCCTGACCCAGCGCCGAGCTGGACTAGCAAATTGACGCCAACATAGATCTTTGGAATCTTGATGGTGGCGTAGCCGGTTGTGCCGTTAGGACCCGTTGCGATGAACGAAATGTTGCCCTCCCCTCCGCCCGAGGTGACGTTGGCCGGAGTCGTCGCATTCCACCTCCCGGTGGCCATGACGACGCTGTCAACCATCACGGAGAAGGTGTGGTTTCCTATGGCCTGTGCAACCCCGGTCGTCCCGTTGATGATGGTCATGGGTTGTGACGTTATGACGGGCTCTCCCGACCCTTTGCAGATGGTTGCGTATGTCTCATTGTAGTAGTTCCCGGCCCCTGGCTGGCCGCAGGTATTCCCCAGGATGAATACGACGTTACCGAAATGCTGGGAAATCTGGGAGCCGTTCCCCGTGTCGTAGTAGCACCCGCCGCAAGAAGCGTAGACGTTACCCGAGTCAGGGTTGAACGAGTTCTCGTCGTGCACGCCCGAAGCCTCCGTGGAAACCCCAAGGTATGCGAACGGGACCGTCCCCGAAACGGCCCAGCCCGCGTAAATCCACCCATTCACCGGGTCATAGGTGACATAGTCACCGCAGGGTGCACAGTTCGCCTGCGTATAGTTGGTCCCGGAGATCACGTCGAGCGTGGTGCCTTCTGTCGCATAGAGACGGCCGCTAGAATCCATGACGCAGCTTGCGTTGCAGGCCACGGGGAGCTCTCCTATCTCAGTGGTCCCATTGATGACGTAGGGTCCTGCGTAGACGAGCCCGTCTTCTGGGTCGAAGATAGCGCCGGAGGGAGGACTGAACCCTAGCTCGAGCGTCGCGACGACGGAGTCGGTGGCTGGAGAGATAACGCTCACCGTGCCGTTCAAGGAGCTATCAGGGACCGAGTTGGGCACGTACACATAGCCGAAGAATGGGGACCCTGGGTTTGTGTTGACCGCAGGTTCCTCCGGCCCCGTCCCTACCTGGATAGTCGCGTTCAGGGTCGTCCCCCTGATCACCGAGACCGTATCTCCACACTGTGCGGCGTCGAAGGACACGGTGCACCCTCCGCTGTCGGGAACGTACATGAAGCCATTTGATGGGTCGAACGCCGGCGTGAGCGGGACTGAACCGACCGGAACTGTCGCAGCCACGCCTGCGCCCGAGATGACAGACACCGTGTTGTCGCCGGAGTTCGGGACGTAGAGCTGGCCGCTAAGGTAGTCGTACGCGGGTTCGAGGGGGTCCTTGCCCACCGTAAGGTTCACTATGTTTGTCATCCCCTGAATCACCGAGACTGTGTTCGACATCGAGTTGGCTACGTACATGTACCCACCGAAGACAGGGGGTTCCGGACCTTGCTGCACAGGTACGACTCCCGCATAGGGTATGCCAGGATAGACCTGCTGGCAAGTAGTAGGAGTGCAGCTCGTGGAGCTCTGGCCTCTAACGACCCCGATGAGAGAAATCGATGAGGCTACTATGAGCAGGAGAATCAAAAGCGAGGCAATGGGAGTCGCCTTCTTCACGACACCTAGTTTGGGCTAGGGTTTGTATTAAAATTTTGAAAATGAGGCCTTCCGTTGGCGTTCCGGGCGATTACGCTAGGTTCGCCGCGGCGGACGCTATTCTCTTGAAGACCAGAGACGCGCTGGCCCCGAAGAGCTCATCTGTGCGAACTACGAAGGACTTTAGGTCTCCGTTGGACGCGTCGCCAACATAGCACAGGGCGGTCGTGGCCGACAGCTCACCGAACAAATCTGTAAAAGCGGTCTTGATCATCTTGCTGAGTTCCTGTTTCGGAACGTTAATGGCTTCTAGCTCTTGGACAAATCTCTCACCGGAAAATTCCGGGACCTGACTCGTCGACTGCTGAGACATTATCATTGGGGAGAGTGGCAGGGGTATTAAAAGATTGGTAAACACATGTCTTGTTGCGTTTTTCTCTATGTGACTACTAATTCATGCCATATTGTGTAAGCTATTTCGTGGGAACATAAGGAAAACCCCCATGACAATTCCCTTCAGACGTTAGAAATCGGAAAAGGACCGCGAAACCCTACTCGAGCCTGTCGAACTGCTTGATCGCTCCGGCGAGGTTTTCGACGACGTCGGAGGCCACGATGTGCAGCCCGTGCTCCTTGGCAGCGTTCAGCCCCGCGAGCCCGTTGATGTAGAGCGCGCAGCACGCTGCGTCGAAGCCGTCCAACCCCTTGGCTACCAGCGCCGTGGTTATACCTGTTAGAACGTCGCCAGTCCCTCCTACCGTCATGGCGGGGGAGTGGGTGGTGTTCAAGGCGACCCTTTCGCCGTCGCTGGCCA
>JAPCJP010000023.1 GCA_027886885.1 Nitrososphaerota archaeon | reverse complement strand
TCCGATAGCAGTCGGGTCCGGCAGGATCAACCGGAGTCGATTATCGGGAGTTGGTACGCATTTCTGCTGAACCTACATACAGCAAAGCCCATGTCAGATCTAACTTTGACATCAGATCTCCATTGTTGTACGCGCATCTGGAGGCCATACGTGTCACGGCACGGGCTCTGCCCTAGACTCAACGCAGGCGCCGCCAAGCTATGCGCAAACTGGCACAGCCGCTGAGGTCTGGATATAAACGTTCTTGCCGAAACGGCCGAAATCGCAGCATTTCAGCGCCCTCGCCTTTAGGTGATAACGACGTGAAAATACTTGGAAACACCAAGGCGAATCCAAGGCCGTCAGATATATCTGAAAGGATTGACCCACTTCGCCGTCCGCTTGCCAACTACACGAGTCAATCCCGAGAACCTCGTCGGGATAACCGGCCGGGCGCACGTCGTCATCCTGGACAGGGTGATGAAGCTCGCCTTCGTCTCGGGACAGGTCGCGATGAACAGCGAGGGGCTGCTCGTGGGCAAGGGCGACTTTGAGATACAGACGCGGCAGGTCTTCAACAACCTCCTCGTCATCATGAGGGAGATAGGCGCGACGCTGGACGACGTGGTCAAGCTCACCGCGTACTCCACGGTGCCCGACAAGATCCAGACCTACCTGAGGGTGAGGAACGAGTTCGTGAGCAAGAAGAACCCGCCGGCTTCGACCTTCGTGGGCGTCTCGGCCCTGGCTAGCCCGGACTTTCTCATCGAGATAGAGATGATAGTGGTTCTGGATAAAGGGAAGAGGTAGAAGCGGCCCCGCGGCGGTGCAGCCACAGCCCTGCGGCGACCATCAGCAGCCCGGCCCCCGAGGTGACGACGCCGAAGGCGATATAGTCCTGGGCGAACCCCAGCGATGAGAGGCCGGCTATGACGACCCCGGTGTAGACCAGACGTTCGCCGTTCCCCAGTGAGAGGACGTCATCCTTGAGGCGTTCCCTGTGCCAGGAGAGGAGCAGCCCGAGGGACCCCACCGAGACCACGGTCACAAAGAAGAAGAAAGTGAGGTCAGAGTCGTAGTTGCCGAAGGTGAGGAGCAGCCCTACCTCGTCCCCCACGAGCCCGCCGCCGAGACCGAAGAGGACGGCGTAGAAGCGGCGGTGCGTCGGGTTGTAGTAGACTATGCTCAGCCAGTCGGCAGCGACTATCATGGCGAGCCCGTACCAAAAATGATGTAAGTGGACGCCCCCGGATACGACTACGACGTCGGGGTTCAGGGTGGCGAAGGCGCGGGCGACCAGGAAGCTGGTGATGAAGGAGAGGAGGACGAGGAAGGCGAGGCCGTGGCGCGTCCCTCCTGCTGGCGGTCCCTGTTGCGCCGTGGTTCACTGCACCCCATAGGTCGCGGCGTTGAGCCAGGGGACGAGCGCCATGACGACGCTCTGCTCGGTCATCTGGAGGCGGGAGACGCGCCCCTTGGTGAGGGGGTAGACTATACCCTCCTCTTCGGCTATCTTCTTCGCCCCGGTCAGCTCGTGGGAGTAGGTGTCTAGCTCCTTCCTCTGTTCCTTCATCCGGGCGATGAAAGATTCGGGTATGAGGAAGCCCGATGAGAAGCCGAGCCCTGTGTTCCCGGCCCGGTCTACGATGAAGGCGACCTGGAGGTTGACGTGCTGGCGAGGGGCGGCCCTGAGTATCCCGGCCTCGACTCCCACCCCGAAGTCTGCCTTCGCTTGTTTCAAGGCGAACTTCGCTCTCCTGGTGGCGCCCACGATGACCTGGCTCATTCCCATGGGCTGCACACGGACGACGGCGCTCGTGTCGACCTCGGCGAACGTGCACTTTGGTATCAGGGACAGGAAGACGTTCCGGACCCCCAGGGTCTTGGCGCGGTTCCTAGAGCCGATGGCTACGAGTGCAGCCCTCGGGAAGCGCGTTCCGGTCACGGCCCGCTCGGGGACGGCGTGATTAATAGCTCTGAGACGCGGTCAGTTGACGCTGAGCTCGTCGAGCAGCTTGCTGATGTTGGCGAGCGGTGTCCCGTCGTCCCGGGCTATCTTCTGCTCCGCCGGGGGCGAGGTCTTGTATGTCGGCATCCTCTGGGTCAGCCTCTCCTCGTAGGTGGGTACGTGCTCGTTCTGGTAGAAGACCCCGATGGGGGTGTGGTCCCCGAACTCGAAGGACTTCATGACGGCCAGCTTGATCTTCTCCTCCTTCTCCATCTCGTCCTCGGACTTTACGACGCCGTCGTATCCCTGGGCCTCGAGCTTGTAGGTACGCGGCATCTGCTTCCCGGCCGCGTCGAGCAGTCCCTCGCCACCCCAGTACTCCTTGGTCAGTATGTCGTTGTAGGTAGGGCAAGGCTGCAGGACGCTGAGGAACGCGAACCCCTTGTGCTGGATCGCCTTCTTGATCAGCTCCTTGAGGTGCCTCACGTCGTAGGCGTAGCCCCTGGCGACGAATGTGTAGCCCGCGGCGAGCGCTAGCATCGTGGGGTTGATGGCCGAGTTGATGTTGGGGAGCGGGAGCGATTTTACCTTCACGCCCAGCTTCAGCGTGGGCGAGGCCTGGCCCTTTGTGAGCCCGTAGACGCCATTGTCGTAGAGGATGTAGGCCATGTCGACGTTCCTCCGGCCCGAGTTGACGAAGTGGCCCGCGCCGATGCCTAGGCCGTCCCCGTCACCTCCGCAATCGATGACCTCCAGGTTGGGGTTGGCGAGCTTGACGCCCGTCGCGAACGGGAGGGACCTCCCATGCAGGGTGTGGACGCCGTAGGTCCTCAGGTAGTGCGGGGTCTTGCCCGAGCACCCGATGCCCGAGACGACCGCTGTCTTGTTTGGGTCGAGGTTCATCTCGGCCATCGCCATCTGGACGGCGCTGATTATGCCAAAGTCGCCGCAGCCGGGGCACCAGTCGTTGTGGACGTCGCTCTTGAGGTCTGTTAGCTTAAGCGCCATTTGTCAAGACCACTCTTTTCGGTGCCGAGCCGTCGGCTATGTGCCTCACCGCGTCGTAAATCTCCTCCTGCGACATGGATCGGCCGTTGTACTTCACTACGTATTGGTCGAGCGGGAAGCACGTGTTCTCACGTATCACTCCGCCGAGCTGTGCTGAGAAGTTCATCTCTATGTCCACCACTTTCTTCGCCCGCGAGAGTATCTCCTTCACCTCGTCGACTGGGAACGGCGCGATGAGCCGCAGCTGCAAAAAGTTGACGATGATGCCGTCCTCCTTCAGCGACTCCATGGCGTCGAGTATCGCCCCCTTGGTCGAGCCCCAGCTCACTATGGTGATGGGGGCGTCCTTGGGGCCGAAGAAGTGGAACTTTTCCTCGGCGGGTATCTCCTTGGAAGCGACGTCGAGCTTCCTCATCCTCTTGTCCATCATCATGACCCTGTTGGTGGGGTCCTCGGAGATGTGCCCCTTCTCGTCGTGTTCGTCCCCGGTGTTCCAGTAGATGCCCCCCTGGGTCCCGATGACCGGCCTGGGCGAGATACCGCTCGGCGTCTCCTTGAACCTGTGGAACTCGCCGTGGTCGCTCTCGTTTTCCGGGATGGTGCCGCTTATCATGAGCCCTCTCTCTATCTTGATGAGGTTCGGGTCGAACATCTTGTAGGTCTGGTCTGAGTTGGCCATCGCCTTGTCGACGATGTGGATGACCGGCAACTGATACTTTTCCGCGTAGTTGAACGCCCTGGTCACGTCGTAGAAGGCCTCCTCGAGGTCTCCGCTCGCGAGGACGACCCGGGGGATGTCACCGTGGCCGGAGTGCAGAGCGAACCTGAGGTCTCCCTGCTCGTGCCTCGTGGGAAGGCCGGTGCTGGGACCTCCCCTCTGGTAAAGTGTGACGACCAGCGGGACCTCGTTGATCCCGGCCCATCCGATGCCCTCAGCCATCAGGGAGAACCCTGGACCGGAGGTCGAGGTCGATGCGCGGACTCCGGTGAGAGCGCCGCCGATGGCCATTGTGATCGCGGCAATCTCGTCCTCGGTCTGGACCACCGCAATCGACCCCTTCATCGCCTGCGCCTCATTCGAAAGGGCGCCGTCGAGGTCTATGATCTCGTGTGCTTCCAGGTACTCGCTCTCGTCGCTCGCCGGGGTGATGGGGTAGTAGGTCTGCAGCCTGCAGCCTGAGAGTATCTTGGCGATGCCGACTGTACTGCTCCCCCTCACGAATATCCTCTTCTCCGCCATCGGGATGGGGGCGAGCTTGTGGCCGAAGCCACCGTTGTACTTGTCACGCATGTAGTCATAGGCAGCGGTCACGGCGGCGATGTTGATCTCGACGACTTTCGGCTTTGATTTGAATTGCTTCCGGAGGGCCTCGTTCACTTGGTCCTGGGGGTAATCGGTGAGTGCGAAAGACGCAGCGACCGCCATGACGTTGATCATCCTTGTGAGGGAGCTGAGCGATGATTCGCCGAACTGTTCTCCCACCTTCTTGAGGACGTCCATGTAGGGCATCGGGTAGATGTGGACGCCCTTCCTCCTTGCGACCTCGAGGACTCCCTCGACACTGTGAGGCAGATGCTGGGAGTCGAGCTCGGAATAGAGGCGGGCCCTGACGGGGGCCTCAATGGTGTGGATGTCGTCTATGTTGTTGCCGCCGACCGTCGGGTCGTAGATGATGCCTCCGTCCTTGCGGACCTCCCACGCGTGGCGCACCGCGGTCTCGTCGTCGAAGGTGGCGAGCAGGTCGATGGTGTCCACGTGGGACCTTACGATCTTCTTGCTCAGCCTGACCTGGAAGTAACTGTGCTCACCCTTGATGTTAGAGTAATACTCCCTCTTGCCGAAGACGTGGAGTCCGCCCTGGGCGGCGGCCTTGGCGAAGATGTTGGCAGAGGTATCGACGCCGCTACCCTGGGCGCCGCCAATCATCCACGAAAAGTCATTCCTTTGCAACTGAAAAACCCGAAGAAAACCCAAGTTTAAGCATAATAAGAGTATAGTATATAGAGTCCCTACTACTTCGTACCACCATGAGTGAGCTCAGAAAGGTGCAGGAGGTAGGATACTCCACTCTCGCCGTCTCCATACCCGCCGATATGGTCAGGAACCTCAAGATTCGGAAGGGGGACAACCTGCTCATCTCGGAGGAGGCAGATGGGACCCTGAAGCTGGCCCCGGCCTCCAGACCACCCAAGACCGTGAAGGCCTCGATCAAGGCCGATGCCGTGGCCAATGAGGACATCCTCTCAAGGGTGGTCGTGGGCTGCTACATGCTCGGATACGATGCCATCGAGCTGACCTCCAAGGATGGGATCAACCCCTCCTACCTCGCCCGTGGCAGCAAGACGCTGAGGAGCCTGAGGGGGGTCGAGATAGTAGAGTCCTCCGGAAACCGGCTCGTCGCACAGAGTTTCATGGACCCGACAAAGTTCCCGGTGGATTCCTTGATCAAGCGGCTCCAGCTCCTGGTCTCGAGGAGCCTTGAGAACGCCATAGAGGCCCTCCGCACGGGAAGCCCGGCCCTGCTCAAGGACATCAAGGGCATCCAGGAGGAGGTCCAGGAGCTCTACTGGCTCATAGTGAGGCAGCTGCTCGTGGCGCTGAGCAACCGGGACATCTCCGGGAAGATAGGCCTCGAGAGCCCCCTTCACACCTCGGGAGACAGGGTCTCCGCCAAGACCATCGAGGAGATTGGGAGATTGGTCCTCGAGCTCACGGAGGAGGTCGTCAGCTCGAGGGAGAGGGGTATACAGGTTCAGGAAAAGGTCCTAGCCAAGATAGAGAGCCTGGCGCGCATGGCCCAGGAATCCTTTGAGGTCACCATGGAGAGCCTCCTGACACCGGATATTCGCACCATCGAAAGGGCCACGCTGAAGATCGACGGCGCCCTCAGGGTCGAGAGGGAGATGATGGGTGAGCTCCTCCAGTCGGAGTACGCCTACGTGAGGACCACCACCTCGGACCTCGGACAGCTCGCCCGGTATTGTTCCATCATACTCGAGATATCGCTCAACAGGCTCCTCAGGAAGACGAGCCGCATCTGCACCATCCAGACCCAATAGCATTTATGGGGAAAGCGAACAGCCGAACACGTGAAGCTGGCTTATCTGTTCCCCGGCAGGACGGCAGACAGGGACGACAATCCAGGGTTTTTCAGGTCCCTCGAAGCCACGATCCAGAGCGTGAAGAGGCCGGACACTTCCGTCGAGGTCATCACGCTTCCCAACTCCCTCCCGGAGGAGGGCGAGATGGCATACTGGTATGCCCACCCGAAGATGTTCAGCGCAATGATCGTCGCTGCGAAGCGAGCTGAGAAGGCTGGGTTCGACGGGGTCATAGTCGGCTGCGTCGGGGCGACTGACGCGGAGTACGGCGTGAAAGAGGTCCTCGACATACCAGCGGTCGGGGTTGGGGAGGCTGCTCTCCTGCTCGCCCAGGTGCTGGGACAGAACTTTGCGATCCTCACCTACGACACTAAGGTCGCGGCGTGGGTCGACCGGATGCTCCGCGAGCGCCACCTAGAGGACTTCTGCGTCTCAGTGAGACCGGCGAACGTCACCCTCGCGGAGATGATGGCGCGCAACGGCATGCCCAGGATATACCAGAGGATACTCAGGGAGGCAAAGGCGGCCATCGTCGAGGACAGGGCCGAGGTCATAGTAATCGGTTCAACGGGTTTCGCGGGCCTCGCGGACTACCTCAGGAAGCGAATCGAAGCACCGGTCATCGACCCCGTCGAGTCTGGCGTGAAGTTCGCCGAGATGCTGGTCGACCTGAAGAGGACGAAGGGCCTTTACCAGAGCAAGGTCGCCTCGTTCCGCGCCTCCCCCAACACTGAGAAGGTCATCGCAGAGTTCCTGTAGACCTCGGCTGGGCTCTTTGGTCAGCCTGGGAAACGCTTTTGACACCTAGCGATGCTCGCTCCCAACGCGGGGATAGCTAAGCACGGCCAACGGCGGCGGAACCGGTTGCCGAGACTCAAGATCCAGCTTCAGCTCTCTAGAGGAGTCATCCGCTCCCTTAGGGGTTCGTGGGTTCAAATCCCACTCCCCGCACTCCGCTCTAGGGTCAAGCTTTTTCTGAAGGGAAAGGCATAGGGCACCGTCGGTTTGAGCAGACTCGTCCTCTTCTGTGGCGTGCCCGGTTCGGGGAAGACCACGATCGCGGCCTCCCTCGCCCTCAAGCTCCCGCAATCCGCCCATATCCAGACGGATAAGCTCAGGGCGATGGTCCGCCCCCAGAAGTACTCGGCGAGGGAGTCGAGGTTCGTCTACAGCGCTGTCATCGCGATGGGGAGGCAGGCGCTGATAGCTGGCTATGATGCGATCCTGGACGGGACCTTCCCCCGCGAAGACTTCCGAAAGGAGGCGCTCGACCGGCTGGCCCATCTCTCATCGGCGCATCTTGTCGTCCACACAATTTGCGACATGGAACTGGCCCTGAAGAGGACGGCCAACCGTTCTGACGCAATGCCCAAGGAGCGCCTGCTCAGGATCAACAGACGCTTCGAGGTCCCCGAGGAGGCTGTGGTTATAGACACGGGGAAGACCTCGGTCGAGGCGGCTACGGACATTCTCCTCGCGATGCTAAAGCGCCGCGACTCCTGGCCGTAGCAGGCGCTTCTACACGTAGCCCAGGTCCTTCATCATGTCCTGGTTCCATCCGAAGTCTCTCCTCCTTAACTCGGCCTTGCCCAGAAATGACAGATCTTGCCACCAGGGGAGCTTCTTGGGTGCTTCGGAGGTCTTGACCTCGTAGAGGAAAGCCAGGTCCCAATGGGAGTTTCCGGGATACCAGTCGCTGGGAGAGGTGTATGAGACGACGCGAGGGGACGATGCGGAGTAGCGCTCCATCCCTAACTGGTCTCGCATGACGCGGCTGAGCGAGTCCTTGGGGTGTTCGCCCTCGAGCAGGTAGGCAGATGGGAGTCGGGTCTTGCTGTAGACCTCCGCTAGCTCCTCTTTCGAATAGGATTGGAATTGTGGAACCCATTCGGACTGCCAGCGGTTGTGTTGGACGGGCACCCCCACCAGCAGCTTCTTGTTTCGTTTTACCAGTGCAAAGACAGATAGGCACATCCCGGCCGCAGGGGGAGACGGGTACCGGTCCGGCGGCCCGTACCTGGCGTATTTCTTCATGGAATCTCAGTCCCAAAATGTCATATTAAATCGGTGCGACACAACGTTATTAGATGCTGACCGGCCGCGGAGCACAGCGTTGCCGCGGAGTCGTCGCCGAACAAGCACAAGCTCATTCGGCTCTCCGGGAAGGACCAGTCATGAGTCCTCGTCGTTCTACAAGAGCAGGCTCTATCACGGGGTCAAGAAGGAAGACAAGGAAGCGGATTTTTCGGAGAACCCGATAAGAAAGGAGTTCCTCGACAGGGTCTTCTGCAAATCGAGCGAACGAATGGACGAGCTCCCTGACAACAGCGTCCATCTCATGATAACTTCGCCACCGTACAACGTGGGTAAGGACTACGACAAGGACCTCACGCTGGAAGAATATCGTGAATTACTCGTCAAAGTCTGGGGAGAGGTGAAGCGCGTCCTGGTCCCCGGCGGTCGGTGCTGCATCAACGTCGCCAACCTGGGGCGGAGGCCGTACATCCCGCTGCACTCGTTCGTGATCGAGGACATGAACTCACTGGGCTTCCTGATGCGCGGGGAAATCATCTGGGCCAAGGAGGCGAGCAGCAGTTCCTCGACCGCCTGGGGGAGCTGGATGTCGGCCAGCAATCCCACCCTGAGGGACACACACGAGTACATCCTGGTCTTCTCGAAGGGGTCGTTCGCCAGGGAGGTGGCCGGCAGGAAGAGCACCATAAGCAGGGCGGAGTTTCTAGAGTTCACAAAGAGCGTGTGGAGGTTCGACGCGGAACCGGCGAAGAGGGTGGGGCATCCTGCACCCTTCCCAGTCGCGCTGCCCTATCGTTGCACGCAGCTCTACTCGTTCGCGGGCGACATCGTCCTCGACCCGTTCATGGGCTCTGGACAGACCGCAATCGCAGCAAAGAGGACAGGCAGGCACTACATCGGGTATGAGGTCGACGAGGGGTACGTAAGGCTGAGCGAAGACAGGATTGCGCGCTGGAAGGAGATTGGTAGCCGTCAGTAGGCGATTGCCTTCACGGGCTTGGCGATGACCCCTGAAAGGAACTTCTCCAGTTCAGGGAGGAGGGTGAACTCCTTCACCAGGAGCCGCTTGTCGGGTAAGCTTTCCTTCTTGACGCTCTTCATGCTGTAGAGCGCCACGGTGTAGCCGTTCAGGGACCTCGTGACAAAGACGAAGCACTTCCTCGAACTGAATTTCCCCGTCGACCTCACGCCAGCATCCAGGTCGAGGGTGTTTAACTCGCTCATCACCTTGGGAAAGGAACTGATCTTCTTTTCGTAAAGCACGAGGGTGCTCGGTTTTCACTTACATTTATACTTCAAAAAACCTAAGATACCATCGATATACCCGGTGAGCACATCTAAAGATGCAATACGACCTTAAGGTATTCAACACGATGAGCCTGCAGAAAGAACAGTTCCAGACCAGGGTGCAGGGGAAGGTCACGATGTTCGTCTGCGGGCCGACCGTCCAGGGTTATGCCCATGTGGGCCATGCGAGGACGAACACAATCTATGATGTAGTGGCCAGATATCTGTCGCACATGGGCTACGAGGTCAACTTCCTCATGAA
Organism: Nitrososphaerota archaeon; assembly: GCA_027886885.1. GTDB lineage: Archaea > Thermoproteota > Nitrososphaeria > Nitrososphaerales > Gagatemarchaeaceae > Gagatemarchaeum. The sequence continues at coordinate 16,415 of JAPCJP010000023.1, read as the reverse complement.
CATCACTGACATAGATGACAGGATAACCAACGTCGCCAAGCAACAGGGCGTCGACCCCATGAGGATGGCCGAGAACTACACCAGGGCTTTCCTTGAGGACATGGAGGGCATGAAGATTTTCACGGTGACCAAATACGAGAGGGTCTCGAACTATGTCAGGGAGATGCTCGGCCAGGTCGCCTCGATACTGAGGGAGGGAAGCGCGTATGTGGTCGATGGTACGGTGTACTTTGACACTTCGACCTTTCCGGACTTCGGCAAGCTCTCCCACCAGACCCACGAGCAGCTCTCCCTCAGGCCGTTGGAGTTGGCTCCGAAGAAGAAGAACCTGATCGATTTTGCTCTTTGGCGACCCGTCTCGTTACTCGAGGGGAAATTCGATAGTCCGTGGGGAAGAGGCTCGCCAGGTTGGCACATCCAGGACACGGCGGTCACCCTGACCAACCTCGGTTCCCAGTACGACATCCACGGAGGCGCCTATGAGCTCGTCTACCCCCATCATGAAGCCGAGATAGCTCAGGCGGAGACCATCACCAAGGTCAAGCCTCTCGTCAAGTACTGGGTGCACGCGGGGCTGGTAAAGATCGGAGGCGAAAAGATGTCCAAGTCGTTGGGAAACGTGGTCACCATCAGAGATGTCCTGAAAAAGTACGACTCGGACGCGCTGAGACTCTACCTGCTCTCGCGTCACTATCGGGAGGACATTGATTTTGAAGAGAAGGACCTCAAGCGGATGCAGGAAACCTATACCGGGATGAGGGCGAAGGCGAAGCTGATGGAGGAGCGGAGAGCGACCAAGGCCAGGAGGCGCGATTCTGGGAAGGTCCTCGCTTCTTTCTATTCTGCGATGAACGACGACTTCGACACCCCCAAGGCCATAGAGTTCATGCAGCAATTGATAACCGACGGCTCAAACGAGAAGGACCAGAACCAGGTGGAGCTCTACTACGAATCTCTGCGGATAACCTCCAACATACTTGGCGTGAACTTCTTTGGTCGTCTCCAATGACCGCGGCGCCTATGAACTGAACGAGCTCTCCTGGTGGTCCAGGTGGGCGGAACTGACCTGGCTCGGTAAGGACATCTACTTGTTGGCCTCCCGGGACTTCGACGAGTATTTCTTCAATCGTGCGGGGTTTGTGAGGATTCCCCCTGACGCTCAGAAATCGCTCGCATCGATCGAGCATGAGTTCGAAAAGCGAGGACGGCGTCCATACATCTTTGTCAGGCAGGACCGTAACCAGCCCCGTCTGCTCCGCGCTCTGGCGGATGGGAGGTACAGGATAGCTGACCAGATGGCGGTGATGCAAATCGAGACGCCCTCTTTCGTCGTGAACAGTGAGGTCCAGGTCGAGATCGGCGCAAAGGGAAGGCTGGAGGAGTGGGTGGCCGTGTACCTTAGGTCGTTCTACGGGGAGGAGAGCAAACAGAAGCAAGTCGAGGGAGTACTGAGAGAGGCGCCTGGGACAAAGGAAACCACCCTCATGCTGGCGCGTCTCGGCGACAGACCGGTGGGGTGCCTTGCTCTCTTCAGGAGCGGTGCGTTGTGCGGAGTCTACTGCGTGGGCACGGACCCTGACTTTCGAAGGAGGAACGTCGCAAGCACCATGCTCGACCAATCGCGCAGGCTGGCGGCGAGCGAAGGGCGAAGGTTGTTCCTTCAGACCATTCTCTCCGACTCCCTCCAGAGGTTCTACACCAAGCTCGGATTCGAAACCCTCTACGTTAAGGATATGTTCGTCAAGGACATGGGATTGTCGTGAGATGGTAAGGCCGAAATCTTCAGGTATCCCGAAAGGCGTCGCGATAAACAGGGGTCACCAGACCGGGTCCTTTGCATTTAGGGAAGTGTTCACGGGATTCGAAGAGATCGATGCGGTCAAGTCCATATTCCTGGACCGCACGAAGGAGGTTCTGCTCGACCTCAAGGTTGACCTTAAGGCGCGACAGGGGTACCTGCACGTCGATGATGAGAGCGGGCACATCGTTGTGAGCCACGAGTACCTCAAGACCGGTGATGAGAGGTTCCTCTACCTCGACGTGGTACACGAGCTCGTGCACATAAGGCAGTTCATGGAGGGCAAGGAACTCTTCGACTCCAGGTATAGCTATCTCGACAGACCTACCGAAATCGAGGCGTATGCGGCCGCAGCCGAGGAGGCGAAAAGAATAGGGATGAAGAGGGATGAGATTGTGGATTACCTGAGGGTGGAATGGGTCACAGAGGACGAGTTCCAGCGGTTGCTGAGCCGGATGGGAATCTAGCCCGAATCAAGTACGCGATAATCGTCGGGCGACCGAGACTTTATACCTCCGAAATGAGGAAATGGTGAGTCCCAATGGTCAAGATAAAGGGCGTCTACATCGTCTATGCCAACTGGTGCCCACATTGTGTTCCAACCACGGTCCAGCCTGTCAAGGAGGCGGCTGAGAAGCTGGGGATACCTGTCCACCTCTACGACATAGATACGGACGATGAAGTGAAGGCCGACGAGTTGGTGAAGAAGTATGGCGATTGGACACCGGACTATACCATCCCGCAGGTGTTCGTCGAGTGGGGTGACGGCGAGATCAAGCACGTCTTGACCGGCCGCCGCGAGGGCCTCGTCTTCACCCGGAAGGCCGTCGACGACCTGCTGAAGAGCGACTACTTCAAGCCCCAGTGACGGAAGCCGATGTACATCAAGAACTCCTCCGAGCTTGTCGAGAACGGGAAGACGAAGGCCGAGAGGAGTGCGAGGCGGTTCTGCCTCGAGGCTGTTGAGTCTGCGCTCCAGGCCGTTGAACCTGGAGCCCTGGTCAGGGCGAAAGTGAAACTCTCCGAGGATCGCAGGTATCTCGTGGTCGGGCGAAGGAGGGTTGCCTTGAGCAAGTTCAGGCGAATCGTGGTCATCGGAGGGGGCAAGGCAGCATCGGGGATGGCTAGTTCCATCGAGGAGATACTTGGAGACAAGATTACTGAAGGTATGGTCAACGTTCCAGAGTCCGAGGCGGGGCGGCCGCGGCGGTCGAGAATCGAGAGGCATGGGGCAACCCATCCCCTGCCAAGCTTGGAGGGAGAGGAGGGGGTTCGGAGGATGTTCAAGCTGGTCGGGGACCTGCGTGAAGACACTTTGGTGATCTGTCTGATATCGGGAGGCGGGTCGGCGATGTTGCCCATGCCGACAGAAGGCATCACTCTCCCCGACAAGGTGGAGACAACGCGCAGCCTCCTAAAGGCGGGTGCCGACATCAAGGAGCTCAACATCGTCAGAAAGCACCTCTCTGAGCTCAAGGGAGGATGGATGGCTGTAAGGCTCTATCCCGCCACGGTTCTCTCGCTGGTGATATCTGACGTGGTAGGTAACCGCCTCGACTCCATAGCCTCGGGGCCGCTCTATCCGGACGTCTCCACATTCAATGACGCGGCTGGAGTGCTGCGGAAGTACAAGCTACTCGGAAAGGTTCCGACGGGCGTGTTGCGGCTTATTGAGAGGGGACAGGCAGGAAGAATTCCAGACACCCCGAAGCCGGGCTCAAAGTATTTTGAAAAGGTCACCAACGTCATAATCGGGAGCAATGCTGACGCTTCCGAGGCTGCCGTGAGGAGGCTGAGAGCCATGCATTGCAGGCCTACTCTTCTGAAGACCAGCTATGAGGGCGAGTCCAGGGAAGTAGGGATGCGTCTCGGTTCGGTGACGTCCCACGCGGCTGGCCCTAGACCGAGAAGCTGGGTTGCCGGCGGGGAGACCACCGTGAACGTGCGAGGCGGAGGGGTTGGAGGCAGAAACCTCGAGTTGGCTCTGGCCGCTAGCATGAAAATCAGTGGAAATTTGGGAGTTGCGGCCGTCTCGATCGGCACGGATGGGGTTGACGGCCCGACCGACGCCGCTGGAGCGATCGTCGACGGGGATACGATCGATAGGGCTCGAGCTCTGGGGCTGGACCCGCGAAAGCATCTCCAACGCAACGACAGCTACCCCTTCTTCAAGGAACTTGGTGACCTGATCATGACGGGACCGACCGGCACGAACGTGAACGACCTTTGTGTCATCACTGCTTGCTAGTCTCGGCCCTATGACACCAGGGTGCCGACAGCCCTTCCCTCGACTGCGTCAAGGACGTTCTCTGGACGCTCTCCGTTGACGACGATGAGCCTGATTCTTTGTTTGGCTATCATTTCTACGGCCACAGGGTCCACTATGCTGTGGATGCCCGGCGAATGCGTCCCGCCGAGAATCTCGACGAGCCGTTGGTAGGAGACCTTGTGCAGGAGTCTTGCGCTCTTGTCGGTTCTCGGGTCCGACGTGTAAATCCCATCCTGATTCGACGCCTTGATCAGGGCGTCTGAATGCCAAGCTTCCGCGATTAGGGTTGCCACGGTGTCCGTCGTGATTCCCGGCTTGAGACCTCCCATGACAGCGATGCGTCTCTTCCTGAGCCTCGATACCATCCCGCCGACACTGGTCGGCACCGAAGGTGCGCCGAGCTTGAGTCCAACCAGCCTAGCGTTGAGCCTAGATGCCTGTATGGCTACGGAGTCTTGGGCGCTGCGGGAAAGGCCGAGGCTTCTCGCGGCCTCGATATACTCCCTGGCTATTTTGCCCCCGCCAACCACGACCGCGACCTCGTTGCCTTGTTCGATGAGCTTGTGGATTATGCTGGCGTAGGCCAGGACTGTCGCGGAATCGGGAGGAGACCCGAGTATGGAACCGCCTATGCGCAGCACTATCTTCAATGTGACCGGCGCCTCAATACATGTGTTCGGTTATTCAATCTAATCATAGCTCTTATAAGGCAGAGAGGGAGACGATTGTGTAGTCGTACCGATGAACCTCTGTGGTTTCTGCGATTTTGATGCTTTCGTGCTGGCCTGACTGAGAGGTTACCATACTTAATGAGCAAAGCAGACTCAGTGAGGCTATACAAGATTAGAAAGGCGATATCGGAACTTTCCAGCAAGGAGGGTAGAGGTACCGAACTCGTCACCCTCTACATCCCCCCGAAGAAACCGATTCATGAGGTAATAGCGTATCTCAGGAACGAGTGGGGGACGGCCGGGAACATAAAGTCAGACACGACCAGGAATCACGTACAAGACGCCCTGACCAAATCGATGCAGCGACTGAAGTTGTATCGGGAGACCCCCGAGACAGGGTTGATAATCTTCTGTGGGGCGCTGCCTACCAACGGTCCCGGGAGCGAAGTGATACGGATGAACGAAATTGTCCCGCCCAAGGCGGTCACGACGTTTCTGTACATGTGCGACGACCACTTCCACATAGAGTACCTGAGAGACATGCTGAAGGACGAGAAGGTCTACGGCATCCTCTCGATCGACTCCAACGACGTCGGTATGGGCATACTCTCGGGAGACAGGCTCGACGTAGTGGACACCATGACCTCCGGGATCTCTGGGAAGACCAGGAAGGGAGGACAGAGCGCCAGAAGATACGAGAGAGGGAGGGAGATGGAGATCACCTATTTCTTCAACCGCGTCTCCGAACATGCGACCAGGATATTCATCAACGATTATCACGTTGGAGGGATAATCGTAGGCGGGCCGGGGCCGACCAAAGAGAACTTCTTGAAGAACGGATATCTGGACTATAGGCTCCAGAAGAACGTCATCGAGGTCATCGACACATCGTACTCTGGAAGAGAGGGTATCCGTGAAATCGTCGAGAAGGCATCGGACAAGCTCGAGAACGTGAGGCTGGTCGAAGAGAAGAAGTTGGTCCAGAAGTTCCTCGGCGAGGTCTCCAGACCCAACGGGCTGGCGGTCTATGGCCTCCCGAGGGTCCTCGAGGCGCTGAACCGCAACAACATCGAGACGATTCTCTGCTCAGACGACCTCAACACGTCAAAGATCACCATGGTCTGCAAGAACTGCCAGACGGTGAAGGAGAAGGTAGTCCAGAGCCCACAGAAGATTCAGGCGACCCAGACGATGCTTGGCGAGCCCTGCGTGAAGTGCGGTTCCACCGACTATGAGACCAGCGACGCTGACGTGGTCGACACGCTCGAAGAGAAGGCCATCCAGGTCGGCGCGAGAGTGGAGATGATATCCTCTGGGACAGAGGAAGGGATGATGCTGAAGTCCTTCGGAGGGGTCGGCGGGTTCCTGAGGTACAGGACTTAATCCCCCTAGGAATCTTGAGCAACCGATAAGTAGAACGACGAGACCCAAAATGTGGGTCACCAATGATAAAGATAGGTATAATCGGAAAGACCAACGCAGGAAAGACCACCCTCTTCAATTCGATGACACTTCAGTCGGCTGAGATCTCGAACTACCCGTTCACCACAAAGTCTCCCAACACAGCGGTGGCTGATGTGGAGACACTTTGTGTGCACAAAGAGTTCGGCGTGAAGGATAATCCGAAGAACTCCAAATGCGAGGAGGGGTGGAGGTTCATCCCAATAGAGGTGACGGACCTACCGGGACTGATCAAGGGGGCCTGGATGGGTAAGGGCTTGGGGAACCAGTTCCTATCGGTGGCCGCCCAATCTGATGCTCTGCTCCACGTGGTAGATGCATCTGGGAGTGTGGACAAGGATGGAAAGGTCACGGAACCGGGGAATGGGGACCCAATCGCCGATTTCGCCGACGTCGAACTGGAGCTTGTTCTCTGGTACACCAAGATGTTCCAGAGCAACCTGGTCAAGATAGCCAAATCTTCCAAGCTGCCCGGCGCCGACCTTGCCACCGCCGTGACCGAGGTGATGCAGGGTATCGGGGTGAAGAAGGAGCACGTGAATTTCGCCATTAGCGAGGCGCTGCTCGGCGACAAAGAAATCGAAAACTGGAACGAAAAAGATATTCAGAATTTCTGCTGGGTCCTGCGCGACGTATCGAAACCTACTCTCATCATAGCGAACAAGATGGACCTCCCGAGCGCGGCCGAGAACTTCCAGAAGCTGAGGGAACACTACAAGGACCTGATCGTGGTGCCCACGAGCGGCGAGGCGGAGCTCTCCCTGAGAAGGGCGCAGACGAAGGGATGGATAAAGTACATCCCGGGGGAGGAGAGGTTCGAGGTCCTGAAGCCCCAGGAGCTCAACGACGCTCAGCGGACCGCCCTGGCGTACATCAGGAGGAAGGTCTTCGGAGAGTACCTAAGGACAGGGGTGCAGTTCGCCCTGAACATCACCACCTTCAAGCTGCTCAAGATGAACGCCCTGTACCCGGTGGCAGACCCAGAGAAGTTGACCGACAAGAGCGGCAACGTCCTCCCCGACGTCTACCTGCTACCCGCGGGTTCGACACTGGACGATCTGGCGGAGAGTGTCCATACAGACCTCCACAAGGGCTTGCTCTATGCCGTCGATGTCAGGACGGGGTTGCACCTTCCCACGGACTACACACTTAGGGACAGGGATGTCCTCTCGATAGTCTCTACCTCGAGGAGGGGCTAAGGGGTCCGGTCCTTTGTCGACCTTGGGTCATGCAAACTCTTAATAGAGAAATCCCGATTTTCTGGTGCAATTGTCGCAGGAGCAGCCGTCGCTTTCCCAGTTAATGGTAAAGTACCCGTTCGCTCCGCAATCAAGAAAGTTCTTCGACAAGCTGCCGATCGAGGAAAGCTTCTCCAGCGCCGAGGTTCTCAAGCAGACAGAGACGAGACTCCTAAGTTCGATAGGGCGCGTCAGGTACGAACCCCATGTCTCTGAACTCATAGAGTTCTCTAGCTTCTTCGTATCCGCCCTGGTTGCGAGTCAGGATACGTACCTTGGCCAGAAGTTCGCGGAAAAGGAGGGAGATTACGCGAAAAGGCTCTTCATCATGGAGAAGCCGCAGGCAAAACCCGTCATCTTCAATGAGTGTTTTGGTGTAAAGATGTCTCCAGGCGGTCCCTCCGCACTGGGCTATGATTTCACGATGCTGGTCGAGGACTACCTGGTCGCAGTGACGCGCTTCGAACTGACCAAGCTGCAACGGTGGAAGCTGGTCAACCAAGCCCTCGCCGGAGGTGTGGTCTACCTCATGGACAACGGTGCCAACGACCTTTTGGGCGACCTTTCAGAAAGGATAGTCTACGAGGGAGTGAAGAACCTGCGAAAGGTCCCATTCCCTAAGCAGCTCTTCTCCCTCAGGGACTCGATAACGCCCTACCTCCCGCCCCCAAAGGTGAGGTCGACGCGAGGTTACCTGTATGTTGAGGAGCTGCTGAGCCATCCGGTCTCCGATGGTAGGCACAGGTTGACCTGGATGGTCCTCGCTCCATACCTTGTGAATGTAAAGAAGCTGGAGGAGGGGGATGCTGTCGAGAAAATCCGCGTTTTTGTCGCGGCCAAGGGCGAGACCCGGGCGATGAAGCGCTTCATCGAGTACAACGTGAGGAGGGCCAAGAGGAATGGTCTCATGCCACCTACGCTGAACAAGCTGAAGACGGAGCATCCCGATTTGTACTCGCTTCTACCGAAGGAAGTGACGCGGAACAGGACCCAAACGGCTGGTTGACCCGCTTTTTCTAGGTGCGACCAGGTTGAGTCTGGTCAGAAGCGTGGGTCGCTCTGAAGCTACCACCCAGGATCGACCTGTGGCTCACGATTCCTATCGGCTTACCGCCTTCTGTGATGATTAACCGCCTGATGTGGCGCTCGGCCATTATCTTCAGCCCGTCGGTAACCGGAGTGTCTGAGGGAACAGTGATAAGAGGCGTCGACATGACCTTCCTCAATAGGACTTTGGAGGCCGGCAGGTCCTCTGCAGCGACCTTGTAGAGTATGTCGCGTTCCGTCACCATCCCCGTAGGTTCTCCGTTAATGGTCACGATGACGTTCTCCGTGTCGTGTTCCTTCATCATCTTCGCAGCGTCCCAAACTGATTCGTTCCCATCGAGCTTCAGGAGATCCCTTCTCACGAAATCTCCAAGGGTCGGTGGCTTCTCCTCCACGTGGCTTATCCAGAAACTCACAGAATAGTGGCAATTTGGGCATTCGTCGGGAGGGTTCTCCATCTCAACCTTGTGCGAGCATCGATAACACTCCCAGATTGCCAAAGACTTTCGCTTTGGTAGTGGAACTATTCGTATTTAATTTCTGCTGTTATTGACGAGGAAAAACGGGATAGGTGCCGGTGCTCCCATATCCCCCACTAATCGCTAAATACCAGCCTTCAGGAAGACGCTGAAGACTTGGAGGCACAACCAGTTCCCAAACTTGAGGGCACAAACTGGAATCCTGGTCTTGAAGAAGAGTTAAGGAAACTCTGGGAAACCGAGAACAATTATCGTTTTGAGCCGAATAAAGACAAAAAACCTAACTTTGTCCTCGACACTCCCCCTCCCTATCCTTCGGGGAAGCCTTGGCACCCAGGCGCTCTGACGCAGTATTCGCAGATTGACATGGTTGCCCGGTCCGCGCGCATGAGGGGCTACAACGTACTCTATCCTGTGGGGATAGACCGGAACGGCCTTCCGGTCGAGATCGCGACAGAGCGGAAGTACAGGATCCAGCTTAGAAAGACGCCCCGTGACGAGTTCATCACTTTATGCAAACATGCCTTGGATGACATAGAAGCGTACATGCTCGAGCTCCTCAAGAAGCTGGGCATTTCGGGAGACTTCGAAAACAAATACCGTACCGACTCTGAAGAATACCGGAAGCTGACGCAGTGGTCTTTCATTGAACTCTGGGAGAAGAAACTGATCTACATAGCGAACCGGCCTAACGTCTACTGCACCGATTGCGGTACCGCGTTGGCCGACGCCGAAATAGAATACGAGGAACGCCCCACCTATCTGGTCACCAACAGGTTCAAAGTGAAAGCCAGCGACGAGGAACTGCTAGTCGCCACTACCAGGCCGGAACTGCTCGAGGCTTGTCAGCTGGTCATCGTCCATCCGGAAGATGAACGATACAAGGATCTCGTGGGCAGGAAGGTGATCGTCCCATTGTTTGGCAACGAGGTACCGGTGGCAGCGCACCCCAGCGCCGACATGAGCTTCGGGACCGGCGCTGTGATGATATGCAGTTACGGAGATTATCATGACGTGCAGCTCTTCAGGGAGCTGAGGTTGAGGGAGATAGTTGCCATAGACTCCGACGGCAAGATGACGGCCGCTGCCGGCAAGTATGCCGGGATGACCGTGAAGGATGCGCGCTCGCAAATCATACAGGAACTTCAGGAAGCGAAGATAGCAACCAAGGTGGAGCAGATACAGCACAGGACCCCTCTTTGCGAAAGGAGCCATACGCCCATCGAGATCATACCGATGCAGGAATACTACCTGAAACAGCTCGAGTTTCTTCCGAAGCTAAGAAAGCTAGCGAAGGCCATGGAATTCCATCCTGATATGCACAGGCAGATACTTTCTAACTGGATTGATTCGCTCACCACCGATTATCCGATATCTAGGAACAGGTACTACGCCACCGAGATTCCAATATGGTATTGCAGCAAGTGCAACGAGCCTCACGTCCCCAAACCCGGAAGATACTACAGACCCTGGAAGGACGAGTCCCCGTTCAAGAAGTGCGTTAAGTGTGGAAACCAGAAGTTCATCGGGGAGACCAAGACCTTCGATACCTGGATGGATTCGAGCATCTCAGCTCTATTTGTGACAAAGTGGAACCGGGACCAGGCATTTCATCAAGCCACCTACCCCGCGTCTATCCGCACTCAGGGAAAGGACATCATCAGGACCTGGCTCTACTATTCGATGTTGAAGTGCTATCTTCTCACCGAGAAAGCCCCCTTTGAGCACGCGTGGATAGGGGGCCTCGGTCAGGACGCGAGCGGACGAGCGATGAGGAAGAGCCTGGGGAACTTTATGGATCCAGAACCGTTATTGCAGAAGTATGGTGCAGATGCCTTCAGATTCTGGGGGGCCTCAGAAGCCAACCTGGGTTATGATTTCAGGCTGAGCGAGGATAGAGTGGCTGGTGCAGGCAAGTTTCTGACGAAGTTGTGGAACACTGCAAGGTTCATCGGCAACTTTCCCGAGCCGAAACGCCCTGAGACCCTGACCCAGACCGACGAATGGATACTGGCCGAACTCGCCAGCCTCATCAAGGAATGCAAGGAAGGTTACGAGGACTTCAACCTCTTCGTGCCGTCCACGAAAATCAGGGAGTTCCTCTGGAACGTCTTCGCGGCGCACTACATCGAGATGGTCAAGGGAAGAGCTTACGGGGACGTCGGGAGGGGGGAAGACCGCGATGCGGCGCGATATACACTTCACCTTATCATGAAGAGCATGTTGCTGCTATTGGCCCCCATCACTCCCCACATAACCGACCACATCTGGAGAAGACTATACGGCTCCAAGACCATACACCTCGAATCATTCCCTGAAGCAGGGCAGCATAAGGTCGCGAAGGCAGAGAGCCAGGAACTCATGGAGTTTAACATCGAAGTTTGGAAGACCAAGCGCGAGAAAGGGCTAGCACTCAAGGATTCAATCAAAATAGAAGTTCCGAAGAAGTTGAAGGGCTACTCTGCCGATCTAACGAGAATGCACCACATCAGCTGACTGGCGTCGTTCAGTGGAAGGCTTTTGAGAGCGATTGATAATCCGTCTCTGAGAGTTTTACGTCCACCGATTTCGAGTTCTCTTCAACGTGGGTCACCGCGCCCGCTTTTGGTATGGTAACTATCCCATCCTTGTAGACCACCCAGTTCAGTATCATCTGGACAGGAGTCAAGTCATACTTCCTGAGGAGGCCTTCTGGTATCTGGTCTATCCGGAAATCGCCGGTGTCGAGGGGGCTATAGGCGATAATCGAGACCTTTTCCTTCTGGCAGAATGGGATGAGCTCGGATTCTATCTCGCGGGAGTTCGGGCTGTATCTGACCTGATTGGAGACGAGTTCACTTCTCGGCAGTGATTCTTGCGCCTCTGCGGTCTGCTCGGCGGAGAAATTGCTGACCCCAATGTACCTGACCTTTCCCTGCGCGACCAGGTCGTCCATGGCCTTCATCGTCTCTCGTATGTTGATGCGAGGGTTGGGCCAGTGCAACTGATAGAGGTCGATGTACTTGACATCGAGACGCTCCAGGCTTGCCTGGCAGGACTTCATGATATTTTCGTAGCCGAAATGTTCCGGAGAGACCTTGGTCGCCAGGAAGACTTTGTCCCTAACGTCCCTAATCGCCCTCCCGACGAGGGTCTCTGACCTTCCCGCTCCATAGGACTCGGCAGTATCGATGAAATCCATGCCTAACTCGATGCCTTTCTCAAGAGCCATGAGCTCCTCCTTGTTCTTCTCAGCCGAACCGCTTCCCATGGCCCATGTACCCATCCCTATCACGGGGACGCGCTCCTTTGTTCTCCCCAACTCTCTGCTTTCCATGAACCCTTGGCGCGCGGATTGCCCTTGTTTTAGCTTATCGAAGAGGTCTTTTTCCGGCAAGGTTAAAAGAAAACCCGCGGCTCGGTGCCAAGATGCCGACTCTTGAGAGCCCCATAGATGAGGCCAAGAGGATTATGGAACAAGCCGAGCAAAAGAAAATCACGCTCAGGCTGTTCGGGGGCATATCGTTCTACTTCCGATGTCCCTCCGCCAAGCATCGGACCCTTCAGAGGAACTACGTAGACGTAGATTTCATGGGTCGCGCCAAGCAGTCGGGGGAGATAAAACGACTCTTCATGGACCTGGGGTACGCCCCGAGGGAGAGATTCAACGCCATGCAGGGCTCGAGGAGACTAATCTTCAATGACATCCCACGGCAAAGGCGCGTGGACATCTTCTTGGATGTATTCGAGATGAGCCATAAGTTCAATTTCAAGGATAGGCTCGAACTTGACCGTTACACTCTCTCTCTAGCAGACATGCTGGCCACGAAACTCCAGATTGTGGAAATCAACGAGAAAGACATCAAAGACATCATCAGCATGTTCATCGACCATGATGTAGTCGACGATAGCACTTCACATGAGACCATTGATGGTCGCTTCCTGGCCAAGCTTTGTAGCGAGGATTGGGGTGTGTACAAGACATTCTCCATCAACCTCGACCGGATCCCAGGTGCTGTCGAGGCCCATGGCTTGGATGATAGCGAGAAGAAGTTGGTCCTAGAAAGAACGCTCAGATTGAGAAATATGATCGAGGAGGCTCCGAAGAGCGTCAAGTGGAAGATGCGGGCTAAAGTGGGTGAACGAGTTCGCTGGTACGAGCTGCCTGAAGCCGATAGGGAGGTAGTCGACTCCCGCATAGCGACTTGAATGGGTTGGGTACTTGCTGAGAGATATTAAACCGCCCAGTGAGGGCTAACACATTGCCAAAGTGCAGGATATTCTTCGTAACCGACGTGCACGGTTCTGATAGGTGTTTTCGGAAGTTCATCAATGCCGGCAAGTTCTACAAGGTCGGCGTCCTTGTATTGGGCGGCGATATCACAGGGAAGATGATTGTCCCCCTGATCAGGCAGGAGAATGGTGATTATGTTTGCGAGTATGGTGGGACGCGTTACACTCTCAAGTCAAAGGAGCAACTGGATGAGGCTATCAAGAACATCAAGGACTCTGGGTTCTACCCCTACGTCACTGACCCGAAGGAGTTTGAAGAGCTCTCTGCGAAGCCAGAGCTGGTCACTGGTCTCTTCAAGAGGCTCATGAGGGAGAGCGTCGATGGCTGGATGAAGCTAGCCGAGGAGAGGTTGAAGGGGTCTGGCATCAGTTGTTATGTCTCGCCGGGGAACGATGATTTCTTCGACATAGACCAGGCCTTGAACTCTGCGACATACGTCATCAACCCGGAAGAGAAGGTCGTACAAATCGACAGCGAACATGAAATGATAACCCTTGGCTACGCCAATCACACGCCCTGGAACAGTCCGAGAGAGGTCGATGAGTCGGTTCTACAGGAGAAGATCGATGTGATGGCGGCCAGGGTCAAAGACATGAAGAAAGCCCTGTTCAACCTGCACGTTCCTCCAATAAACACCGTAATCGACCAGGCCCCCAAGTTGGACCAGGACCTAAAACCGGTGATATCAGGAGGGAGTGTTTCGATGATTTCTGCTGGAAGTACCGCCGTCAGAAACAGCATAGAGAGGTACCAGCCGCTGGCTGGGATGCACGGGCACATTCATGAGTCGAGAGGGGTCGTAAAGATAGGGAGAACCGTCTGTTTCAACCCCGGCAGCGAGTACAACTCTGGAATACTGAAGGGGTTGCTCCTGGAGGTTGAGGGAGCCAAGATCAACTCCTACCTGCTTACTTCCGGGTGATTGTCAGAGGATTAGACAAAGGACATAAAACATCCTTCAATCTGAGCGGGACACCTGCCACGGTAGCTCAGTCTGGTAGAGCACCTGCCTTGTAAGAGCCGAGAAGGCGTCGATCAGGCGGTCGTGGGATCAAATCCCACCCGTGGCTCTCAATCTACCGCCAGGGTCAATCGGCCTCGGCTAGGTCGCGGAGCAGCAACGCGATGAACGACTCGAACTCTTCGTCGTGGAAACCGACCTTGTCGAGTCTGCCCGCGTCCCGTGCGATCGCGTAGCCAAGAAGGTGGTAGCACGTTTGGTTTCTTCCTCCTAGCACGCCGAAGAAGAAGTTCTTGCAGGAGCAGAAAGGCTTCTCCGGGTCTATGAACTCCTCTCCGCCCTTTCCTACGACGGTGTAGACCGTCCTACCACTGGGGGAAAAGACATGCTCCTTCACGCACCCGCCCAGCACGGCGTCGATGGCCCTCTCGAACTGCCCCTTGTAACCCGAATACTTCGAGAAGCGGGATGCGAACTCCTCCCTGGTCTGATTCGGTTGTAGCTCGCCCACCTCTATCACCGCAGGAAATCCGCCAAGGAACTCTGTTCGCTTGCTTCCGTGAGGTCCGCCACCTTGATCCCGACCCTCCTTATCTCACCGGTCTCGGCGAGCAACGAGGAAAGCAGCGAGATGCCGTTGTCCCTGACGGCGGACATCTCAGCGGTGGGCTTCTCCAGGGTCTTCGTCCGGCTCCTCACCGAGAGGTTCGGGAGGATGCCGATGATCGAGATGCTTCTGAAGAAGAGTCTCTTCTCGATGACCCTTTTGTGGAGGTCCTCGATTGCCGGGGTGAGTTGCTCAAGGATCTCCTCCACAACCCTAGAATCTTTCTTCAGCGTTATTATCCTGCTCAGCTGGGTCGCCTCCCCCCTCTCGACGACGGGTTGTTCATCCGTTCCGTTCGCCGCGTCGTGGAGCTGGAGAGCGAGTCTTCGACCAAAGGGACCCTCAAGAAGCGTGAGGTCGGCCTTCGCCAAATCGGCGATTGTGGTCACGCCCAGTTCCCTCATTAGCGCCGAGCTCTTGCTCCCGATGCCATAGAGCTTGTCGACTGGCATCGGCGCCATGAAGCCCTTGACCTGCTCTGGAACGACCACTGTCAAGCCGTCGGGCTTTTGATAGTCCGAGGCGAGCTTGGCCACGATCATGTTGGGGGCGAGGCCAATCGAACAGGTAAGCCTCTCTTGTTGTAACACCTGTCGCTTGATCTCCAGGCCGATTTCCTTGGCGCGTTCGAAGCTGCCCCCTGACCTCGAGGTTATGTCGAAGAAGGCTTCGTCTATGCCGGTCTGCTCGAGCATGTCGGTCCTCTCTCTTACCAGGAGCATGATGCGCTCCGAATAGGCTTCGTATTTCTCTCGGTGCATCGGTATGAACTTGGCCTCCACTCCTTTGAGCCGATTCTTCGCCACGGTAATCGGGATGCCCGACTTTACACCGAGGTCTCTAGCGGCGTAGTTTGCAGTGGACACCACCCCGCTGTCCTCGGTGCGCCCGGAATACACGCAGACGATGACCGGTAACCCGCGCAACGTAGGGTCTTCGATCTGCTCCACCTGGGCGTAAAAATAATCGAGGTCGAAGTGACCGACCACTCGCGTCATGGGTCAGCTATCTCTCCGGGCTCTAGGACAAACCGATTTGCTTCATCAATCCGACGAGGTCGTAGAAGAGTCGCTCCTCGAGTATCTCACCGTTGCTGTTCCAGTGGGCAATGGTACAGAACTCGACGTGGAAAGTCTTGTTCGTGGGAGGAATAACTTTGCCACCGGCAACCTTCATTGGGCCCTTCATGGTGCCGGAGAAATCCGCCACGGTACAGGTATGGTCTCCCTGACCGAAGAATATCTTGTAGGGGTTGTTAATCAGATGGTTGTCGGGAAAGGTCTTGAAGAATTCGACGGCCTCCAGGTCGTGATTGTGCCGTCCTATGGTAGGGTCGGACTGACCCGGCCAGTAGACCGCGACGTTCTCTGTGTGACGCTGCCTGAACGTGTCCCAAAGTGGGCTACCAGGTCCGGCATTCCAAGCGTCGTCCAAGGTCTTCATGAGCTCCAGGTTACGTTTGACGAGCGGGTCCGTGTCCATGCGCGCAAAACACCCCCTGTTCGCTTTAAGCCTTCACGAGAATCCCTCGCGTGTGCAATTTTGGTGGGATGGGTTGGTGGGGTCGCCCGGATTTGAACCGGGGATCTCAAGCGCCCGAGGCTTGAAGCC
>JAPCJP010000073.1 GCA_027886885.1 Nitrososphaerota archaeon | reverse complement strand
GGACACGGCTTCTCCGCGCTCGCGGGAGGCGTGGCGCTGGGCGTGATAATGATGCCAATCGTCTCGAACACCACGAGCGAGGCCCTCAAGCTCGTCCCCAACTCGATAAGGGAGGCCTCGGCGGCGCTCGGCATTATGAGGTGGCGCACGACCATTACCGTGATCTCGAACGCGAGGGCCGGCATAGTGACGGGGGTCTTCCTCGGCATCGCCCGTACGACAGGCGAGACTGCCCCGCTCCTGCTGACCACGCTCGGGAGCACGCTCTGGTTCTCGGGGCTCAACCAGCCCACGGCGTCCCTGACACTCTTGATCTACCAGTACGCCACCTCGCCTTTCAAGGTCTGGCAGTCGCAGGCCTGGGGAGCCAGCCTTATACTCCTACTGACCGTGCTGGGGATAGACGTGCTCGTCCGGGCTATCACGAGGAGCAGGGTTCGCTATGTCCAGTGAGCAGGCTCGGATGGGCGAGGAGGGGGCGAAGGAGCAGCCCTCGAGCGCGGGGCCCATCATCGGAATCAAGAACCTCAACGTCTGGTACGGCAAACAGCAGGTCCTCTACGACGTGGACTTTTCGGTCGAGAGGCAAAGGGTCACCGCCATCATCGGGCCTTCCGGCTGCGGCAAGTCCACCCTGGTCCGTACGATGAACAGGCTGCACGACCTCGTCCCGAACAGCCGCCTGACGGGGGAGATCAAGCTCGACGGGGCGAACATCTACGGCGACGGCACAAACCCCGCCGACATCCGGCGGCGCGTGGGGATGGTCTTCCAAAAGCCGAACCCTTTCCCCAACCTTTCCATCCGGGACAACGTCGTGGCCGGCCTGAAACAGACGGCCCGGTGGGACAAGAAGGTCCTCGACGAGGTGGCCCAGACCTCGCTGGAGAAGGTCTCGCTCTGGGACGAGGTCAAGGAGAAGCTCGGCAGCTCCGGCGCCAGCCTCTCAGGTGGGCAGCAGCAGCGGCTCTGCATCGCTCGCGCGCTTGCGGTGAAGCCCGAGGTGCTCCTGATGGACGAGCCCTGCTCGGCGCTGGACCCGCTGACGACGGCAAAGATTGAGGACCTAGTCGTCGAGTTGAAGAGCCAGTACACCGTCGTGATTGTTACTCACAACCTCCAGCAGGCAGCCCGGGTCTCGGACAGCACCGCCCTCATGTATCTTGGGAAGGTGGTGGAGCATGACGCTACCGATACGATGTTCTTGGAACCCAAGGAAGAACTGACTCGGCGTTACGTTGCCGGCAAGTTCGGCTAGCCGAGGTCTTTTCGGAAGTGAGCAGTCAATCCAAAGGGCAGGAAACCGCCGCTTTCAATCCATTCCGGCCGTCCAGTCAGCCCGTGAGCCACACAGTGGTCATCCCGCTGAAGCCTGTGATGTTTGTGTATCCTGTGAACGGCGCTTGCAACGGGCAATTTGGAGCTGTGAAGAACCCGGGGAACTCGAACGACGACAGGGGCGAATTCCCAATTGCCACCGCGAACGGGACCAACTCGCACTGACCCGGGTAACTCAGCGAGTAGAATCCTTCGCTCGCGTCTGCCGTCGTAATGGTATACATCACGTTACCCCCGCTTGAGCCTGTGCTGAAGGAGTCAAGCTTGAAACTGACGCCCGGCGCGACAGAGACTGAAGGCTTCGATCCGTTGGCGGGGCTTGAGGCATTCACGGTCACCGCGTCGGCGTTCAAGCCTTGGGCAGTAAAGGTCTGGTTAGCATCGTAGTGGATGCAGAGAGTGGCTGTGGCCCCCGGCTGCATGATGAAAGCCAGCGACCTGATGCTTCCGTTCGCTAGATTGTGCATGGTGTTGATGACGCTCTCGTTAGCCAGCGACGGGACGGGGTCTACCGGGGTTGGCGAACTGCAAGGGGTCCCTGATGACAAGCTCGTCACAGTCCCGGTTCCAGACGAGGCCGGGTGGAAAACTACGACGCCCACCACCGCGACGATAACGAGCACTGCTATTGTGGCTTGGACTCCGCGCCTTTGAAGCGGCGACACCTTGCCTCTCTTGCGGCCTGCTCGTTTAGTGAACTTACCACTCACCCTGCGCTTCTCGCTTCGTGTCCTTGGCGTTCTCTTCTCTGTATTCGAAGGACATGCGAGGACTGCTGGGCGTCCTCCTTCACGTCTTTAAGGACTGTCACGGAATAATTCCGTAAAGTCTTTCGCATGGTCGGACAATCATGGAATACCTCATGATTTCGTGATCAACCCGCGCTACGCAAAGATTTTTCAGAATCAAGAGATGCAAGAATTTATCTATTCAGTGAAAGAATAGTGCAGGTCGGAGAGCTGGATGGATAACATCAAGACGAAGCAGCCAGATTGGAGGTGAGTATATGTCAAGCAAGAAAGAAGTTAGAGCAAAAGCGCGCAAGGATTTCAAGAATGCCAAGGAAGCGGCTAGGAAGGCCTACAAGGACGCGCTGGCAGAAGCCGCGACGGTTCGGAAAGACGCAATAGCGGAAGCGCGGAAGATACGGAAGGATGCCCTCGCAGCGGCGCGAAAACTCTAGGATTTTATTCCACCGGAACTTCCCGCAGTTTCTTTGGCGGGAGTCTCGGCTGCGACGCCGAACATCCCACTCAGACCGGAAGTCCCCTAGACGTGAAAGAGCGATGCGAACGCCGGGGGTGAAAGGAGGGTCGCTCCGAGCAGGACCGACCCGACGATGACGACAGCGGCCGGCCTTGGGATTCGGGGACGGGTCACCAGGTAGGCACCCCCGATCGCGAAGGCCGGGACAGCCGGCAAGATGTACCACTCGAAGACAGCCCTCCCTAAGCCCTCGAAGAGCCAGATGTTCGAGCCGACGTTCCAGATGAAGAGGAGGAGCGCCAGGATGAGCACCTTGCCCTCGGGGGTCGAGCGCAGGAGCCTGAAGGCGAGAACCGCCAGGGGAACCCACACGAAGGAGAGCCAGACGAGGGGGTAGTTCACGGCCAGCACCAAGTCGGTGGGGAAGACCACTGGGGGGATGTAGGTGAGCCAGTCCAGGGGGTTGGTCCCTCCCCAGCACTCGGGGCACTGGCCATTTATCACTGGCCATGGTGGGAGTTGGGCGATGAGGAAGTGGGGCACGAGGGTCCTCGCGAAAGGGCAGACCACCCCCTGGTTGGTGCAGTCTGCGCTCGCGGAGAGGAACTGGAGCTGGTTCTGGCCCGTCCCAACCTGAAAATGGAGCATCACACCAAGCTGGGAAAGAGCGCTGGGGAACTGGGTGAAAGCGAGGTCAAACGCCTCGAGCCCGACTAGGAAGACGGCCGCACAAGAGATCGACACCATCACGCTCAGCGTAAACGCCTTTCGCCACCCGCCGTCCCGAATCAGGAGGACGTAGCTCAGAAAGGCGGCGAGAATGAATATCGCGGTCTCCTTGGAGAGGAGTGATAGGCCTAGGAGCGCCCCCGTGAGGACGGGCCCGCCCCCGCCGAACTCGGAGCCGTATGCATCCGAGAGCAAGGCCGCCAAGGCGAAGAAGACCATCGCGTTGTCGAGTAGCGCGCTCGTGGAGACCGCGAAGTACAGGGGGTCGACGAGCAGGAAGAGCGCGGCGAAGAACGCCAACTTCTCGTCCTTCGAGGTCTTCCTTACGAGTAGGAATAGCATAGGAGCTGCGGCCGCGTTCATCACGATTTGGAAGAAGCGCCCGCCCAACTGGTTTATCCCGACGCCCACCTCCTGCCCTATCACCTGGGTCCTCCCGAAGACCTCGAAGCCAAGGGCCAGGATGAGCTTGGCGAGGGGCGGATGCTCGTAGTTGCACTCGTTGTTGGCAACGGGGGCGCAGGGGTTCCCCAGCACGACGTGGATGGCCGCGCTAACGTAGGTCAGGTCGTCGGGAAAGGAGTAGGTCTGTTGGCCGAGCGCGAAAAGAAGGTGAAGGACGAGCGAAGCGAGGGCGAGTACGCATATGATTGATAACAGATTCCTCCTAAAACGAGACGTGTCAAGCCACGACCCGTCTAACAAGGCCTGCCAAGCCTGCTCCGGTCAACGGACTCTCCCGCATCTCAGGGAGAGAGTCCTCTTCGAAAAGGAACGCGAACAGCGTAGCAGGCGTTCAGCCGGTCACGCATTTAGGGTTTAGATTCCCAAATGCAGACTTGGAATATGATTTAGGTATTTCTTGCGGTTCGCATCAATTATGATTAACGCAGTGGGGCGAGAGAATAATACCACGCGCGGGTTAATGTTCGCTCGGCGGCAAGTGTCTGCTACGGAACATGTACAACGTACGAAAAACTGAAAAACAACTATCCAAAAGAATCTTCAGGAAAGCACGGGCCGTCTCTCCAGTAGTCGCGACTTTGATATTGATCATCGTTGCGATCGTGGGAGCGATCGCGGTCGGGCTCATCGTGAGCCGCGTCTCGAGCGACACATCAGGACAGGCCAACGTCCAAGGCGCCGGGTCGGGCACCCAAGGGCAGCTCTTCATCGGCGGCTCCACCACTATCTACCCAATCGAGGAAGCAGTCCAAGCTGGCTTCACTGCCCAGTACCACATAACCCTCGTCCTATCGCAGGGCGGTAGCGACGCAGGAATGCAGGGTGTGATCTCCGGCGCGCTGAACATCGGCTCGGCCTCATCCGCCAGCGCGGTGAACAACGCAGAGACTGACGTAGTCAACAACGACATCCAGGGCGTGACCATCAACCCAACCCTCATCGGAGGAAGCGTTGTGGTCCCAATCGAGAACGGCGCAGGGGCAAACGGAATGCTTACCGATGCCACTCCTAACGAGTGCCTCGGCATCAGCCAAGACTCCCTCAGCGCAATATACCAGATTGGAAGCTTCGGCATCGACGCGGGCGCATGTGCGACCACGACTCCGAACTTCTCGACCCTACTTGCGTCCACCGGAGCTACCGGTGAAGACTCCTCTCCTTCAACGACCATTTGCACATCAACAGCAGCTGCAGGCACTTACACCCTAGCTGACGGGGCGGCAGTGGCCTTCTCGGCATGCGCAACTCAGCCACCACCTTACACGGCAGTCTCTAGGAGCGACAACTCTGGAACACAGGACCAGATGGCAACCTTCCTCAACCAGCACCCTGCCAAGCAGGCTACAAGCGGCAACTGGGCGGGCCTGACCGAGTCAGGTAACCCAGGCGTACTCAACTACGTCAACACCCACACGGGCACTATCGGCTTCGTTGACCTCGGCTTTGCCGAAGGCGCAGCAAGCGGATCAGTCTGTCCGGGAACGCACACACCTCAGACGACTTGCGGCGTAGGCATGCCTCAAGCGTTCACGTCTGCGAAGGGTGGTTACCCAGTCGGTCTGACCGCTGCGCCAGTCACCATGACGACAGGCGCTCAGGGATACATCAAGAACGGTGGTAGCACCGTCGCAGCAGAGACTCTCTCCAAGGCGGCGCTGAAACTCGCAGCCCTGGTCGATCCGCTCACGCTGACGGGCCTGGCAGCAAGCTACCCCGACACTCACGCACCCTCCACAGGGCTCGCGCGCTGCTTCTACCTTGTGACGAACGGCACACCCACAGTGCCCGAAGAGCAGTTCCTCTCCTACGTCACCAGCTACAACCAGGAAGCGGCCTTCTCCAGCAACGGATACTACAGCCAATACGACATCACAAGTGCATAAGCAATAGATTGATTGGAATCCCGGGGACGGGATTCCTCCCCTTTTCCTTTTTCTAAATGCAGAGAGATAACTTTACCCCTCGCGGCAATAGAGTCATCGTCCGCTCAAACCTCGGTTTCCCACCATCGGAAACCCATACTCAAAGTAAGAACTTAGAGCTTTAATCGGGCTGAGGCGGCAGTTTGAAGAATCCCGTTTGAAGTTTCCCTCCTTTAGGAAGAAGCAGCAGACCACTCAGACCCCGGAGGGCGAAGATGATGGTGCCGCGACGACAGTCACGGAGTCACCGACTCAGCAGACAGGACAAGCAGAAGAAACGGCAGTTACTCAGACTCAGACGGAGCAAGCGACTCCCACACAACCTGAGGCGGTTGTGGCCGTCGATGAACCGAGTTCCAATGCCCCTGTGGCACCGGTCGCGGCCCCCCAGGTGGCGGCACGAGCTAGCGCTCAGCGGGTGACACTTCCGGTAAGTCCGGCGGCGGCACCTCCGCGCCGACAAAAGTCCGGCCACAATTTTGGCTTCAGTAGCAAGCCCAGGCGGCGAAGCACTCTCGCACCTCCAGAAGAGGCGGTAGGTCAGAGAGCCATAGGGAGATCGCAAAAGCGGGGAAGGTTGGGGCACAAGGGTCGCCGCCCGGACGGCCGTGGCGTGACGGCCGCAGAGCTTGTCAAGATCGAGGGGCAGAAAGTCCTGGTCCCGACCTACGAGGACATCATGAAGTACGGGAGCGTGATCTACCCGGTGAAGGAGCCGTACCAATTTGTCAACCTGCGCATCGACAACGGCGAGATGATCTACACGGCCGTCGAGCCACAGCTCGGTCCATCCGAACAGAAGGTCATGAAGAAGGCCGCCGAAGCCTTCGACATGCTGGTCAACGTGGGCACCGTCCTAACGACGGTCGAGGACAAGCTCCAATTCCTGGAGGAGACCTTCCGCGACATCGTGAGGATATACAACCTCAAGCTCAACGAGACGGAGTACAAGCGCCTACTCTACCACATAGAGAGGGACTACATCGGGTATGGGAAGATAGACACCCTGGTGAGGGACAGGCTCATCGAGGACATCAGCTGCAACGGCCCCGGCGCCCCTCTCTTCATCTTCCACCGCTTCTTCGAGTCGATCAGGACGAACGTCGTCTTCGAGGAGGTCGAGCTGAACAACTTCATCCTCAGGCTCGCCCAGCTCTCCGGGAGGCACATCTCCATCCTCCAGCCCATCAGGGACGCGGCGCTCCCGGATGGAAGCAGGATCAACATGACCCTGGGCAAGGAGGTGACCAAGAAGGGCTCGACCTTCACGATCAGGAAGTTCAG
>JAPCJP010000022.1 GCA_027886885.1 Nitrososphaerota archaeon | reverse complement strand
CATCGTGTTCCAGTCCCACGCGTATGCAATCGTTAACGATGGACCTGAAGGATTCCATGAGAGTGAGGACACCGGGCTTAGGCTCGTATCGCTGCTTGATGGCCTTTCTGGCGACTGTTCTGGGTGCGAGGGCGGCGACGGCCATGCGGTATCAAGTGAAGAAATAATTTAACCGCCCAACTTCCAATCTATTCTCGAGAGGACATCAAACCGACGAAGACTTTACAGCGCCGAGGATTTTAACCTCGAAGAAGGAGGGTAAGCTCAGGTTTGCCCCCTAGAACCAAGAAGGCCGAAAGGCAATCACCAACCATGAGCCTAGAGTCGGTCAGGCGGCTCGCCGGCCTCTCCCGGTTGAACCTCACAGCCTCCGAGGAGGAGCGTTTGCTTTCTGAGTTCTCCTCCATCCTAGAATACTTCAAGGTCCTCGATAGATCAGCGGGTCCGGCTGAAGATGGACCAACGGTTACCCCAGCCAACCTGAGGCGGGACGAGGTCGGCCCCTCCGACGGCGACGGGGTCATGAAGGGTGTCCCCAGGCGCAAGGGGCGCCTGGTTAGAGCACCGAGGGTATTCTGAGGGCGGTCGCATGGCTGAGATCTCTCCCTCTGTGGCCGAGCTGGTCAGACGGGTCGCCTCGCAGGAGGTCAGCTGTGAGGAGAAGACCATCCACCGCCTCGCGCGGATCCCCAGGATAGACCGAGACATCCACGCATTCCTCCACTTGGCGACGGACCGCGCCACAAAGAAGGCGCGGGAGATAGACAGGAGGGCGAAGAAAGGGGAGAGGCTCGGACGTCTGGCAGGGGTAGCCATCGCGGTCAAGGACAACATCTGCGTGAGCGCAATGCCCGCGACCTGTGGCTCGAAGATACTGGAGGGCTTCGTCCCGCCCTATGACGCCACTGTGATCCAGAGGATCGAGGCTGAGGACGGGATAGTCCTCGGCAAGACCAACATGGACGAATTCGCGATGGGCAACACGACCCAGGCCAGCGCCTTCGGTCCTACGAAGAACCCGTGGAACTTGGAGAGGGTCCCCGGAGGTTCCTCGGGCGGGAGCGCGGCGGCGGTCTCGGCTGGGATGTCCACCCTTGCTCTGGGCACCGACACTGGAGGTTCGGTCAGGTGTCCGGCAAGCTTCTGCTCGGTCCTGGGTTTGAAGCCCACCTATGGGACGGTAAGCAGGTATGGAGTCATCCCCTACGCCAACAGTCTCGAGCAGGTGGGCCAGTTCGCCAGAAGGGTCTCGGACCTTGCCCTGTTGTACGACGTGGTCTCGGGGCATGACCCCAGGGACAGCACCTCTGTGACATCCCCCAAGGCCCGCAAATCTTCTGGCGGGTTCAAGGGGAAGAGAGTCGGAATCGTCACGGAGTTCTTTGGCGAGGGCACCAAAGATGGGGTGAGGAGGAAGGTCCTCGATGCCAGTGAGAAATTCAGGGAGATGGGCGCGAAGGTGGAGGAGACACACGTCGAGTCCATGGAGTACGCTCTAGCTGCCTACTACGTCATCGCCATGGCCGAGGCTAGCTCGAACCTCTCCAGGTACGACGGAGTCAGGTACGGGGCGTCCACCGAGAAGGGGACCGCAGACTGGAATGCCGCGTTCGCGAAGACGAGGACGGAGTGCTTCGGTCCCGAAGTGAAGCGGAGGATCCTCCTCGGGAGTTACGTGCTCTCTGCGGGCTACTACGAGGCATACTACCTGAAGGCGCAGAGCGCGAGAGGACTCCTACGGCGGGCATTCGAGAAGGCATTCAAGAGTTACGATATTCTTCTGGGACCCACGATGCCGGTGCTGCCTCCGAGGATCGGCGAGAAGGTCACTCCTCTGGAGGATTACATGATCGACATCAACACGGTCCCTGCGAACCTCGTAGGCCTTCCTGCGCTGAGCATACCCGCTGGCTTCGTGGAGGGCCTCCCCGTCGGCATGCAGCTGATGGCTCCGCACTTCGGAGAGCACCTGTTGTTCGAAGCGGCGCAGTCTTACGAGGATGCTGTCGGAGTCCCGGGGGCGAAAGAGTGAGCAAGCGCGTCGCCGTTCTCGACGGGGTCAAGATAGGACTGGAAATCCACTGCCAACTCACCGCCCTGAAGACCAAGCTCTTCTGCTCGTGCTCGTCCGACTATCGTGACAAGGAGCCCAACGAGCTGGTCTGCCCCACCTGTTTCGGTATTCCCGGGACCCTCCCGCTGCTGAATGAAAGGGCCGTAGAGTACGCACTACGGATCGCGATCGCGCTGGGGTGCGAGGTGCCCCAGAGGACATCGTTCTACAGGAAGAACTACTTCTACCCGGACCTTCCAAAGAACTTCCAGATAAGCCAGTATGACAAGGCGGGAGGGGTCGCCATCGCATCAGCGGGGTCAGTGCGGCTCGAGGAAAAGCGAGTGAGGGTCAGGAGGCTGCAGCTCGAGGAGGACCCCGGCAAGCTGACCTATGAGGGCACCATCGACAAATCCCCGTACAGCCTGGTAGATTACAACAGGGCCGGAATCGCGCTCGTAGAGATAGTGACGGAGCCCGACTTCGAAAGCGCAAGGGAGGCAAAGACCTTCCTCGAGAAGCTGCGCGCCATCGTAGAGGGGCTAGGGGTCTCCGATGGGGAGCTCGAGGGCGCCATGCGGTGCGACGCCAACGTCTCCGTGAAGGGCGGGGCAAGGGTGGAGATCAAGAACATCTCATCGTTCAAGGAAGTGGAGAAAGCGCTCAACTACGAGATCCTGAGGCAGAGCACTTTCTCGGGTACGGAGGGAGGTGCGGAGGCGGAGACGAGGCACTGGGACGAGAGGCGCAGCATCACGATCTCCCTCCGCACCAAGGAAGGCGAGCAGGATTACCGATACTTCCCCGAGCCAGACCTTCCGACCCTCGAGCTTTCCCCGGAGTTCCTCCGGCGGGTACGCGAGGAGATGCCCGAGGTCTCCGAGGTGAAAGCTGAGCGCTATCAGGGCGAGTTCGGACTCACTCCACAGATGGCGAAGGAGGTCGCCCGGGACGCGAAGGTCGCGGACTTCTTCGAGGAGGTCGTCTCGAAGGGGGCGAAGGCCTCTGACGCCGCAAATTGGATCACGGGAGAGTTCCGGGAGGAGGTACGGACGGCAGCGGCTTCCGGCGACGGGAGGCTCAAGGCGGGAGACCTGGTTGAGCTGCTGAAGATGCTCGAATCGAAGGAAGCGACGCGAGGTCAGGCCAAGGAGATCTTTCGGGGGATGATGACGACCGGTAAGGGGTTGGCGGAGCTTGGGAAGTCGACCAGGACCGGGGTCGTCTTGGACGAGAGTTCCATCACGGGGCTGGTCGAGCAGGTCCTGCGTGAGAGCGACGCTGTCGAGAAAGCGAAGAGCGACCCGAAGGCGTTCAACTACCTGGTCGGCCAGGTGCTCAGGCTCGAACCCAAGGCAGACGCCAAGCTGGTCGCTAAAACCCTAGCTCGGAAGATCAAGCGCTAGGACGCTTAGCAGAGCTACAGGTAACCCCATGCGAAGAGCATGTCGGAGTCCCTTGACCACCTTCTCCCTATGTCGTCCCTGTAGAACATGTTCGGAATCATGACATTCTTCACAGCCTGGTACGCCTGCGCGGTGGCATCCTGCATCGTCACGCCCGAGCCCGTGACGACGAGCGAGTATCCTGACCTCCCCGCCAGCTTCCAGTCTCCTTCTTCCAGCTTCACCTCCCCGATGTGGATGCCGTTGAGGTTAGGCTTCCTGAACAGTATCGTCGCATCCTCAGAATATTTCCTGAAAGCCTTCTCGTCCTCGAACGGGAAGGGAGGCACGGCTATCACCACCCCGACCTGGTAACCCCTCTTGGTCTTGAGTTGCGTCGGCTTGCCATGGGCGATGTCGCTCAGGAAGGTCCCCCACTCGCTCAGGATACCCTCCATGTGGATCGAGATCGTAGGGTAGCCAAACCTCGTTGTCCACTCGAGGGGGAAGATGCCCTTGCCGTTGGCTATGCAGTTGATGTCTATGTACCCGACGTACTTTGAGGCCCTAAGTTGCTCCTTCATCTTTAGGAGAGTCATCTCGAACATAGGGTTGGGTTTGGAAAAGAACATACTCGTTCCCATCTCGCCTGTGCTGGGCCCGATGTCGTTGGGGAAGAGCCGCTTGTGCTCGAAGTTGATGTTTATCGGCTCGATGAAATCGTTCCCGTTGAAGAAGGCCCCGACGGCGACCTCAACTCCCTGCGCGTACTTTTGCAGTAGGAAGATCTTGATCTTGCTCGCCCACTTGTTCTTGTAGTGCTCGAGGACCTGTTCGACGTCCTTTCCATCGTCCTCCTGGCCGACGAACAAGAGCTCCTTTTCGTTCTGGGCCTTCCCGCTGGGCTTGATCACGTACCTGTCGGGATTCTGCTTGATGAACGCTATGGCTTCGTCGAACGAGGTGAAGTTCCAGCTGGGCAGTATGTTCACTCCTGCCTTCTTGAGCTCTTCCTGGCCGAACTCGCGGTCATCCTCCAGTCTGTCGGTATAGGCAGTCCCTCCGACCACTGCTTTTCCTTCAGCCCTGAGCTTCTCGATGGTAGTGGCGGAACCGAGGTCGTCGAAGATGATCACGTCGGCCCAATCCTTCTGCGTCTCCCATTGGTCGACCTTGGTGACGAACCCATCGCCGACGTCCTTTTCGCTCTGGTTCTGGACGTAGAAGTTGACTTCGTGCCCCTCCTTGGTTAGCTGCCAGGCGAGGTCGACCGAGAGAGCCTCGCGGGTCACGAAGAGGAACTTCATGCATTATCGTCGCAAGCAAAGGCGAGATAATATCTCTATCTGAGGCAACCCACGCAAGATTGGATTGAGGAAATTTCTCTCAGCGTCTTCCGAGGGTCTTGTCCTTCACATGCTCCTCTGTCCATTGATATCCACAATGGGAGCAGCGATAGGTCTCCTGGTAAGTATCTTCTCTTATTACGATGTCTTCCTTTCCCATCGCAAAGCTGGCGTTCGCTTGTCCCGGTTCGACCTCTATCGTGTCGGCGTTTGCGATGTCCGAGCGCCGGCTGCTGTACGTCTCAGACTGAGGGGTCCAGTCCGCGGGTGGGCTCACAGGGTCGGACAGGGCTTCCGCGGTCTGTATGGTCTCGGTCCTGTCCTCTGTTTTTTCCAGCTTCTCTCCGATGTGCTTGACCTCGAACCTTCGGCCGCACGAAGGACACTTTTTGAAAAGGGTCGCCAAGGACGCGAATGAGGAGGTCCCGGGAATATTAAAGGATGGTGAGTTCCGTCTCCTTGGTATCGGATGACCCGGGAAGGATTATTAGCGATGCGGCGAGTCGGGTTCCATCGTGAAGTCGAGCGCCGCTTCCATTGGGAACCCTAGGGTCTTCCGCAGGGGCTACGACCACGTGAGGTCGAAGGACAAGAGGCTCGCAAGGGTCATGGACAAACATGGCGTGATCAAATTCAAGGCCGAGGGTGAGCTCTTCGAGTCGCTGGTGGAATCCATACTCTCGCAGCAGCTCTCTGGGGCCTCGGCAGGCTCGATCATCAGGAAGGTAAGGGCGCTCTATCCGGACGGAAGGCTCGAGGCGAGGGCTATGCACGGGACCCCGGCGAGGAAGCTACGTTCGGCAGGGGTCTCTCCGCAGAAGCTCGGCTACCTGAAGGACCTCTCCTCGAAGGTGGCCAAAAATGAGATCGACCTCGAGGCCCTGAGGTCCATGGACGACGACGAGATAATCAACATCCTGGACGCGATCAAGGGGATAGGTCCGTGGACAGTGCACATGCTCCTCATATTCACCCTTGGAAGGGCTGACGTCTTCCCGGTGGATGACCTCGGCATAAGAAAGGGCGTCCAGGCGGTCTACTCCTTGAAAGAACTCCCCAAGAAAGACCAGATGGAGAGGCTCGCCGAGACGTGGCGACCCTACCGTTCGGTGGCGTCGCTGTATCTCTGGCGCCAGGAGGACGAGTGACGATCATGGGGAATTCGCGGGGCGCCAAGTCGAAGGTATCCAACTACAAAGGCTTCCCGGATTCTTCTCGGGTCATCGGGACCGAAGAGGCGTCGAGCCTGATCGGACGGAAGGACGTGGTCTTCGTCGACACAAGGAACTACTGGAAGTACGTGGGTGGGCACATCCCTGGAGCCGTGAACCTGGAGTTGTACGCTTTCCACTGGGTGGACACCTCAGATGAGGGGATGCTCGCGTTCGCCCGCGAGATGGCGATGCTCCTCGGTGCCTTCGGCGTGGACAATACGAAGACTGTGGTATTCTATCAGAACGACAGCGGCTACGATGCGGCTCGGGGCGTCTGGCTGCTCCAGTGGCTAGGGAACGGCAACGCCAAGTTACTCGACGGAGGTTTGAACGCGTGGAAGCGCGAGGGAAGACCCGTTTCCAAGGAGGACTCCCACCTCGCGAGGGCGAGGTTCAGGCTCAAGCTTGACAAGAGCGTACTTGGGAGCATCGCGGACCTGAAGCGAGTGGTCGGCTCCTCGAGCATCTCTGTCATCGACGTCAGGTCTGCTGGAGAGTTCGACGGGACGCGCAGGAGGGCCCAGAAGGCAGGGCACATGCCAGGCGCTGTGAACCTCGAGTGGAAGGACGCGCTCAGGAGGGATGGCTCGCTCAAGAGCGCAAGCCAGCTCGAGGCCATGTACGGGCGGTTCTCGCGGAACGACCCGCTCGTCACCTACTGCCAGAGCGGCTACAGGGCGGCGCACTCCTGGCTGGTCCTGAAGCTTCTGGGGTTTGAGGACGTGAGGAACTACATCGGGTCCTGGTATGAGTGGGGGAGCGACCCGGCTACGCCCGTGGTCCGCGGGAAAGTCTAAATCGTCTCCGAACGTCTGACGGTTCATGAGAGTGCGACAGGCGGATATCTCGAAGAAGCCGGTCTCTTTCAGGCTCGCGGTCGCCGCGGGCCGAATCAAGCTCAAACCCGCGACCGTGAAATTGATCAAGGCCGGCAAGGTGGAAAAAGGAGACGCGATAGCAATCGCGGAGACCATGGCTGTCCTGGCCACCAAGAAGACGCCCGACCTCCTGGCCCTCTGTCACCCCCTCAGGGTCGAAGGCACCGAGGTGACGACGAGGTTGTTGCGGGACGGGGTTGAGGTCACGGTCTCGGTCTCGGCCCACGAGAAGACCGGAGTCGAGATGGAGGCACTCACCGCGGTGAGCGTAGCCCTCCTAAACATCTGGGACGTCGTGAAGCCCTACGAAAAGGACAGCAAGGGAGGATATCCTTCTACGAGTATCGAGGGGATAAGGGTGGTCAAGAAGGTGAAACGAACTGAAGCCGCATGAGAAGCACAGAGCATCTGCAATAGGCGAGGAGCTGGGATTCTTCGTGGTAACGGTCAGCTCGAGCAGATATTCCATGAGCGAAAAGGGAGAGGAGTTCACGGACGAGTCTGGGGACCTGGCCATGAAGCTCCTGAAGAATAACGGTCACGTGGTGAAGGCGCGGGAGTTAGTCTCGGACGACCGAGAACAGATAGAGGCAGCCCTGGAGAGAGCGCTCCACATGTCCGGGGTCAACGTCGTACTCTTCACCGGCGGCACGGGGGTTTCGCCCACGGACGTTACCATAGAGACCGTGAGACCTCTGCTGGACAAGGAGATAGACGGGTTCGGCGAGCTCTTTCGCTCCGTGAGCTACAAGAAGATAGGATTCCCAGGGATTCTCTCGCGGGCCACGGCGGGTATCTCTCACGAGAAGCTCGTCCTCTGCCTCCCCGGTTCACCTGACGGAGTGAAGACGGCGCTTAATCTGTTCATCGGGGACATCCCGCACATCGTCCACGTCGCCGCCGGACGGCACTAAGTCGCGACTATCGGGTCCGCGCGGCCGCCCAGGCCTTGCGGTAGGGACTCCTGGTACGTTTCCTCGCTTTCTTCTTCCGCTCCGCTTGGTTGAGAGTTTTCTCCGCTTCATCCGTGGCCAAACTATGCGGCCTTCGCTTCGTAGGCAACGATGCTAAGCATCCCCGCCACCCGATAAGCCATGTCCTTGAAAGCCACGCTCTCCGGCGAGCTAGGGTCGGATACGACGATCGGATTCCCCAGGTCCGACTGCTCCCTTATCCTCGAGTTTAGCGGAATCTCCCCAAGGAATTGCACGTCGAGTTGGGCCGCAGCTCTCTTGCCGCCACCAGCGGAAAAAATGTACGTCTTTTCGCCGCAGTGAGGACAGGCGAAGTAGCTCATGTTCTCGAGGATTCCGAGTATGGGGACGTTGAGCTTCCTGAACATGGCGAGAGCCTTTGTCGCGATGTTCAGCGCCGCGTCCTGGGGGGTGGTGACTATGACGACGCCCCCGAGCGGCACGGTCTGGGCGAGAGTCAGCGAACTATCCCCGGTATTATGAACAATGATTGAATTTGCCACGAAGTTTTGATATTGGTCGACCTGCAGGTCGTAAGTCTCCTCCTCCCCCGCATCTTCGATTGCTGTGATTCTAGCCAATTTGAATGGTCTCTGATCAACCTTCAGAGAATATTCAAACTCGTACTGTACGCTCTTAGCCAGGAATCTGCCGTCCGGAAGCGCCTGGTCTTCTCTTACGCGCGTCCTGATGTTTGAGGCGCGCAACCCGCTCATCAGACAGAGCTCGTGGATATCGGTCGCGAGCCGCTTGTTTGTAGTACCTACACCCACCGTGTCCTGAACAATCAAGACGCTTCTGACAGACCCCCTCCAATCGGGCAGATCCTTCTCCTCCTCACGGTGTCTGATTGTCCCATCTGCTTCAGCGTACCCCCGAAGGAAGGCCTGACGATGCTCAAGAGGTGACATGAAAACCCAATCCGGGACACGTTTGTCTTTCGCCTTGTGGTTCAAGTCTAGCGCGGTGAATAGCTGAGCCAGAGGCGTAGAGGCGATTGCGAACTTTTGTCCTTTATTGTCCTCGAAAGTATGGCAGTTGAATACGGTCCTGTAAAGCGCCTCATAGGTCTCCCTGAACTTGCTTCCTCTCGGCTCACAAATTCTCAAGCCAACTGGTTGCTTCTTCCCCTTCTGGACCTTCACGAAGCCCTCGCCGACGAAGTGCCCCACGATACGCATGAAATCCGGCGAAGCGACCTTCGGGAGCATTATCTTGTCCGAGTTGTGATTGATGTTTGGCAGAGGTAGGGTTTGACCACCGATAATGCAATGTGAGACCACTATCCTATCACCTAGCCTCAACTGTTCGAGCTTTCGCCAGGTCAATTTGCGATGATATTTTAGGAAAGGATGGTTTCCGCTGGCAACAATCGTTCTGTTCGGCGTCTTCAATTTGAAGACTCGTTGCTTCCCCTGGGGGAACACTCCAAGGACTTTTCTGGGCACCAATTTCTCTCCGTCATAACTCATGACGAACTCTCCTACCTTGATTTGCTCTATGGGCTTGGGGACGTTGCTTGCGGTAAGGACTAGCGTCCCGGCGGGCAAGCATCCCGGAGGAAGGTCGACTATCAGATAGTCCAGATCTCCCCACTCGACCTGGGTGAGCAGTTGCTTCACCGCTCCCGCCACCATCGGGCCCCTCCATACCAACGGTGTCTCATCCTTGTAGAAGAATCCCAGCGAAACCACCTTTACGCCGTGGGATAGCGGTGGGATGATCGTCTCGTCCCTCACCTGCGGTCTGTCCTTGACGCCCATCATCAGCGGTATGCTCGGACCGTACACGTCGGCGTCCATGAGCCCGACCTTCGCACCGGAAGCAGCGAGCGACAAGGCAAGGTTCACCGCGACGGTCGACTTGCCCACCCCACCCTTCCCGCTTGCTACTGCGATGATGTTCTTCACGTCCTTCAGGGCTGCGGTCTGGTCCGACGAGGTTCGAGTCGTGACAACGTGGGCAGTGGTCTTCATCTCCACGCGCTTTATCCCTTTCACGCCAGCGACGGCGCGCTTGACGTTTTCTTCCATCTCAGCCCGCATCGGACACGCGGGGGTCGTTAGGTTCAGGGTGAAGTATGCGACGTCTCCGTCTATCCGAAGGTCCTCTATCATCCCCAACGAGACCACGTCCCGATGTAGCTCAGGGTCCATGACCCCGCGGAGAGCATCGGTGACATCTTTGCTGGAGGCCATTTTCCAAAAACCTGAGCAAGGGGCTTATAACTTTGGGGATGGGAAAGCACCGCCCTCCTGCGCTCTCGGCAGCCTCAAGGTGGGAAAACAATCTTAATCCCGGTCCTCAAAGAGTCGCTCTGTGACGAAGCACTCAGGAAAGGTCATGACGGTGCGGGGTCCCATCGAACCGCACAAACTTGGCATCACGATGATGCACGAGCACCTGCTGATCGAACTGTCGCGGTTCTTCGCAGAGCCTTCCGGTGCGGCCGAGAAGAAACGCGCTCACGGGCCCGTGACCATTGAGGCGCTCGGATGGATCAGGACACACGAAGCGAATCATCTGGAGAACCTCAGGCTCGACGACGAAGCCCTGGCGATCAAGGAAGTTGATTCATACAAGAGGGCGGGAGGCGGCGGGATCGTCGACGTGACCCCCAGAGGCATAGGCCGAGACCCATCGGGGTTGAAGAGCGTGTCCGAGAAGACCGGGATCAATGTGATCGCGGGGACGGGATACTACGTGGGTGCCGCTCATCCGAAGGAGGTGGTGAAGAAGAGCGTCGCGGATATTGCAAGGGAGATCGTCGACGAGATGGACTCGGGTATCGCAGAGACGGGAGTGCGGCCAGGAATCATCGGTGAGATAGGTACATCCGACCCGCTACTCGACGGGGAGAAGAAGGTGCTGAGGGCCGCGGCCAGAGCACAGAAGGAGACGGGAGCCTCCATATCGATCCACCCCGGCCGCCAAGAGAGGTCGCCGATGAAGGTCCTGGAAGTCTTGCGGTCAGAGGGAGCGACGATGGAACGGGTCGTGATGGGCCACCTGGACCGCACCGTCGGGGACATGGCCGGATTGAAGGAGCTTGCGAAGCAAGGATGCGGGCTCGAGTTCGACATGTTCGGGTTCGATGGTCACTATGCCTGGTCAGATTTTCCCGTGCCGAATGATGCCGGGAGAATCGAGCTCATAGCGAACCTGGTGGAAGGCGGGTTCGTGGACCAGATCGTCGTAGCCCAAGATGTGTGCACCAAGGTCCAGCTCAAGCGTTACGGAGGCTACGGCTACTCTCACATCCTGGAGAACGCCCTGGACTGGATGCGCACCAGGGGGCTCTCCCAGAAGCAACTTGACAAGATCCTCATCGACAACCCCCGACGGTTTCTGACCCTCGCGTGAACACATGTTTTGCATGGTTTCATAAACACCCCTCGCGCTGGGCTGGTGCCCAAAATGGACGGAGTCGTACAAGTCATTCCAGTCAAGGGAATGCCGCGTGTCAAGGCAGGGGACCGTCTGACTCTTCAGATCCTCGACTCCCTGAAGGCAAACGGGGTCACCCTCGAGGACTCCGACGTCGTCGTCGTGACGCAGAAGGTCGTCTCCAAGGCAGAGGGCAGGATCGTCAGCATAGAGGAGGTAAAGCCAGGGAGGAAGGCTTTGGAACTCGCTAGGAGGCTACGCAAGGACCCCAGGACCGTGCAGGTCGTCCTCCAGGAGGCGAAGCGGGTCGTAAGGTTCGGGCACGGGGTGCTCATAACTGAGACGCGCCACGGGTTCATTTGCGCCAACTCGGGCATCGACCAATCCAACGTGGAAGAGGGATACATCACGCTACTCCCCTTGGACCCTGACGGGAGCGCCAGGAGGATGAGGACCCAGCTCGAGAGGAGGACGGGCAAGAAGCTGGCGGTAGTCATCACGGATACCTTCGGTCGGCCCTGGAGGGAGGGCCAGATCGACGTCGCGATCGGCTGCTCGGGCATCAGGCCACTGGAGGACCTCGTCGGGACCACTGACCCTTACGGGCACCTGCTGCGGGTTACCCAGCCGGCCGTCGTCGATGAGATAGCCTCTGCGGCTGAGCTGGTCATGCACAAGCACTCCCTGACCCCGGTCTCGGTGGTAAGGGGCGTCCGCTACAGGCGAGGGGACCTGGGCGTGAAGAGGATAATCCGGCCGTGGAGATACGACCTCTTCAGGTAGGGTCGAATAATGAGAATCGTCGTTCTGGCCGGAGGGACTGGCTCAGCCAAGCTGCTCAGGGGACTCCAGGGAGAGGTCGAAGAGTTCACAGTGATATCGAACGTGGGGGACAACTTCTGGCACAAGGGTCTCTTCATCTGCCCTGACATCGATATCGCGCTATACACGCTCGCGGGGGTCGCCGACACCGTCAAGGGGTGGGGGATAGAGAAGGACACCTTCAACGTCCTCGCGCAGCTCGCGGCGCTCGGAGAGGAGACGTGGTTCGGCCTTGGAGACAAGGACCTGGCCACCCATATCTTCAGGACCGTCCAACTGAGCAGGGGGAGGCGGCTGGGAGCGGTCACCTCCGACCTCGCAAGGAGGCTGGGCGTGAGACAGGACGTTATGCCTTGCACCGACGACAGTCTTGAGACCCACGTGGTCACGATAGAGGAAGGCGTCGAGGAAACACTGCATCTTCAGGAGTTCTGGGTAAGGAAGCGCGGTCAGCCCGAGGTGAAGGACGTGGTCTACGTCGGAGCTGAGAAAGCGGTGGCCAACCCAAAGGCCCTCGCTGCGCTGGAGGCCGCTGAGAGGATAATCCTGTGCCCCGCGAACCCCGTGACGAGCATCCTCCCGATCCTCGCGGTACGGGGGTTCAGGGACGCCATAGAGAACAGCAAGGCGAGGCGGGTCGCTGTTTCTCCCATGATAGGGTTTGGTCCCGTCAGTGGACCGGCGGGAAAGATGATGAAAGGCCTAGGGCACGGGTCGGACTCGCTCTCCGTGGCGAGGCTGTACAAGGGGCTCCTAGATTGCATGATCATCGACTCGTCGGACGCCATCCAGAAGGGGGCCATCGAACGAGAGGGTACCCAAGTCTCTCTGGGTTCAACCCTTATGAGCAACCGCGAAAAGGAGCGTGAACTCGCGAGCAGCGTGCTTTCAGCATGAACGAGTCGAGAAAGACAACCAGAAACAGGATAGCGATAATCATCCCCGTGAAGAGCCACGACCCCAAGCGGAGGCTCAGCTCCTTGTTCGACCGCCGTCAGCGAAGGCAGCTCCAGTTGGCGATGCTCGAGGACACGCTGCAGGCGGTCGCCCGGGCCAAGCGGATCAAGGATGCTTTCATCATCTCATCGGACCCGGACATTCTCAAGTTCGCGGGCAGATTCGGCGCCGGCGGCATCGAGGAGGACTCCGACAGGGGCGTGAACGAGGCGGTGGAGAGCGCCATCGCTGAACTCGAGGCCTATGCGGGCTGGCTCGTGATGCCGGCAGACCTCCCGATGATCAAGGCGAGCGACATAAAGACGGTCCTGGAGCTTCATCGCATGGGCTCGTCGGTGGTCATATCCCCTTCAGAGGACCACGGCGGGACGAACCTCCTTCTCATGATGAAGAGCGGCACCATTCCCCTGCACTACGACGACGACAGTTTCAATAAACACGTCAGCGAGGCGACCGAACGGCGAGTGCCCTTCTCCGTATACTACTCCGAGTCAGTGGCGTTCGACGTCGACAACGCGATGGACGTCCACCGGTACTTCAAGTTCGGGAAGAGGAACAGCACGATGACCTTCCTGGCGAGGACCATGGACAGGACACAGAAGGTGGCGAACGGGCTCCGAAAGCCTGACGACACTACCCTGCGTTAGGCCAGTGCGTCTAGTGTCGTGCGGGCTCGAAGTTGCCGTTCTTGTTGTAGGTAAGCAACCCGGCGTAGATTGCCCAGTGGATCAACAGGGTGCGGAGCAAAGACTCGTTCAACTCCGGGTCGTGATGCCAGACCAGCCCCTTCTCGGCCAGGGCCCGGGCGACCTGGGACGTGGTGACCTCCCCGTATCGTGCGCCGAGCTCCATCGCAGTCTTGAACGGCTCGATCTTTGCCAGGTGGTCCGTCAGAAGCCGGACCTTGTTCTTGATGGTCTTCTGGAACTTCAGTCCGAACTCGGTGAGCGAGATGTTCCCGTTCTCGCTCTTCACGAGGCCAAGCAGCTCCGCGGTATCGAGTATGGGTAGCAGCACCGCGATATTCGCACCCAGTTCGTCGGCGAGACGGGAAGCGTCAATGGCCGTTCCCAGACCCCCCGTCACCTCGACAAGGCTGATCACCTGACCCGCTCTTACATCGGCGGGCATTATCAGCGGCTTCTTGGGTTCAGAGTTCGGGGTTTTCTTCTCCAACTTTCTCACATCTAGGCCAAGTACGAATAAAGCTTGTCTACCCATTCTTGGAATTCAGCCGCCTTTCTGCTCCTAGGCCTAGGCAGGTCGATGAGCATGTTCGCGACCACTTTTCCGGGTCTCGGCGAAAGGACGACCGCCCGGTCTGCCAGCTCCACAATCTCCTCCACGTTGTGGCTAACCATGATTACCGTCTGAATCGGGGACTCGGGGTTGATGAGCAGGGAGTAGATCTCCTTCCTCAGACGTTCCGCCGTAAGGTCGTCCAGCGAGCTGAAGGGCTCGTCCATGAGGAGGACCTGGGGTTGCAGCGCCAGCGCCCTCGCTATGCCCACCCTCTGTTTCATGCCACCTGAGAGCTCAGAAGGATAGACGTTCTCGAACCCGCCCAACCCCACGTGGTCGAGGGCGTCCTTGGCGATGACCTTCTTCTTCTCGTCGCTCAAGTCCTTGCGGAACGAGAGCCCGAAGGCTACATTGTCGAGCGAGGTCTTCCAGGGAAGAAGGACGAAGTTCTGGAAGACCATCGTTATGTCAGTCCGGGGACCGACCACGGGATCCCCGAGGAACCTGACGTTGCCACTGGTGGGTTTGATGAGCCCCGCGATGATCCGTAGGAGCGTGGATTTGCCGCAGCCTGATGGGCCTGTGAGCGCGACGAACTCGTTCCGGTAGGCGGAGAGGGAGACGTCGATCAAGGCTGGCATGGCGTTCTTTTCGAGCTTGAAGCTCAGGTTGATGTTCTGGACCACGATTATGGGGTCTTTGCTCGATTGGGCAGGGCCGGACGGTGGCGAGGTGCCCGACCCGGCTGCGCCGCCCCCCATTTGCGGAGCCTGTGCTCGGCTCAGGGATGTGACGGCATGCGGGCGTCCGAGGGCCATGCTAATCGCTCCTAGGCCGTCCGCCTCCTAAGGATATCTTTTCTGGTGGAATCCTATCGGTTGTAGACATATCTCTTCGTCACGAAATGATAGACCCTTCTCCATACGATAAGATTGAAAGCCACTACGAGCGCGGTCATCGAGAGGATCGACAGGGTGAGCACCAGCCCGTCGCCTGCGCCCCCGTCTGCATTGATCATGCCGCACAGCTTGACATTCGCGTCGGCGATGGCGCTCGACCCGCAGCCGTAGGTGGCGACGACTATTATCTTCCCGATACCGTAACCGACCTGGGTAAGGGGCGCGCCCCCAGTCGAGCCGAAGTACTCCGCGACGATAAGGGTGTTCCACGCGGCGCCGATGGCGGTGATCGACCCGGTCACGAAAGCGGTAGCTACGGCCGGGAGGTAGATGCTGCGCCAAGCTTGCACAGGTGAGACCAGGAGGCTCCTCTTCAGCTCCCACAGGTCTCCCGGCAGCGTGCGGATGCCCGCCATGACGTTGAAGAGTATGTACCAGATCATTCCAAGGAAGATTATGAAGGCCGCCGTCAGCTCTCCCGCGAAGCCGCCGGCCACGAGCGTCAGGGGGACGAGAGCCGGAAGCAGGGCGGGGGCTGGAACGGAGGCGATGGTCTCGATGACCGGGACCAGGGCATTGTAGGCCCTCTCGTGCAAGGCCACGCCGATGCCGACCGGGAGGGCGACCAACACGACGAGGAAGTAGACGTACCAGATTCTGACGAAAGAAAAGGCGAGCCCTCCAAGTATGAATGCCTCGTCACCCGGGGCGGCGGAGAGGATCGAGAGGTTGAACGTCGCTCCGGCTCTCGCGGATGTGATGAAGGTCCCGACCTCGAAGACAAGGAAGACGAGGAAGAGGATGAGGATGGAGTACTTGAGCCCCCTCCTGAATCTGCTCAGGGTCGACGTGAACCCAGTGACCCCGCGGCCCGGGCGGACGAGGAAGAGCTTGGCAAGGCTTCTCTGGTTCACCCAAGAGTAACGCTTCAGCAGCCAGTCCTTCTTCCCGGCCCGAGGGTCGTCCCCGAACCGGTACTTCTCCGCCCAGAGAGAGAACTCCCTGAGGAAGATGAACTGCCAGATGACCACGGCCACGATGAGGAGCGCAAGACAGGAGTAATAGGCAGAAAAATCACCGGCGCTCCCGTAGTTGAAGATGTCGACACCGATCCCGTGCACCTGCAGGTTACCGGAACTCTCGCTGCTGATCACTTCGCTCGAGATCAGGTAGAAGAGCCCCACCGCCCAGGAGATCTGGGTGTTGTAGGCGATCCTACTCAGGGAAGCGGGGATGTAGATCGAGACGATTCGTTGAAGGGACCCCGTCTCGGTCATCGAGGAGAGATCGATGAAATCCTGGGGGATCGATTTCACGGCCTCGTAGACGCCGAAGGAGATGTTCCACGACATGCTCGTGAAGATGAGGAAGACGACGGCCAGGTCGATACCAGCGGCCCCAGGAATGGCTGCGGCGATGCCGAGGATCACGAGCGGAAAGAATCCGAGTATCGGTATGGACTGCAGCACGTCGATGGTCGGTATGATGATCGCCTCGGCCCTCTTGTTGCGGGCGGCAGCTATGCCGATAGCGAGGCTGAAGAGGACGCTGAAGATTAGGGCAACGATCATCCTGCTCCATGAGTAGACAAGGTCTACGGAGACGCGGAACAGGCTAAAGGGAGGAATGGGTACGACCGTGACGGAGAGGCCCCTTTTCGGGCCTGATGGGCAGGGCTATTAGAGGCTTTGTCGCTTTTGGGTCAGCGGATGTACGGGGTGCTGGAGGAGTCGAAACGATGGATGGTCTCGTACTGCCCCTTGTCCCTGAAGCCCGCAAGCTGCGGGAACGCCGGGAAGAACTCGTCGAGCGGCTTCGTGGCCATCTCCCCCACGATGTGACCTGGACCCAGGAACTTGTCGCTGATCTTCTTGCTCAGGCCCCTCACCTGGCCTTCGTCCTCGAACCCGAGGCTGTGAAGGTACTCGTGCAGTAGTATCATGTACGTGTACGCGTTCCGCTTGGCTCGGGACCGCGTCGATTTCCAGACTATCTTCATGATGTTGCGATTGACGACGATGGAGTTCGAGCTCATCTGGTGGTATGCCCCGATGTCATTGGAGAGGTCCCCCAGGACGAGCGTGAGCCCCGCCCGGTGGAGTCCCAGGGAGTCCTCCGCGGCCCGCTTCACAAGCTCGAAGACCTGGTCGAAACCCACGGCCGAGGCCAGGCGCCTCGCATTCTCGTTGCTAGTCCCAGATCTCTGCATGACCCTTCTATTCCTCAGGTGGTTATTAAGGGCGCTCATATTTCCGTCACTCTCCTCTTCAGTTTCACGCTGAAAACGCCGTTCCTGTAGGACGAGTCGGTCTCGTCAGGGTCGACCTTCACTTCCAGGAGCTTCCTTACGGTGAAACCTGGGGTCTTCACCACGAGCTCGTCCTCCTCGGCGGAGACAATGAAGTCCTCAGGCTCGTGGTCGGCCGCGAAGAGGAGGTAGGTGACGTCGTCCGTGCCGAGAATCAGCTCGTCGTCCAATCCGTTCGTCTCCGGTCCTTCCAGCTGGGGTATGTCGACGAACACAGCCTCGTCGATCGGGGTAGAATCGGGCTCTCGCCGGACGAACCTCCGAAAGTCGCGGAAGACCTCGTCGAAGTCGTCGTCGTGGGCCGTCATTTGGGACCCCTCGCGTTGCGAGCGGCGATGTCCCTTTCGAGGACAGAGAGCATCTTCCCGAGCCCCACCGTCAGGAAGACGACGAGGGGGAGGGCCTTCTCGGAGATCTGGTAGCCCGAGCCCCTCTTCCCGTGAACCACCAGACCTTCCTTCAGCATCGGCTGGAGGCAGTCCTGGGCGAGCTTAGGGTTGGTGGCGATCTGCATGATGTCAGAGAACCTGAGCTCCACTCCCTTTGCCAGCTCAGTCATGACCCTCAGGCGTCTCTGGTTCGAGCCCATCGAGTAGTAGGTACACAGCCGTTCGAGCTCGTTGTCAGCCAGCTCGACCTTGCGGGGGAGGCTGCGGTCGCCGAGCCTCGGAGAGAGCTCGTACTCGAAGATGACCTTCCCCTCATCGACGAGCATTAGTTTGACCACCTGTTATTACCACCAAGTAATTATACTCCAGTAATTACCAATTTATAACTATATCTCCCGATAGACCATTCCTACCACTTGCGCTGAAGCAAAGGAGAAGAACACCGATGAACGAGACAGAATCCGTTTTTGCCGCCAATCCTTATTATCCCAGAAAAAAATCGCGGGTCGTTGATACGGCACGTCGCATCCGACCTCTATGTGGTAGGTGAGTGCGTCGAAGGGGTTCTGGGACACGAGGCAGTCCGCGTCTACGTCCTGAAGAACGGAAAGCGCCCAATCCTCGTGGACACGGGTTCCCATCTGCACAGGGACGAGATAATGAGAGGGCTCGACGAAGTGCTGGACGGCGCCGCGCCCGAGGTGATTTTCCTCACCCACACCGAGCTCCCGCACGCAGGGAACGTCAGGGCGATCGCGACAAAGTGGCCAAAGGCGACGGCGGTGGTCTCCAACACCATCATCCCATACATTGAGCTCGCGCCCCTCGTCGAGCTGGAGAGGATAGGCCTCGCGCCCATAGCCGACGTAGCAAGTTTCGGCGGCCGGACCTTCGAGTTCGTCAACGCTCCGCTGAAGGATCAGCCGGCATCCCAGTGGATCTACGACTTTCAGACCAAGACGCTATTCACCGCCGACGCCTTTGGGTATTACCACGCCCCGGGCGAGTGCGAAACATTCCCGGGGGAGGGCGGGAGCGAGATCCGGATGGGAGACCTCCGGGAGTATCACAGGCTGGCCCACAGGTACCTCCGATGGGTGATTCCATCGATGCTCAACGCAGCGATTGACGAGGTTTTCGTGAGGGATGTGAAGATCATCGCCCCCGTCCACGGCAACCCCATCATGAACGACACGGAAAGGCACGTAAGGATGCTCAGGGAAGTGAGCATGGAGATCTGTGAAGGAGAAGCGCGGCAGGCGCCTCGCGCTAGCAAAGGCGGCGGTTCGAAGAGGCGAAAGCGTTGAGCAAGGTCAAAGTTTTCGGAGAAGGCCTAGGACGAGTCGGAGTCAGGGAAATCGTACCCAATCTGTACTGGCTCTCCCACTGTCTGGGAGAGCACGCGCCAAACTGGATGGAAGTCTACAGGGGGGTCCCAGTGGAGATGAAGACGAGGAGGATAGACATACAGTTCTCATCGTTCCTCTTCGTGGACAAAAAGTCGGCTGTCATCGATACCCTGGGGCCGATGCAGCGGTCCCACTTCATGGAGGCCATCGAGTACGCCCTCGACGGGAAACCCCTCGATTACGTCTGGGTGAGCCACACCGAGCTACCCCACGCAGGGAACGCGAACGCGCTGAAGGCGCGATACCCCGAGGCGAAGTTCATCGCCGCTAACGGCGGAGACCACTACGAGGTCCATGGGCTCGACGGAGCCCTCCTTGTGGACCCCGGTGACAAGGTAAAGCTCGGCAAACACACCCTCGAGATGGTCGACCCTCTCTTCGTCGACCATGGGCTGACCCAGTGGGTCTACGAACAAAAGACGGGTTTCCTCTGCACCGTCGACTGGGCACTGAATTTCCACGTGACTCCGAACGAGTGCTTCAAGTTCTTCGACGAGCTCGA
This sequence comes from Nitrososphaerota archaeon, assembly GCA_027886885.1. Lineage (GTDB taxonomy): Archaea > Thermoproteota > Nitrososphaeria > Nitrososphaerales > Gagatemarchaeaceae > Gagatemarchaeum. The sequence continues at coordinate 6,952 of JAPCJP010000022.1, read as the reverse complement.
AGACTCTTCCCGGCACATCGCCTACGACCTCGTCGTCAACATGCGGACCCAGTTCCCCTGGTTGGCCTGGACGAACCCAAAACAGACTAACGCCGCCGTCGACCGGATGTTCAAGCGCGACGTGAGGATCTTGGCTCCGATGCACGCAGCGTTGGTCCGAAAAGACATGCCCGCCTACGTGAAGCTCCTGAAGCAGGCCATGGTGGAGGCGGCCGGGCTCCCCTTCGTCCTCGACCTGAAGCCAGTCCAGAAGAACGCGAAGTGACCTAGTCAGTCGAGCGACCGCAGTGGGGACAGAAGATGCTATCCTTTGACATCTCCTTGCCGCAGTACTGACAGTAGTACCTGACCACAGGCGGCCCGGTCAGCGGCTCGATCACGGGCATTTGTGGGGCCGCAGGGGCGACCGGTGGGGAAGGGGCGACCACGGCAGGCGAGGAGGCGAGGGCCGTCGGCGCCGAGGGCGGCGGGCCCGGAGACGGGAGGGTCGGAGTGTACACCGTCGGCGCGGGGGGTGCTGGAGGAGCCGGAGCAGCCGGAGGAGTTGTTCCTGTGCCCTCGGACGCAGCCCGGCGGCGCTCCCTGCCTCTTGCAGCCCTACCGCCTAGGAAAACGGAGAGCTCGAGAAGGACTATGATGGGGACGAACAGGATGACATCGAGCAGAGGGCCCCCGTCCGGGGTGATTATCGCGCACAGGATGTAGGTTATCGCCCAGATGATCAGCCTATTCTTGGTGAAGGTCGTAGCCTTGATAATTCCAAGCCTGAGGAGAGTGTACACATAGACCGGTATTGTAAACGCGACCGCACTCATGCCCACGGTAATGACGACGATCGTGTAGAAGTCGAGCCCCGAGATTATCGGCTCCACACCCGTGGTTACGAAAAACGGAGTCAGGGCGATGAGGAGGAAGTGAGCAAGGAAGAAGAAACCGAAGAGAGCCCCGCCGACAAATAGCGTTGCGGCAGCACCCACGAAGGGATAGATGAGCTTGCGTTCAGTCTCCTTGAGCCCTGGGTGGATGAACATTATTACCTCGTAGGCGAAAATCGGGCTGTTGAACATGAGGGCAAAGACCACTGACGCTATGATGTAGATTTCAAGTGCCGAGTTGACGTTCAGCCCTATGAGCTGCCATCCTGGTGGGAGAAGTTCCAGCTTGACCCGCGCTATGAAGAAGCCGATCAGCGGGACGTAGGTCCCTGCCCCTCCGGTCAGAGCTGCCAGGGCGGCGCTGGGATTGGCCGGAACGACCAGGAACGCCACCAGCATGACGACGAAACTCAGGAACGCGATTTTTGCCCTGCGCTTCAGCTCGGAGAAGTGCTCCCTAAGTGACATCAATGCTCCAGATGCCATCTCGTCTTCACTCGTTCGCCAGGAAAGAGCTCGCTGTCAGCCTTCCGTTGGTCAATGCCGAAACCACTTGGATTACTAGAAATGGCCGCCTTCCCAGTGAGGTTTTAATGTTTCGAACGCCCCGAAGGTCGGTCATTCGTATCAGTTCGGCTGGTCGTTGACGAAGTAGAGGGGGTGCATGACCTTCAGGCCGGTCCCGTCGTTTATCTGGGTGGCGCACACGCTGCTCTCGCTAGCCACCAGCTGAGTCTTGCTCTCCTCGAAGAGCTTGAAGAGACGATCGCCGACGGCCATGGAGAGGTCATAACCCAGGGCCCCGTGCTTCATGCCGAACGTCCCCGCCATGCCGCAGCAGGTGCCGGTCTCGACGATCTGGACCGAGTATCCGGCGCTCTGAAGGAACGCTACAGCAGGGGAACCGCTCGTCAGCGCCCTTTCGTGGCACGGGATGTGAAAGCCGACCGGCTCCAGGGTCGTTTGGGACGGGGTGAGCTTCAGGTCGGGGAGGTTCTTCTGTATCGTCGCGAAGAATCCGCGGCTTGCATCTGCAGCCTTCTTCGATAGGTCGCCTGGCACGAGCTTGGGATAGACCTCCCTCAGCATGTAGACCGCCGTGGGCTCCGTCGAGGTCACCGCGTAGCCGGAGGAGAGATAGGAATCCAGCACCTTCAGGTTGTGGGTAGCGACCTCGGTCGCCTTCTTCAGGTTCCCATAGGAGACGTAGGGCATGCCGGCCCATTTGAGCTCGGGTGGGACGGTGACCTCGTAGCCGGCCCGCCTTAGAAGGTGTACCGCCCGCGCGCCGAGCTCGGAGTCATTGTAGTCCGCGTAGATGTCCGGGAAGTAGACGACCTTTGGAGCGCTGGCCAATTTTCCAGTCCCGCCCTGAGGGGAGGCGAGGCGGGTCTTCAGTCGCTTTCGGGAGAACTGTGGCAGGGTCCGCCTCCTGTCGACCCCCACGACCTTCTCCATGACGTATCGACTGACAGAGTTGCGTATCGTCCAGTTGGACAGAGGAGCGGTCGCGCTCGCCAGTTTCGCAAGCCTCTCCGAAGACATGAAGAAGTTGTTGACCCTGAGCTGGCCGTTCGCGGCGACATCGTCCTCCTTGACCTTGGCGATCATCATGGGCATGTCGATGTCGACGGGGCAGATGACCTTGCAGAGCCCGCAGGAGATGCAGAGGTGGGAGTAGGCCATCTTGTCCAGGCCGTGGACGTTCTCGGTCCAGGGGATGCCTATGGGCCCCGGGTAGATGTAGCCGAAGACGTGCCCGCCCACGATGCCATAGGTGGGGCAGATATTCATGCACGCGCCGCACCTGATGCAGTTGAGGGCGTCGTTGAACCAGCGGTCGTCGTGCATCTTCGAGCGCCCGTTGTCGAGGATTACGACGTGGAACTCCCGCCCCTCGGTGGAACCGGCGAGCGGGTTGTGCTGGGAGATTATCGAGACGTATACGGTCTGGCTCTGACCGGTTGCGCTTACGCCGTGGGCGGAGAGGAGCTGGGGGACGTCGTCCCAGGACGCGATGATCTTCTCCATGCCGATGATGACCACGTGGACCTTCGGCACGCTCGCGACCAGCCTGGCGTTCCCCTCGTTGGTCTCCACGACGATGGTGCCGGTCTCGGCGACCCCGATGTTCGCCCCCGTCACGCCCATCTCGGCGTTGAGGAACATCGGCCTGAGGTAGGGGCGCACCTCCTTCAATATCGCCTCCGGGTCCGCGGGGATCTCCTTGTTGAGCTCCCTTGAGAAGACGTCGGCGATGTCCTGGGTCGAAAGGTGCGCGCACGGCGCCACAAGGTGGACCGGTTTCTCGTGGCGCAGTTGGACGATGAGCTCGCCGAGGTCGGTCTCTACGCACTTCACGCCTTCGTTCTCGAGGTAGTGGTTGAACTCCATCTCTTCGGTGGTCAGGGACTTTGATTTTACCAGCAGCTTCGTCCCTGTCCTCTTCGCCAGCTCTGCGACATACCTGTTGGCGTCCTCGGCGGTCTTGGCCAGGAAGACCTGCCCGCCGTTCTTGCGCACAGCCTCGGCGAACCTTTGGACCAGCGCTGGGTCAGCGGAGACACCTGCCTTGATGTGCCGGTCGTGCTCCTTCAGCTCCTCCACGTTGATCTCGTGCTCCAGGATCCCTTTGGCTCGAGCATTGCGCGCCCTTTCCATGGTCCTCCACATCTTGTCGGACGCTTCGGGGTTGGCGATGGCTGCCTCGACCTTCTCGTTGAGCTCCTCTCTCGCGTTGGTCATTCGGAACACCTAGAGCCAGTCTAGCACGACCACATGGAGCGCGTGGGGGCCGTGCACCCCGTACACCAGACGCATCTCGATGTCGGCGGTCTTGGACGGTCCGGAGATTATCGAAATCACGGGTTTCTTCGCGCCTTCGTCGCGCAACAGAGCCGCAACCTTGGCGACGGCTAGCGGAAGCTCAGGGAGAACGTCCCTCGAAGACAACAGGGCGACATGGACTCGTGGAAGGGACGAAGCGAGCTTGATGGCGTCGTCGTAGGCCACCTCGATTATGCAACCCTGACGGGCGGCCCCGTAGCTCGCCCAGGTGACCCCCACGTCTGCCTTGGAGATGACTCCGACGGCTTCAGAGGCCTTCAGGTCCTCGACGAAGCTGTGCTTGACTCCCTTCAGGGCAGTCTCCACGAGCATCTTTGCCGCCGTGGGCAAACCCGCGGCCACGACCGACTTTGGCTCCGCCTCCGAGAGGATCCCCTTCAGGATATCGACCGTCGTCTTGGCGTCGCCGGCCAGGTGGGTTACCGTGTGGAACTCACGTAGCACCCTGAAGAACTCCTCGATCACCTTTGGCGTCGCGGCAGGGGACCCTTGTTCTGGAGCAAGCGGGGCTCGGGTGTAGTCCTGCAAATCTATCCGCCGCTGGCGCCCTTGACTCTATTTTAAGATACTGAGTGAAAACGGTCGCAAATACTTATCACGTCTTCCCGGCTGGAAGCGCCGTCCGATTTGGCAAGCATCATGACGGTGGACGGCGAGATATCGCCCGAGAAGCTGGGAGTGACCCAGCCCCATGAGCACGTGTTCCTCGACATAAGGGTCTGGATGGACAAGGCGGCGCCGAAGAAGCTGGCCGAGGCCCCCCTCAGCATAGGAATCCTGGCTGACCTCAAGTGGAAGGACGGCCAGAACCGGGACAACATGGTCCTCGAGAGCGTAGATGATGCAGTCTCGGAGCTCGGTCGGTACAAAGCGTTGGGAGGGCGGAGCATCGTTGACGTCACCGTGCCGGGCATCGGCAGGGACCCGATGAAATTGAGGAAGGTCTCGAAGGCAACGGGGCTCAACATCGTGTGCAGCACCGGGTTCTACGTCGCGCAGTCGCAACCCGCCTACGTGAAGAAGAAGTCGGCCGAGCAACTGGCAGAACTCATGGTGAAAGAGATAGAGGAGGGGATCGGCGACACGGGCATACGCGCCGGCGTAATAGGCGAGATCGGGTGCCAAGAACCGCTAGAACCCGCGGAGGCCAAGGCCCTCGCAGCGGCGGCCATGGCCCAGAGGCAGACCGGAATTGCCCTGACGGTACACACGGCCCTGCACGACGTCCCCAACAAGCGGATTGCGAAACAGGTGCGCGAAGAGGTTGCGATACTCCAAAAGTACGACTGCGACCTCTCCAAGGTCTACATCTCTCACATGGACTTCACCCACGATGACCTCCAGTACCAGCGCGACCTCATGGACGAGTACGGCATCACGATGGGCTACGATACCTTCGGCCAGGAGCAGCATTACAACAACGTCTTCATGGGCGCCATAGGGATTCCCGATAGCGCGCGTTCTACGGCGTTGTTGGACCATCTGAAGAACGGCTACGCGAAGCAGATCATGCTATCGACGGATGTTTGCCAGAAGATCCATCTGAGGAAATATGGCGGGTGGGGGTACACCGACGTCCTGGAGTTCATCGTCCCGTACATTCGCGAGATGGGCGCGAGCGCCAAGGAAGTGCGGACGATGATGGTGGAGAACCCCAAGAGGATTCTCTCGAGCTAGTCAATTAGGACCGAACGCTACTTCGACGCAGCCCTCAGGTCGTCGAGGAATCGCGGGTAGACCTCTTCCCTATCCGGTAGGATGGCAGCCACTATGGCGTTCTCCCTGGTCTTGCGGGGTCCGATCTGGTCGTAGAAGAGCCAGCCCTTGCGCTTCAAGGTCGCCTTGACCCGGTCCATGTCGATCTCCAGGGAACAGGCCGTGGCAAAGTTCAGCTTCGGTATTGTCGAAGGACGGAGCCCGGGTATGTCGGAGACTCCTTTGATGAACTCCATCGTCATCCTCATGGCCTTCCTCGATAGCTTGGTGTAACCTTCCACACCTAGGTAGTTCATGATGGCCCAGGTCGCGGCGATGCTGTAACCCGGACGCGTTCCGATTAACCCGGGGGTCTCATACTCGTAGCCCAGGAATTTGGGCGTGGAGTAGGCGGCCGCCCTCTGAAGTTCCTTGTCTCGGAAGACGATTGCTCCCGCGGGGAAGGGCGCGTAGCCGTTCTTGTGAGGGTCGCTCGACATGGAGGAGACGCCCTTGACTGAAAGGTCGAACGGAGGGATGTCGAACTCGGACCCCTTCAAGAAGGAGCAGAGGAACCCCGCGTAGGCCGCGTCGACGTGGAAGTACACGTCGTGTTCTTCTGCTATCTTCCCGATCGCTTCTATGGGGTCGATCTGGGCCCAGGCCCAGTTCCCCGCGGTCGCGGCGATGGCGACGGTGTCCTTGGTCACGGCTCTTTCCATCGCCCCGGGGACGGCTCGGAAGTGGTCATCCACGGGGACCACGATAGGCTTCAGGCCAAGATACTCGCACCCCTTGAAGAGCGACATGTGGGCGGTGCTCGGGAGCACGACGCTCCCGCCCTTCCTCTTCGAGAGCTTCCTCGCTGCGTAGAGCGACAGAATGTTCGACTCTGTCCCGCAGGAGGTCATGTGGCCCACGCCGGAGCTCAGGCCCCAGAGGTCGGCGAGCATGCTCACGACCTCCCTCTCCATCTCCAGGACGCCGTGTTCGGTGTCGTAGGAGGCGTTCGAGTCGAGGAATATCTGGAAGGCACCGTCTACTATGGCGCGAAGTTCAGGAGTGCCAGAGAGCGCGTAGAGGTGCTGGAGCTGCTTTTCCCTACCTGTCGGGTCCATGAAAGAGGCCTTCTCAAAACCCCGGAGTCCCTTCGAGATCTCCCCCCATGTGCGTCCGCCCTTTGGGATTCTCATAGTCGGGGAAGGAGGCGTCTGGCTATTTCAGTTTAGGGTTCTGTCAAGTCTTCGTCGTATGACTCAGACCTGGCTTCGAGGCATCGACTCTGAGGATTACCTGCTGTCTCCTGCCTTCAGGGTTCCCCTTCACCGCTTCACCTGCCTCGCCTTCGCCTTTTGACTGGGCGAACCTCACCCAGCCCCGATGGGAGATGTTCATCACCGCGACCAGGTCGCGGTCGTCCCACCTCTCACACTTTTGGCACCACAGCTGACGATGATTTCGTACATCACCGCGGACGGCCGCTTGGAGTCTCTCCCCGCATCGCGGACAGTCCATCGTGGTGCCTCTCGTCTCCT
>JAPCJP010000072.1 GCA_027886885.1 Nitrososphaerota archaeon | reverse complement strand
TGCGCCCAGGATTCCTGCTGATGTTTCGCCTGACGTGGAGGAAGAAAGTCACCTCAGTCTCGGGTAATCCCGAATTCCGAGCGCCTATAGCAGTGGTGTACCTTATGGGACGTCCCTCAGGGACGTATTCCGCTCAGGGGCCGGGTTCCTACCTTACCAAGTCGTTACGGGAATTTGGGCCGAAGCAAGACCTGTTAGTACACAAAACAAAAATAGGCAATCAACGTCTTTCGCTTGAAAGGAGCGAGCAGGTAAAGTTCCGTTGGATAGAAAGCGTGCGATGGCGATAATCACATTGACGCTGTTTGCAACCTCAGGCCTCATACCGCTCTCTGCTCTTGCCGCCGGCAACCCGGACGCGACCAACCTACCAGAATTCTTCGGCGTGGCGGTCCTCGTAGGGTCTTCTCAGAATAACTTTCCTCAGGGCGCTGGGTCGACCTACCCTCCGGCTCCTGGAGGGAGTGGGCAGAAGCCAGGAGGTTTTATGGGCCTTGAGGTGGGACCTGGGTTGCCGACGGGAGTCACGATTGTAATCCTGGGAGAAGGTGGGGTCGATGCATTCTGGGTCGGTGCAGCGGCAGGCACAACCCCACCGCTAGTCCCGTTTTCCCAAGAATATTATTCGTCCCAGACCCCTGGTCTTGGACCATATTATGCGTCGGCGTCGCCCTCAATCACTTCAGCGATTCCTGGACTCTGGCTAGATGAGTTTGACAAGAAGAGGAGAACGAGGGCGCAGATCTACGTGGAGATACTGGAGCTTGTCAGAGGAAGAGGGCCGATGACCCCCTTCAGCATTGCGTTCTACGGCCGCCTCAACCACAAACGCGCGAAGGAGTGCGTGGACTTCCTGAAGCTGTGCGGTTATCTCCAGCCCGAAGAGGAAGAGGATAAGGTCGCCTACGCTCTCACCAATGAAGGCGCAGCGTTTCTTGAGAGGGCGAAGGCGCTTTTCCTAAGACAAAAGCAGTTCATTCCAGTCTCGGAATAATGCATAGCGGCCGAAGCTCGCCGGCCCCATCTCATCGAAGCATATCAAATTTAAATAACGAAATTTACGCGTTGGAATAGGTTATTACGATGGCCAGCATTACAGCCGATCAAGCGCAGTTGGTAATCCAGCACGCCGCGAAAAAAGCTGCTGAAATCTCCACAAAGATGGATATCGCAATAATAGACGCAGGCGCCAACCTGAAAGCATTCCTCCGTATGGATGGTGCATGGTTGGGAAGCATAGACATCTCCATCAAAAAAGCGAAGACCGCGCGATTCTTCGACATGAATACAGGAGAGATCGGAAAACTCTCTCAACCCGGCGGCCCTCTTTATGGAATAGAGCACTCTAACGGCGGACTAATCTCTTTTCCGGGAGGAGTTCTCTTGAAGAACAAGCAGGGCGAGATAATAGGTGCGATAGGTGTTAGTGGCAGTTCTGTGGAGAACGACCATGCGGTCGCAGAGGCAGGGGCAAAGGCACTCCAATAAAGGGCGTAACAGCATAGTTCCAGGCCTCGAACCACCCGTCGAACGAGCGAGTTAAAACCCAAGTAGAAGCATGGCACTGGGGTACCTATTAGCGACCAGTCCGGCAGAGCACATGGATACCCTTAGAAGACATGCAGCTTCACTGAGTTTGGGTCGTTCCCATGCGCCTTGTTTCTGTTAACGTAGGGTCACCACACAACATCGGCGAGATACAGGGGACGGCGGTCACGTCGGGAATCATCAAGAGTCAAGTTGACGGTCCAGTGGTGGTGAAAAGGCTCAACCTTGAAGGAGACCGTCAGGCCGACCTGGAAGTACATGGGGGCGAGGACAAAGCGGTGTACGCGTATCCCTCTGAGCACTACAGGTTCTGGAAAGACAGATTCCCAGAGATGGACATGCCTTGGGGGACGTTCGGCGAGAATCTGACGACCGAAGGGCTCCTCGAGGGAGCCGTACATATCGGGGACATCTTTGCGATAGGCTCTGCTGTACTCCAGGTGACTCAGCCCCGCTTCCCATGCTACAAGCTTGGCTTGAGGTTCGGCACTCAGACCATGGTCAAACTCTTTCTCGAGTCTGAGCGCACCGGATTCTACCTCAAGGTGATGAAAGAGGGCCAGGTCAAGGCGGGAGACGAACTGAAACCCATTGAGAGAGCTTGGGCCGCGGAGACGGTCACCGACATCGTCAGGGAGGTCAAGCGAAGTGAATGAAGCAGCCGAACCCCAAAAGGTTCATCGACAAGAAGTAAGACAGAGCAGTCGAGGTTAGGACCTCACTCCTCGGCAAGGTCCGCGCCGGTTAAAAGCTGGCGACGAGGCATCCAGAGTCATGCACCTTACCGCGGACGACGTGGTGCAAATCCACGACCGATTGATAGCAGAGCATGGAGGGATGAGCGGAACCCTGAACAGGGGCACGATTGAATTCGCCGTCACAACTGCCTCCAGGAAGAAAGACCCAGTCTATGAAGCGGCTGCGATTCTCGAGTTCATTACTAAGAATAATCCGTTCGTCGACGGGAACAAGAGAACGGCTTTCGCATCGGCGGCGACCATCCTGAGGCTAGTTGGGTACGATGTAGTCGCTCCGGATGACGACTCAGTCGCGTTCATGTTGGAAGTCGCGCCAACAGGCTAACGTTCACGGAGGTCGCTGACTGGCTCAAGCATAGGCTTAAGAGGTTCGAAGAGGAATGAAGGGATGTCGTATGAAGGCCAAGCAGGAAAGCCGTCCTGAGTCGGAGGAAGACAGAAAGAGGAGGGCGATTGATGAGACCCTAGAGACTCACAAGGCGCTGTTGAAGAAGCTCTCCAAGCTGTAAAACCATAGTAATCTAGTAAGAATCTTTTAAGCGTGGTGACCCACATGAGAAAGAGGCCGGAGCCGCCAAACCCGGCATAGTTCATAGACGAAGACTAGACCGTTTCGGTGCAGGCCACGGGGAGAGACAATTCCTTCTCCCGGTTTTTCCCCGGTCCCGCGGCGGACCTTCAGCCCTTTTGACAAGTTCCACCGAGCATTCATTGTTGCGTTTAATTATCTCAACTTCATGTTTGATTGGTGATGGAAACGAGTCTGGAGAGGGAGCTCAGGTTGATCCGTCAACGGCTCGACTCCATGAGGATGCCTTGGCGGAGGAGATGTCTGATGATGACAAGAAGGCTAGCGACGAGGCTCTCAAGGAGCACAAGGAAGGGAAGACGATTGGAATCGCTACGAGCGCTCGCTCGCACCGTTGACTTGGGGCATGTTACATGGCTCTAGTTCGAAAGGAGAAAGCGTATGAGAAATTTGCTTGGGTAATCCCATTCGTAATGGGGTTATTCTTCTTGCTCTCCATGGCCGCCACCATCATTTTCCCTGGAATCCTAACCGGCGCCGAAGGCGCAGTCAAGAGCCTGACTGGCTCCACATTTTCCCAATTAGCCGCGTCGAGCCCTGGAATCGGCAATTACATTTACTATCTCATTCGGATCTTTGCTATCTTCAGCGCAGGCCTTGGGGCCTTTCTCATGATCGTATCAGCGACGGCCTACAGGAAAGGAGAAGCGTGGGCCTGGTATTTGACGTGGGTCGTACCAATACTCTTCGTGCTCGATGTTTCCAATGACTATCTTGCATTCAGGTATGTGGACGTCGGTTCCATGGTTATCGCCGCGATTCTGGTTGCCGGTCTGCTCCTACCGTATAGAAAGTTCTTCCCTTCCAAGCAACCCCGGAGCACTTCATAATCGGTAATCAGGCTGCTTGCTCCTGACGGCGAATGTAGATTACCCTTATAGGGTGGCAGTCGTCTGCTTTAGACTCAAGAGAGCAAGTGAACCGCACGGGTAGGACGGTCGTCCTTCTCGGTCTCCTCTTCCTTCTTTTTGCGACGATTTCGCTCCCCCTACCCGCTCATGCTACTGGGTCCACCCCCGTCTGCCCCTCAGGGCAGTCGTACGACTCGAGCGCCGGCGAGTGCACCCTAACGCCCTCCTGCCCGACCGGAACAGCCCTGTCTGGGAGCGTTTGCTCGGTAGCGCCTACCTGCCCTTCCGGGAGCATCTACAGTTCGGGGGCTTGCGTCGGCGCTTCCACATGCCCATCCGGTATGACCTTCGCCTCGGGAGGGTGCGAGTCGACGCCCACCTGCCCGACGGACACGGATCTCTCCGGCACTAACTGCCAAGCAACACCCACCTGCCCCGCGGGGTCGACGTTAAGCTCAGGGAGCTGCGTGGGGAGCAACAGCTGCCCATCTGGCTTGACCTACGACAAGTCCATCGGCGAGTGCCAAGCTACTTCCACCTGTCCTGCGGGCAGCGACCTCTCGGGAGGGGACTGTTTCGCTACTTCCACCTGTCCTGCGGGCACGAGCTTCAACTCAGCGGATGGGTATTGCGTCGGCAATGCGAGCTGCCCATCCGGGTTCACCTATGACACCTCCAACGGCGAGTGCGAAGAAGCTCCCACCTGCCCGGCTGGGACCGACCTATCCGGGAGCGTCTGCGCTGCACCACCCATCTGCCCGTCCGGATACAAGTTCGACAAGTCGACGGGTGAGTGCGAGAACGGCTCCAAATCGACCTCTCCCACCTGCCCGGCTGGGACCTCAATGGATTACATCACCTTCCAGTGTGAGAGTGACCCACAATGCCCGAAGGGCTCTTCCTTCTTCAGCGGCAACGGCCAGTGTCTCGAGGCGTCCAACCCGTCAGAGCCGATCTGCCCGACAGGAACCACGTATGACGAGCCCGCCAGCGGCTGCCTGGGCACTCCACACTGTCCGAAAGGGTCATCGTTGGACTCGGGCATATGCTACGCGGAGGCGAGCCCGGCTTCGCCCACCTGCCCCGCCGGGTCCTCTCTCAACGGCGCTGGCAATAGTTGTCTGGCCGACCCCAAGTGTCCGAAGGACTCATCGTTTGACACCGGCTCGCGCAAGTGCCTCGCCACCGCGTCCGCGACCCCTGCCACCTGCCCAGCGGGCACGGACCTGAAACTCTCGAGCGGCCAATGCCAGGGAGCACCCCAGTGCCCGCCCGGTTCCTTCTCCGTGAGCGGCGGGTCCCTCTGCGGTTCCACACCATCGTTCTACTGTCCCCCGGCCGTGCCCACCAGCTCGTTCGGTCTCTGTCTCGAGATCGGCCAGCCGGACCTGGCGACCCTGACCACCGGCAAGTCCGCGAGCGCGGCCGACATCGGCGGCCCTACGGCAGTCGCCTTCGACCAGAAGGGCGACCTCTGGGTCGTAGACACGAGCAACAACCGCGTCCTTGAGTACCTGCCCCCGTTCTCGACCGGCGAGACCGCGACGCTGGTGATAGGGCAGACGAGCATGAGCGGGACGGGCGACAGCACGCCGGCAGGTGGACTCTACGGACCGACAGCGCTCACATTCGATTCCAGCGGGGACCTTTGGGTGGTGGACCAGGGGAACAACCGCGTCCTCGAGTTCACACCTCCCTTCACCAACGGGCAGCTCGCGTCCCTGGTCGTCGGCCAGCCCACCTTCGGCGGCTACATAGGCCAGACGACAAAAGGCGGGATGAACATCCCGGCCTACCTCGCATTCGACTCCAGCGGCGACCTCTGGGTCACGGACTCGGGAAACAACAGGGTGGTAGAGTACACCGCTCCCCTCGCGATGGGAGAGGCGGCCTCGCTCGTGATCGGACAGCCTGGCTTCGCGGGGAGCGACCCCGGAGCGGGGGCCAAAGGACTCTTCGGGCCTCTCGGGGTCGCGTTCGACTCCGGAGGGAATCTCTGGGTAGTCGACGGCTCGAACCACCGGGTGCTGGAGTACAATTCACCGTTCTCCACAGACGAGGCTGCCAGTCTGGTCATGGGTCAGGCGAGCCTCACGACCAAGGCGGGGTCGGCCTCCCTGGACCCCTACGCCATCACGTTCGACCCGGCGGGTAATCTCTGGGTCTCGAACTTCAACAGGACCGTCGTGCAGTACACAACTCCGTTCTTGAGCGGTGAAGCGACGAGTCAGGTGCTGGACCAGAATGGCCTAGGGAACGGCTCCACAACGACTGAGTCGGAGCTCTTCGACCCTCAGGGAGTGACTTTCGATGGTGGGGGTAATCTCTGGGTCGCTGACAACGGACACGGCAGGGTCGTGGAGTACGGCGATGCTGTTCCGTCCGCGACGACCAGTTCCTCCTCGTCAACCACGACCACAAGCTCGTCCGGCGGGGTCCCTGTCTTTCCCTACCAGATTGCTACGGCGATAATCTTCACGCTCCTCTTGACGCTATCCTACCTTCTGGTACGACACGGTTTGACGCCAAAGAGTAGTCCAACTCAGAGACCATCTCGCAGAGCAACTTGACAGGGGAGGCGGAAACGGATGGCCGCTAAGTTGCCAGAGAGAAAATAACCACTAATCATCACAGAGCCAGGTTCTGGTGGCTCTTCATGTGCAAGGCTAACTCTCCTTCATACTGCGTCACGAACCAGCAGAACGGGCATTGCATCAGGTTTCCCGGGAGGGTCCTCTCCGCCTTGTTCCTCAAAGCGGCTATCGGGTCTGCAGAGTGCACCACGATCTTTTGGCCATGCACGTCGAAGGAATAGTGCGCCGCGTCCTTTCTTCGCGATATAAAGTCCACGACTATGGGTCGCAGGACCTCGACGTCGAGCCTCTCATCTGTCAGCTGGTCGAGGACGATGCTGTCCTGCTTGACAAGAGCCAGCGCCTTTCCCTCGAGCCGGTCGGAGATCTCAGAGGCCAGCGCGAGTTTCTCGTCGCTCGAGAGCTCGGCACAATCGACCTCTATCATGAATCGCGGACCGTCGAGGAGCCTCAAAAACTTGGCTGTCTCCGCGATATCTCGGAACATCCTTCAGTCAGCGGAGGCCCGCCTGGATACCAGAGCAGGTCATCGCAGTCGTGAGAGTATCGCTATTGCTCTGGTAAATGACGCAGATTCAGGGAGACGAGTAACGCGCTTCCACCCTCACCAAGAGAGCCTATCT
>JAPCJP010000021.1 GCA_027886885.1 Nitrososphaerota archaeon | reverse complement strand
CTCAGGACCTCGTCCCTTAGGGGTTCGTGGGTTCGAATCCCACCCCCCGCACCAATCCTCTAGGTTGTGAATTAGTGCCTCATGCCGGGCCGTTACTTGCCTCGATTCTGTGGAGGAAGGAGAGACCAGATTCTGTGATAGTGTACTTCCCGGGCTCTCCAAACAATTGTACTTGATACCGCACTAGCCCGCCGGCCATGAGTTCCCTGATGGGCCACATTGCCACCCACTGAGAGCTATTGTTCAACGCAGCGTCCATTTCTGCGTTGGACAACCCATTCTTGTTCGCTTCCAAGATCTTCAAGACGGCGACGAAATGAGCTTCCTCCGCGGACGTATTGCTCGTTCTTCCGTTCTCGATGTCGCGGGCGGTCCATAACCCTTTCATGGAACCCTACCGTAGAATAATCACTCATAAAACGTTGTAGACGATTGAAACGCTTTAACGAATGTATCAATTGTTTTTCGTCTCATCGGTGAAATCGACTTTGGTAGCTTCGGTGTTTGGTCTTCTATGGAAGTAGTTACCCGATATGGCGACCATAAGTCGGAGCTCGAGGAGCGCATCCGTGCCCTCGAAGGCGAACAGACATCACTAATCACTGACATCTCTGCCCTTAAGGAGAGGCTGACCGAGTTAGAGCTTGAGCGACACGCGTCCTCACTCGCTAACGAGGTAGAGGCCCTGAGGACCGAGAAGGCAGTTTTGGAAGAGAAAATCTCCTCCTACACGGTGGAGTCTGCCTCGTCGACTGAAGGCTACCAAGTTTAACGGAACTTGGATACCTTATCTTCGAGCTCTCCCTTTTCTTTTCTCAGGTAGACGACCTGTTTCTCGAGTGCTTCCAGTTTCGTCTCGAGACTCCTTAGTTGACCCTCGCTTTCTTTGTCCTTTACGGCCTGTACTAGTCCCTTTTGCTCCTTGACGAGAGTTTCAACCTTCGACTCTAGTTCTCCGTTTGTGTCCTTGAGTTTCTGGAGATCGGTCTGAATCTTCTTGAGCTGTTCCTCTGCGACCAGGAGATATTTCTGCCGGCTTATGATGGTCGGGAATTTCATTCCACATTTGGGACACTGATACATCCCGACCTTCCGTTGGGTCAGACCTCGTTCGCCCTCTTTGGGTTCGACTATGACTGAGAAGACCTTCTCCGGTGTGTCCATTTTCGTTCCGCAATTTGGGCAAACAGGCAAGTCCGAGCGTTAGTGTGCGTGACTGTCTGTTAAAGTCTTTGCCTATTCTCTGATTGACTCTAACTCTGATACTGCCGACCAGAGCGTCACCCTGGCAAATGAGGGCATGTTCGGGTCTTGTGCCACTTCATCCAACATGCTTATGGCGTTCGCCGCCCTAACAGCCATGCTGAGCTTCGTGTCCTGTAACATGGAAATAGAGTCCTTGACAATCTTGCGAATGTTCCGCGGAGTGATGTTAGAGTCGGCGATCTGTTGTAGACTAGCGGTGGCCTTCGCAAGTTTACCATCGTTTTCCTGTTGTTTCTTCAGCTTATTGCTCATATCTCAACGCCAGCCTGTTTAGGAAGTCCCAGCCTCTTCTCCGAGACATATTTGGCTTTCCCTCGGGGCTGATTGGAGCATTTTCGAGTCATAACTGAGAGTGAACGTTAATAGCTTAGAGATGGTCATTGAAATTGCGCATGAGTAACAGGTCCAGGGACAACATGCAGTTCACCGTAGAGTTGATGCGGCGAGGGGCGGTCATGCTCAAGGAACCGTGCCCCATTTGTAACGGGGTGCAGATAAAATACAAAGGTAAGACCCATTGTACAGCGCATGAGGATTTGAGCCGTATCCTCTCAGAGAAGGAGGTCACTTATGGTGACGTGGCGGCGAGTCTGAAAGACATGCTCCTTTCTAAGATGAAAGAATCCATGGCTCTTCTCGAAATCGAGAAGGATCCAGTGAAGCAGGATCAGCTTATCACATTCATGGCAAAGTCCGTCGATCTCCTGAACAAACTAGAGGCCGCTGCCAAAGGGTCCTGAACCCGTTGACGCTGCGAGTGGGTCAGCGGGTCCCTGATTTTACGCTGCCGGACATCGAAAAGCGTGACAGGTCGCTGTCGGAGTTCGTCGGCCAAGGTAAAGTGGCGATAGCGTTCTTTCCATTCGCCTTTTCAGGACCCTGTGACAGGGAGATGTGCGCGTTTCGGGACGGCTCGGCAGCGTTCAAGGCCATGAATGCACAGGTTATCGGGGTAAGTGTGGATAGTGTTTTCACGCTCAATGTGTTCGCCAACACGTATGGCATCGAGTTTCCCCTTCTAAGCGACTTCAACAAGAAAGTGATTCGACTCTATGGTGTGTTACAGGACCAGTGGGTCAGCCTCGGCTACAAGGGGGTGGCTAAGCGAGCGATCTTCGTGGTCGATGACAAGAGGGCGCTGCGGTACAAATGGGTGACAGAGACCCCGGCTGAAGAACCTCCTTATGATCAGGTGACCGCTGCGCTGGCCAAGCTCAGATAGCGGCGCTCTTTTATAGAAGCATGGTGGGGCGAATATCGAATTGTCCCAAGCAACGAAGGAGATAAAGCCGGTAGTGGACATAACAGAGAACGCGGCTGTGGAGCTCAAGACCTACCTGGAGAAGCAGGGCAAGGCAGGCGGGGGTCTTAGGGTCTTTGTGTCGGCTGGTGGGTGTTCGGGGTTGTCCTATGGTATGGTACCTGAAGACAAGTCCACGGACGACGATTATGTGATTGTTCAGTATGGTGCAAAGCTCATAGTTGACAAGTCGAGCATGCCATTCATTGCGGGCTCTATCATCGATTTCGAGTCTGACAAGTTGATGGGTGGGGGCTTTGTAGTGAAGAACCCGAACGCTGTTTCGACCTGCGGCTGCGGCGAGTCATTCAAGACGGCTTAGAAAATCTGTAACCCGTAACTCTACTCGTTTCTTTAGGTCGAACGCTCTCAGTACGGTCGGTGTTGTGGGATGAGCGCCGGGAGTGGGACTTTCACCCACGGAAGCAAGGTTCCTCCGCGGGATTTGAACCCACATGACCCATGGGGTCACGGGCTGACTTGTCATTCGATCTCGAGTTGCGGATTCGCCTGCCTTGCAGTAGGCGAACTGCCCGCGCGTTAGCCAGACTCTGCCATCCCGGCAAACCACCGGCTGTTGGCGTGCTCTTTATTCTTTGCAGACCTCGCGTTGCCTCTGTTTCAATCCCCGGCGCTTTCTATACCTTGACGTATTTCGGGCGCCACACCTTGGTCTTATCTGGAAGGTCGATCGACTCGAAGTCTTGGTAGATCAAGGGGAACCGCTCTTTCATCATACGTGCCACCTTGTCGAATACATACCTTATTTCTGCTTCTGCAGATTCCGCGGTGCGCATCGCAATTACGTGCCGGATGGTGCGGTGATTGGCGGTCCAGATGATGGAGGTGGCCATGCCGTCGGGGGCGATTCTGCGTAACGCAGATGTTATGCGTTTCTTGGCGTCGAAATTCATTCGGTTCCAATCGTATGCCTTCTCCAGGCTGGCATAGTTGTCTTCGATGTTCTCTACGATTGCCTTCACCTCCTTCTTCTTTCCTTCAAACTCGGGGGGCAACCAAAAGCCAAGGGATGTTGGACGTACATACCTAAGGGATTCCTGACTTATGGCAACGCCGACCCTGTGTCTCACGAGCTCGTGGGTAAAAACCCGGCTCACGTTCAGGAACGCGAACGTGCAGGTGCTATGTTCGAAGATGGAGCCATCACCTTTTGCCAATGTGTTTTCCAGGTACTCTCTGGAGGTCCCGCGAATCTTCGTCACGTTCGGGTTCAGGCCCACTCCGAAGCTCTTGTAGCAGATACGACCAGCCACTTCGGTGAGTAGTTCGCCATCGGATTTCGATGCGGATTCGGCCTTCGAAAGCCAATCTAGAGCCGTCTTTTCGCCGAGGGCGCCCATCATCTCCTTGAGTTGCGCAGGGTCGACTCTGCTCTCCGCAATCAAGTAGACCTGAGGCTGGACGAACTTCATTCTTTTGTCGGCTGGATTTAGGTGCGTTAATTAGTCTGCGCTTGCAGCGCACCCTGAGCTGCAACGAGACGTGCGGGTCTTTGGAACTGCGGGGGTGAGAGGCATCTTCAATTCGACACAGTCCCCCCTGGATGTTTATGGCATAGCACTAACGTCTGTATTTACTTTCGGGAGAGGTGCCTACGGCATAGGCTGGGACGGGCGCAAGAGTTCCGCCGTACTGGCCGGTGCAGTCGCTTCGGGTGTGTCTGCGGCAGGTAGCGAGTCGGTGCTGTTCGGTGTGGTGCCCACTCCAGTTACGGCTTTCGGCTCGAGGGAACGGGGCTGCAAAGTAGGCTTTTCCGTCACCGCCTCTCATAACCCTCCAGAGTATTCTGGGGTCAAGTTCTTCAACAAAAAAGGCATGGAATTACCGGTAGGAGACGAGGAGAGGATAGAGAGGGTCATGGCCGTCGACGTAAAGAAGGATGTACGGGTTCCGGGGGACTTTAGAAAGTGGAATCCCGTAGATACGTATGTTCAGGCCATGTTAGAGAGATTCGTGAGGCGAGACAAGCCCTTGAAGATAGTTGTAGATTGCGTTAACGGTCCGGGAGTACTGGTCACGCCAAGGGTACTACAGCAACTCGGTCACAGGGTGATCAGCCTCAACGCCCAGATATCATGGCGATTCCCGGCAAGGACGCCAGAACCGACGCCTCAGACCCTGGTCGACACCGCTGCAATCGTCTCGGCAGTAGGTGCGGATTTTGGCTTTGCCCACGATGGAGATGCCGACAGGTTGGTGATGATGAATTCTGGGGGGGAAGTGTTGCCGGATTCTATCGTTTCAATGATCGTGCTTCGGGCACTGGGAAAACACTCCGGCAGGGTGATTCTCTCTGAGAATACCTCGTCTGCTGTAGAGGAGGAAGCATCAAGGCTTGGGATGCACGTCGTCAGAAGCAGGATTGGTAAGACTTTTGCAGAGATTGAGAAACAATCAGCCATCCTGGCGACCGAGCCGAGCAAGGTCGTAGACCCGGAGTGGGGCATGTGGGAGGATGGGATGTACTGTGCAGCGCTCATCACGGATGCTATCTCCCAGGACCCTGATCTCCTTAACCTGTTGAAAGCGGATCGCACCTGGCACTACAAGCAGGTCAATTTCAGTACTACGGTTGCTTTCCAGACTTTGGTGTTCAAGGCAGAAATCGAGTTCGCGAGGTTCAGAATCGCGGATGTCAGGCTGCTGGACGGCTTGAAGTTAGTGTTCAAAGACCAATCCTGGATAATGTTCCGGCCCTCAGGCACGGAGCCGAAAGTCAGGGTGTATTGTGAATCGCGCGACCAGACCAAGTTGGGTGAGCTGCTCGACGCGGCAAGCAGGGTCATTCAGGAAGCTGAATCGGTTACAGGTTCCAAAAGGAGGGGTGACCCATCGCGGCCCAACTGACGAATGCAATTTCTAAGGCTCTCTCAGAAGGCTTTCAGGTAGACGCTGAGGCATTCCAGTTTCTCTCAGGCCTACCCTCCACAATTGACAGTGAGAACCTGATCGAGATTGTCATCAGAAGGAAAAGGGTCGGGACGGACACCATCATACACAAGGCTGACCTTGAGAGTTCAGTCCCCCTAGAGTTGCTGCCGGTCGACATGACGGAAGTACCGGTGGTCCACGAATCAGGCGAGATTCAGGTCATGAGCGACCCTACGAATCAGATCGCGCCTTCGGAAGCGGACATCGGGTTCAAGAAACTGTTCCAGGACAGGTATTGGAGGCTCCTGGGAATAGCTCGCCAGAGGCCTGATTCAAAGAACATTGCCAGTGTTCAGTCCGCCAAAGGTTCGAAGGTCAATAAGGTAAGAATAGCAGGTTTGCTCTCCAGTCGAAACAGCAAGCATGGGAACGTGGAACTTGCCGTCGAGGACCCGACCGGGAGCGCCAGGGTGCAGTGCGGTGATGAACTTTCAGCCGTGGCCATGAAAATTCCCCTCGACAGTTTTGTGATTGCGGAGGTTTCTAGCGGAAAAGGCGGTCAACTCTTCGCAAGCGCTCTTACACCCCCCGACGTTCCCAACAGGAAACCCGTGACATCGTCGCATCAGGGCTATGCGGTCTTGCTCTCCGACTTGCACATTGGCAGCAAGATGTTCCTTCAGGAGGATTTCCAGAGATTCACGCTATGGTTGAACGGGAAACTGGGGGATTTGGAGATTGTAAACCGCGTGAAATATGTGATAATAGCAGGAGATGTCATAGATGGTATTGGGGTCTATCCTGGTCAGGAATACCAACTGGTGGAGAGGAATCTGCGAAAGCAATACTCCATGGCAGCGGAGATTATTGGTGGGATTCCGAAGCACATCAAGATCCTTGTTGCCCCTGGAAATCACGATCCGGTAAGACAGGCTCTCCCGCAACCGTCTGTTCCTGCTGATTTGGCTGAGCCCCTGTACAAACTGGAGAATGTGACGACCGTCGGGAATCCGTCCTATGTCAAGCTGGACGGGGTGAACTTCTTGGTCTATCATGGCAGGAGCCTGGACGACATAATTGCGACCATCCCCGACCTTAGCTACAGTAGGCCGGCAGCGGCGATGCAGGTTCTCCTAAAGTCAAGGCACCTCGCTCCTATGTATGGGAAGCGAACGGCCCTCTCACCGGAATTGCGAGATATGCTGGTGATAGACCCGGTTCCAGATGTCTTTCATGCGGGTCATGTGCACGCCATAGATGTGCTCGAATATCGAGGAACGCTCATAGTCAATTCCGGAACTTTTCAGGCGCAGACACCGTTCCAGGCGAACATGGGCCTGGAACCTACAGCTTCGATAGTTCCGGTCGTTGACCTCTCCACGCTAGACCTCATCAAAAGAAGCTTTACGAAACAGGTCTTCGCTGCCACGAACTAGACAAAATCCAGTGGAAACAGTGGTTAGATAAGAGTACCCGCCGAGTTGGAGTTCGCTGCTGGGCTACCCGATAGCGGCGAAAACGTATAATTAGCGAACTACGACCGATGCGAGCACATGGCCAAGGAAGCGGCGGACTTCAGAAGAATTCAGAGTTTGGTGAGACAGCACGAGCGTTGGCTATCGGAGAGTCTGCCGCTAATCGCGAGCGAGAACGTCACTTCAAAGGCGGTGAGGGAGGTCCTGACCTCCGACCTCGGACACAGGTATGCCGAGGGATGGCCTGGGGAAAGGGTGTACGCGGGATGCAAGTACATCGACAAGATTGAACTGGAAGCCATCGCCCTGGCCAAGAGGCTTTTCCGCGCCGAGTTTGCAGACGTCAGGCCCATCTCGGGTGCATGTGCCAACTTGGCGGTCTATTCAGTACTCTCCGACCCTGGCGATACCATGATGGCACTAGCGATTCCCAACGGCGGTCACATATCGGCGGGCAAGAAGGAGTTCTCGGGGACGGCTGGCTTGGTCCACGGTCTAGACATCGAGTATTTTGTATTTGACAAGCAGAGCATGAACATAGATGTAGACGAGACCAAGAAGAAGTTACGAAAACTGAAGGCGGATGGACGCAAACTGAAGATCGTTATGTTTGGAGGTAGTTTGTTGTTGTTCCCTCAGCCTGTCACAGAGATCAGTTCGGTCGCCGAAGAGATAGGGGCGGTCCCTTGCTATGATGCGGCCCACGTTGCGGGTCTAATAGCGGGTGGACAGTTCCAGGACCCGTTGAGGGAGGGAGCGCACATAATGAACTTCAGCACCCACAAGACTCTGTTCGGTCCCCAAGGAGGCACGATAGTCTCGAGGGCACAGTATGGCGAGGGTATCAAGAAGGCCGTGTTCCCGGGCACGTCGAGTAATCATCATCTGCACAACGTCGCTGCAAAGGCGCTGACTTTCGCAGAGTTCCTGAAATATGGAAAACCCTATGCGAAGGCCGTCACCGTGAATGCGCTTGCCCTTGCCGAGCGGCTCTCAGATTTGGGAGAGAACGTTGTGGGAGCGAATGTGGGTTTCACAAAATCACACACGGTTGCTCTCGATGTAACCAAGTATGGCGATGGTGGTACGGTGGAAGAGAAGCTGGAAGACATGAACATCATAGTCAACCGACAGCTATTGCCGGGCGACTTACAAGCCGGAAGGCACTACACAAATCCTGGAGGGATTCGGTTGGGAGTGCCAGAACTTACCAGGTTGGGTATGAAGAAAGGCGAAATGCAAGAGGTTGCCGAAATCCTCCATTTCGCCCTTAACACCGACAGGGTCACAGAAGTGAAACGCCGGGTAGGCAAACTGCGAAAATCGCACCTTAAGGTGCAATACTCGTTCGAAGAGTCGCCGGCCTTCTTCTATCGCTAGGCCGCGAAATCTGTGAGCTCGAGTTGGGTCGAGCGATCGTGCACTTGGAATAGTTGGTCCAACTCCTTTGTGATTAGGTCGAGACGAGCTTTGATGTACTCGTCCACATCATAATCGTTGGCCAGCTTCCGAGCTAGGGAAAGATACTTCTCCACGGAGCCACGGGTCAATGTCTCCCTAAGCTCAGCGCCACAGGAGTCGCACTGGCCCGAAATCGTTGGTCTCCTGAAGGACTTTCCGCACCCTCTGCACTTGAAGGACTGCGTCGCATATTTCTTCATGTTCCCAGCTATGTCTCTGATCAGGTGAGTCTTGATTATGGACTCCACCACGTCCTTTGTTGAAACCGCGTCGATTTTTTCGGCGACTTCAATCTGCTTGGCTATTTTCTCGGTAAGGCTCGTCAGAGTGGGATATGCGCTTCTCGGGTGCTTGATGGTGATAGCTTCTGTGGCGTTGGTGAACCCGTAACCGTAGAATTGTTGCTCCTTGTTGAGCCGGTTTCCAATCTTCTCGATGATGGCGGAGAGGGATGATGGGCTCGGTGATTTCAGCGAAGACTCGTAGAACTCGAGCGGGTATTTGGAAGCGATATCGAAGTTATGGGCCTGGTCGTCGACTTCGGCGGGTACAAGAATGGGCTGCACCAGTAGAGGGGTGTCCATCAAGCCTCCGATCTGATTCGGGATGTATTCTACAGAGAAGTTCAACAGGACGTCCAGCAACATGAGGAGGGAGTCTCCATCACCGTCGCAATCGCGCCTCTTCGCTGCGTGCCAACATGGATTAGCGAAACACACCTGTGCGTTCGTGAACCCGACCACCCTGCCGACGATGCCGACAGATGTGTGAGGCGCGAGGCCAATCGCTAATTTTCCGAGTAAGTCCTGTATGCGATTGAGATTATAGATTGATTCCAGGCCGTAGAGGACCTTTAGCTCCTCGTCTGCGAATTGACCGATTCTCACCAGGTCTTCGGCGATGTTCTCTGGGATTACGATGTCTTGAGGCTTCAATTCCAGGAGTTGGTCTTCGCGGGTCAAAGGTACGCCTTTTGCGTCCTTTGAGTATCCCAGGTCCTTCAGCTTGTCGATGCTCACATTGACGTCGCGGGGTCTGAAGTGCGTCAGCGGAGCGTTCGTAAGGTCTATCCTCCCGGTGCCGTCCTTGTACACATAGATGTTGTGCTTGCTTCTGAGCGCTCCTTTTTCTATCGGTTCGCAGAATTTCGATTCGCTTGAGAGGCCGCGAACTCCCTTCACGGGTTTCGAACCTAACCCCTGGACCTTGGCCAGGGATGCATCGACGCTCGACTTTAGGTCAAAACCGTAGCTTGAATGCGTGACTCCGTCGACCTTGCAACTGGGGCAGGTCGAGGTCTCGGGGCTGAGTGCCTGGCCGCATCGCGGGCAGCTCAGGAAACGGCTTGTTCCCTCGTTACATTCTTGGCATCTGCTGCTGAGCCGCCTCTTTCCGCATGACGGACAGATGATGTTCACGATGTCGATTGAAATCATCCCTTTTTTCGACGCCGTTATGATGTCTCTGGTCATCCCGCCTGCAGCTCCGATAGGGAAGAGAACGTGCACCGGAGGTTTCAGATGCCTGAGCATCGCCTTCTCCGGCCTGCCGACCCTCATGCCTACGGTCGCAGTGGTCTGCCTAGTGACGGTGATCCCAGAGATTGCCTTTACCAGTTGTAGTGTGTCGGTGTATTCTCCTTCCGGGACTTGGCTTCCGATGTTCATCAACCTCCTGACCACGGTAGCCCAGGGTTCCAGCATTCTGGCGGTCTCCTTGTCGCGGGTGTAAGGGACAAGTAGTTTTTGCAAGGACTCTGCTGAACCGGTCGATGCAATCGCAATGACGATGCTGCCATCGTCCCGCAACTCCATGCTTTCCCTCAATGTCAATAGTTCAGGTACGGTGAGCCTATCGAAGCGTGGGGTGTAGTATGGGTTGAGGGGTACGCCTAGGCTCTCTGAAATGGAGAAGGCTTCTTCCGCCGAGGGAAGTAGAAGGGATGCGATGATCTCGTTGATCCGAGCTTTTGGAATGATTGAACCGGCTTCAGGATTCTGGCCCAGGGCTCGCTCAAGGTCTTCCAGCCACCACTCTTGCACGTATGGCGAAGGTTGGATTGGCTTGTTGTTCTCAAGGAAGTCCCCGAAGCTGATCAGAGCGTCACCGATGTCGAGGACTCTGACGACTTGGTCATGAAGCACCTCAGCTTGCTTGACCGTGTCTACCCTGGCCACAGACCCGTCTTTTAGTAGAACCGTCGGACCCTCTATCGAATCTACGAAGGCTATGGTCGCAGCCTTTCCCGGGGTGTCCACCTTCACCTGCGTTCCGACTACGACGGGGTCGTCAAGTAGTGTGGCTACTGCGGGGTGGATTCCCAGGGTCGACAGTCCTGTATTAATCGACCTCCCGTACCTGATTCGAAAACCTCCCCTGGCATTGTGCGCAGATAGTACCGCTCGCCCCGAGATTACCTCTTCGAAGTGGGCCCCGGCCTTTTCTGTCTCGTTCGTCGATTCTTGCTTTCCTCCCTTCAACTGGGTTGACCACTCCCAACCGGAGATGTTGAGTTCGAGGAGCACCTTGCGAATCTTGTGGGCCCTGCCGATTATCCCGTCGTTCAGCACCCTGAGAGCTCCTCCCCTAACCCTGTCTGTGCTGACCCGCTTCAGGTTCCGGTGCACCACGACCTCGACCGGGTCGGTCTCAACTCCGTCAATCTCTACCGGAAGGTTCGAGATGGCTACCCTGATGTCGTCGTCGGTCACCCTGTATTGGAAGTTGCCTACCTCTCTTTCGTAGACGCGGAGCTCCTCGATGTACCTGCCGATTTCCTCCTCTCTCGCTCTGTAAGGAGAAAGGCCGAGCTTCTTCGCCACGACGTCCCCGATCAAGACTGAAAGTGCCGCTTCAGTGCCTCCGGCGGACCGCATCGGACCTGCGTATGATATCGACGCGTACTCGCTGTTGTCATCGTTCCTCTTGATGGAGACGGAATAGATACCCTGAATCGGTGCTACAGTGACGCCGTCGGTGATGACTGCGAGACCTGCCCTTACCGCATAGTCAAGAGCTCGCTCGATGTCCAGCGCACCGAATTTGCCAAGCGCTATCTCTTCCGCGATCGTCAGTGCAGCACGCTCCTTGGTCTTTGTGCGGAGCAGCTCCCGCAACCTATCGCCTAGACCCTCGAACTGCGTCAGGCCGAGCATTTGATTGACTCTGTCAGCTAGGTCGAATACCGTTTTCGATTCGACTGCCTCGTTTGGATCCAGACCCTTTGCCTTCGCTCGCTCAGCAGTGTTGTAGACGAGCTCGTACTCCTTGAGTATGTCCTTGTAGTAACCCTCGAGGCTTTGTGGGAAGGCGGTAAGCTTCCGCGTCCGCTCCCATGCGGACTCGGCAGAGAAGGACACAGGTTACCTCCGGCAGGTTGTGACTTAAAGCGTTCCCCTGCTGACCAGTTGACAAGTTGTGAAGGTTTGTTACCGAACTAGGGGGCATCCTTCGACCGATGGCTAGCCTCCGTGGTTTAGATATCTAAAATGAGCTTATTAGGCGCATAACCGAGGTTTTGTCGTGCGGCTCCAGAAGCAGAAGACTCGTGAAGTCGGTGGGAAGAAATACTTCCGGTGGACCGTAGTGATTCCTCCCAAGAAGATTGTGGAGTTGGGGTGGGACGAAGGCACTGAGCTGGAATCGAAGGTCAAGAAGGAAAGACTGGTGCTGAAGCGCGCTAGAGTGAAGGCTGCTGGTAATTAGCCGGATAGGGCTAACGCTTTTTCTTCGTGGATTTTGTCGGTTTCGCTGACTTTGGTTTGGCGCTGACCTTCGCCAAGATCCTCGCAAGTGTGGCCTCTTCTTTCGCCCTACTCCTCGCCGCATCCTTGGCGATCGATGTCTTCACAGCCGCAAGCTCGGCTCTTAGGGTAGCAACCTGCTTTTCCAGTTTCTTGTTGCTCGCATCCTGGCTCTTGGCGTGGTTCACTAGCTCTTTGGAACGCGTATGCTCTGCGAGGTCCTTTCGGATAGACCCGACCTGTGCTTCTAACCGCTTTAGGCTGTTTTCGTGGACCCTCCTGAAGTTTCCAATATCACCCGAGAGAGTCTCGATGTTCTGCCTGACAATCTTGAGCTGGGTGCGTTTCCCTTCGGCCTGTGGTGCCGGCGTTTCGGTGTCGGCCGTTAAGGTTTGTCCGCTTTCCTGCATCGCCGGATTTGGTTGACTATCTCTTACATGTTCCATCGTTCCGTCGTTCTCGCTGCTGCCGTTTTCGGTGCTCAAGCAGAGTTCTAAAGTACGCAGTTGCTATTTAACATTGATATTTGGGTGACCGGCGGTTACTTTCGGGTGATTTCGCAGCTGTTTCCGTCCTCTCCGGGAGCAAACCGGCCATTGACGGAAGCTCTATAGAGATGCGATGGGAACCTAGGCATTCTTGTCTACCGAGACCTCAGGGCATGATGAGCCGCGCTGGACCCTTCCGCCCAGGAAGGAGATATCTCCTGAGAACTTGCACATATCCTCATTTGTCATCGTGAGGAACGAGATTGGTGACGAAGGCGAATCGATTCTGCTATTGAGAGCGGGAGACAAACATCCGCTGAGCTTCAGGAGAGGTAAGTTGATGCTCCCGAGCGTAATCTTGAGGTATGGTGAGAACCCCCGTGAAGGCGCCAGAAGGGTGCTGCGGGACCAGTTGAAGGATCCTAAGGACCTGCACGACCCCGAATTTTTCAGCATGCAGTCATATCTTGGAGCGCATTGGGACATTGTTTTCCTGTTCAATTCGAGGCAAAACGAAGGGGCGCAGGACCCTATCGCGAAGGAGCCTTACGTCGAGGCTGCCTTTTACGAAGTCAAGAATCTGCCGCGCAGCGAGATAGTTGAGGATCACCTTGAAGTGATCGATGGTGCGCTGAACCCTACTGATGATTGTCTGGAAGTCAAGGGCTAGATGTGCGCCGGCCGAAGTTCAGTGATTTGTGAAACTTAGCAGCCCGCACATTCCGTTCCACTTGTTTTTCCAAGTGATTAGGCCGCATATATACGCACCCTGTCTCATAGTACCAGCTGCAGGTATGAGCATTTCGAAACAACAGAATACGTCGACCATAACGTTGGTGGAGTACGAGAACGCCAAGACCTGCAAAGAGTGCCCGACGCACGCTTGCTGCAAAATCTATGCCACAGATGTAGTCGACATTCGTGACAAGCCTTCTTGGTTCAAAGAATGGGTGGAAGGCTTTCATGAACACCCCGAGGATTACGGCGTGGAACCGTTCTTTGACCCATTGGAGGTCCACATGCGTGGTCACGAAGCGGAATGGAACGCTCTTGTTGCGAAGGGTATCGACCCTGAGTTTTGTCAATACTACAATGCCCAATCCGGCTGCATCATCGAACGGGAAAGGAGACCCACGCAGTGCAGGCAGTACAACTGTGGGAGGCTCACCGAGACCGACGACAGAATCGATATTGTGTTAGAGGTCGCTGATGAGGTACCGTCCACCGGTTCGTAACTCGAAAACTAAAACGTGATACCTGTCACCGTTTCAGCTAGGTCGGCAGATAGTCGATCTTGACCAGCTCCGCGGCCCGCTCAATCTTCTCGATGTCCTGTCGTGTGAGCTGAAAGTCCACCGCCTCGATGTTCTCGGTCGCCTGTGCCGCGTTCTTCGCTCCTGGTATGGGAATGAAGCCAGGCAGGCTCGCGACCCAGTTCAGGGCCACCTGAGATACTAGGCGACCATGCTCTTTGGCGACCGACGAGAGTACCTCTATCAGTTTCGCTATCTGCGAGAGGTTTCCAGGCGCGAAGACTGGGCT
This sequence comes from Nitrososphaerota archaeon, assembly GCA_027886885.1. Classification (GTDB taxonomy): domain Archaea; phylum Thermoproteota; class Nitrososphaeria; order Nitrososphaerales; family Gagatemarchaeaceae; genus Gagatemarchaeum. Next base: position 12,625 of record JAPCJP010000021.1, on the reverse strand, counting down.
GGATTCCCTGAAGTCCCCCTTTGGAGGGTTGCCCTCACTGTACTTTCCCGTCAGGGCGCCCTGCGCCAGCGGGCTGTACGCAATTATCGATATGTTGTTCTTCCTGCAGTACGGGGTCACCTCGTCGTCGATATCCCGTTGTATGAGGTTGTACTTTAGCTGGTTCGAGACGATATCCGTCCTCGAGAGGTACGACCTGGCCTCCTCCAGGTCCCTCACGGCGAAGTTGCTCACCCCTATGGCCCTGATCTTCCCCTCAAGGTAGAGCTTCTCAAGGGCCTTCATCGTATACTTGAGAGGGATCTGTTCCCACGGGTCGGGCCAGTGGACTTGATAGAGGTCTATCTCCTTCACGCCGAGCCTCTTCGCGCTCGCGGCGGCCGCCCTCTGCAGCTCGTCGTACCTGAGGTGGGCGCCGTTCACCTTGGTCGCAATCACGAAGTTCTCCCTGCCCATCTGCTTGAGCGCCTCGCCGAGGACAGACTCGCTATGACCCATACCGTAGCCTTCAGCGGTGTCGACGAAGTTGACGCCCAGGTCGTGGGCCTTCTCGACCGCCTTGATCACGTCAGCGTCCTTGGCCTTCCAGTCGTCGCTCGCCTGCCACACCCCGATGCCAACCTTCGATACCTGGATTCCGCTCTTGCCTAGAGTTGTGTGCTCCATTTGAATCTCAACTACCGTGGTATGCCCCGACGACCAGCCATGTTATATCGGTTACAAACCTTCTTCGGTAACCCGACGCACTCCCTGATCCTGACCTGCCCATCTGTGTAGGTGAGGAAGTCTCTGCTTACTCGCTCCGATTCCTGTATCGTCTCACTATCGGAGAGATAGTGGGCCAATTCGTGCCCAAAGTCTGCCTCATCCGTGACTGCTGAAACTGCCTGCCTTCATCGTGGCCAGCAACTTCAGCCAGTAGCTTGGTGAAGCCACCATGCGTTGGAGGATTGCAGTTGGAATTTCAAGTTCTGACTGGACTTCGGACTTCGGCTCCTTATTTCGTTCAGATTTTCATTAACCAGTTTTCAGGATGGTCGAGCTCCTGAGTGGCGTGCTTGTGCGTCGTGCCACACCGCTTGAGGTGCCTTTGGTAATTCTGCTCGCTAATGAGCTTGTGACACTTGGGACAGATTGGCATTGGTGCGCAGTAAGATCTTTTTGACTATTACGTGTTTCGAGGCCGGGTGATGTCCCCGAAGTGACTCAGAACGGCGAGGCTCTCTTCTCTGCCAGGGTCGAAGAGGGAATTCTCGTATTGTGCGTGAGACCGCAGCGCTTGATGTGCCTCGCATAGTGGCTCTCGCTGATCAGCTTGTGGCATTTCGGGCATGTGGGCATGTCCGAATCAAAGTCCTCGGCGTTAATAAGTACAATTCAGAAATAGAAATCGCAATTGCTGCAAGATTCACCCTTTTGGAGAGTCTGACCTCGAGCTTCAAGAACGCTTCTTCTTGGGCTTGTTTCTGGAAACCTTAACTATGCAGACCGGATGATTCGATGAATGCTCCAAGGGTCGTTCGACGGCAAGAACCGGAAGGTCTTCTGGCAGGAGATGTGGCGCCATGAATTCGAGGAGGCGGTCAAGCATAACCCGGTCGTCATAGTGCCCACGGGCTCGATCGAACAACATGGGCCTCACAGTCCCGTGGACGTCGACATATCAGACTCCTTCCATATGGCAGTCAGGACGGCGTCGAAGGTGGACGATTTTCCGGTCATCGTGGCGCCACCGGTCTGGTTCGGTTTTTCTGATTATCACATGGGCTATGCAGGGGTCATCTCCATACGCCCGGAGACCTACAAGAACCTCATGCTTGACATATGCAGAAGCATCTACGCTAATGGGTTCAAGCGAATCCTCATACTGAACGGACATGGGGGAAACATGCCGCTCAATAGGCTCGCTCAGGCGGAGCTTGCGGAGGAAGACATCTTCCTGATGCAGGTCAACTGGTGGGATCTCGTGCTAAAAGAGATGGGTGCGCTCTCGACCTCGGATGGGGCCGACGTGGGGCATGCGGGTGAGTGGGAGACGTCTGTCCAGCTCTATCTCAGGCCGCAGTTGATCTTGAAGGACAGGATGGTCGCGGACAAGGACACGACCAACCCGTTCTCCAAGGAGGTGAAGGAGTTCATGCCTGGAGATGGGGTCTTCGCGTATGGGTGGAGGGACACTTTGCACAAGAGCGGTACGATGGGTAACCCTCTCGCGGCTACTCCCGAAAAGGGGCAGAAGATAGTCGATGCTGTGGTGGCGAAGCTCGAAAAGGTGATACGCGAGTATCATGACCTACCCCTACGGCACTATAGAGAGTCCGGCTAGAACGCGGCCGGAAGCGACTCCTTTAGCGCCTCGGGCGGTCATCTTCACGATGGTCTCTCCCAACGCGCTTTCACGTTCTACAGCCGTATTTGATATTTAGGCGAAGCTGGGAACTTCTCAATCTCTGAAGCTCGACCACTTCATCGCTTCTCGATGACGCTTATATTGAAACTCTGAAATCAGATTGTTTGGAGAACCGTGAAGGTCGACCAGGTTTTTGTCGCGGCGTTCCTAGTTCTCTTGGTCATCATCCTCATCCCGACCTCTGCCGTCGGACTTCCGCAGCCGGCGCCATTGACCACCACAATCTCAGGGCCTTTGTATTACATCTTCATCCCAGCGGGCGCTGGAACAAACACGGGCGTGAACTTCCTGCCCGCCAGCGTGACGGTGGCGGCCGGCACCGCAATCGTTTTCGTCAACAATGACACGGGCATCCATGACATCTGGTTTGAGACCGCTCCAAGCGGGGGGAACTTTCCCTCCAACCCGAGCCCCAACAGCAACACCTGGGTCGGTAATGAGTTCAACGTGACCTTTACGGTGCCCGGAACCTACACCGTTGGGGACCTGTACCACACTTGGTTGTACGAGAAGATAACCGTGCTCCCCTCGTTTTCCGGCTCTATCACCTTCACCAGCCCGTCCCCCGGCGCCTTCTTCTCCGGCATCCAGGATTACACTATCTCAGGGCAGATCAGTTCGGCTCCCCCGCTTCCGGACAACGTCTCTATCGTAGTGCAACCCTTCGGTTCCTCGCAGGTCATCGACGACGCTCGGAACGTGACGGTCACTGCCTCGGGCAATTTCTCTTACGTCATGGTCGCTGGGCTTGGTAACTCATCGTGGCCATCGGGACCATACCTGATAACCGTCACCGGCGCGAATCACATCAGCAGCTCGACGACGTTCGAGTACACCTCAGTTTGCCAATCTATCTGCATATCCTTCGCTTCCGCCAGCGCGACCTGGGGTCCAAGCGGCGCGGCAGAAGGCGTGTTCGTGCTCGTCACAAACGGTTGGGTCCAGAGCGAGCAGCTGACAATCTATGCCACCATGAAATCCGGGACGAGCATCTACGTCCTCGTCGGCGGTGAGGCGATCCCGGCCGGGCAGAATGGAACCGTCTTCCTCCAGGACTTTTTGATAGCAGTTCCGGTCGGGACATATACGGTCACCTTCTCGGCGATAACCATTGCGAACCAAGCGGCATCCGCGCCAACGACGCCTGTCACCCTGACCACCTAGTTATTTTCCATGCCGTGTTTGTTGTATCACGGAACCTCAATCGAAACAATAGGGCTAAATACGCATCCATGCGCATTAAAGCTCATGAAGCGAAGAGAGGGGACCGTGCCGGTTAACATCAGTGTTCCAGTAAGTCTGAGGAAGAAGATGGAGAAACACCCAGAAATAAACTGGAGCGCCACGGCTTGTCGGGCCTTTGAGAGACAGTTGAAGGCCCAGGAGGTGCTGGATGAATTGAGCGAGACCGGGGTATCCGAGGAGGAGGCTCTCGAGCGGTCTCTGAAAGTCCAGCACGGTCAGAAGATTGTCAAGAGAGTTTAGGGTTGCAGACCAAGTACGTGGTCGACACAACCGTAATCGTGTCCTGGCTCCTGAGCCCTGATAAGCTCACGGCGAAGATCGTGAGGAGCCTCGAGCTTGAGCTTTCTCAATGTCCTTCGGAGCAGGGAATCAAATATAAATACGCCATCCGTCTATAGAGCCATAGAGCCATGTCATCCAGAACATCGATTCAACTGGACAGAGACACGAAGAATCTCCTGGACAGGGTGAAGCGGGAGCGGAACGCAAAGACGTACTCGGAGGCGATACGACTCCTCGCAAAGGAGGCTATGAAACTGGAGACGAGCGAGATTGGCTCCCTTCCTAAGCTCAGGTCCTTCAAGAGGGACAAGCATGACCGTATTGATTGATAGTTGGGTATGGATTGAGTACTGGAAAGGAGGGGACCTGGGAGAGGAGGCCGCCCGGTATGTGGAAGGAGACGAGGAAGCAATCGTCTCCACGATCAACATCGCCGAGGTCTACTTCTGGGTCTCGAGATACTATAATCAGCGCACAGCGGACGAGAAGCTCAGGACCATCGAAAAACGGGCGCATGTGATTCCACTCGAAAAGGACGTCGCAACAGAGGCTGCAAGGATTAGACTCAAAGAGAAACTTGCGCTCGCCGATAGCCTCGTCCTGGCTACTGCGAGGAGCGCCACCGCGAAGGTCGTGACGGGAGATTCCGATCTCAAACACATTAGAGATGTAATCTTCTTGGAAAAGTCGGATTCGAGATCAAGCACATAGTGGGTTACCTCTGAGCTCTCTCGGAAGCTAGCCCTTCGACCGCCAAACGGTACTGGTGGATCTTTCTGATTCGGCTCGCTACCTGGGGCTGCGCCCAGAGTTGCACCGGGTCCATCTCGTTCATGTCGAACGCGACCCCATAGCCACACTTGCACCTCACGCTCCACGAAGTCTCACCCGTTTGTCTGCCTTTAGCGGTGGTCGTCATGAACAGGGAGAGGTACCAGGGGCACTCCAGGACGATGTTGTTGTCCAAGTCAGCTGAAGAGATTACTGCTTGCCTTGGTGCCATCAGAATAGGGTGAATCGACTTATTTTCATTGCAAAAAGTCAACTAACTCCCTTTTAAATGACAATCATCTTAGCGTAAGCATCGAATAGGTGCGAGTTGAACCAAGGAAACTCCGAATCCAAAATCCGCCGTGGAAGTTTCAAGTTCGCTGCGGTTCTTCTTGCCGTAGTTCTTGCACTAAGTTCCGTCGGAGTGTATGAGTTCGTTCTTTCAAGGTCGGCAGGCTCTGCCCCTCAATCGACCAGCGCGGCCTTGTCTGGGGCTCTTGGCCAGAACATCTCCCTGAGCGCTCAGCTCTCGGTCAAGGTGTACAACCATGGGACTCTCGTCGGGTCGGCGACGGTGAATGGGGACCTGGTCATGAACAATTTCATGAACTGGCTCCAGGGCTGGATGGTCTATGAGACGCCTTCAGGCGCTGCTTCGACGTTCGTGATGACGGACACCAGTGGAACGGCCCGTATGCTCTATGGTAGGGATTCGAGTTCGACCACGGCGACGTGCACCTGGGCGTGTGAGAATACTGTCCCGCCTTACGCCGGGGGTTACATCGGAGTAGGCACTGGAACGACCGCACCGGCCAGAACAGACTCCAAGCTCGGCGCCCTGTACCCCGCCGGGGAGACCTACACACAGGCCTTGGTCCCTGTCCAGCCGCCAACCTACGACCCGTCGACGGGCAACATCGTCTTCGGGGGAGCGATCATCGCCGGGGGCTCGGCCACCATAAGCGAAGCCGGTTACTTCGAGAACTGGTACCTTACAGGATTTGCTGTGTGGGACACCTTCATGATGTTCCATGACACCTTCGCCGGCATTGCGGTATCAGCTGGCAACACGATCTCCGTCCAGTACACCGTCCAGCTGGGCAGCGTCGCTTACAACAACAACCTCGGCATCCTGCTGACCGCGATCTTCGCCAACACGCTGGGTGCCCCGAGCAGTGTGAAGCTCACAGCCACCACGGGGGCACCTGTGTCCGTAGCAGTCTACTACGTCAGCCCGCTTGCAGCTCCTCGCGTCGACCTCGGCTCCAGCGCGACCGGGTCCGATTCGGCGATAAGGATCGGGACGGGGAGCGCGAACTCGGGTGGCTGTCCGACCGCAAACCCCGGTGGCTTCCCGGCGGCCCGGAACGCCATAGACCTCTGCGTGCCCGCTCTGACCTACACGCAGGTGAACAGCTTCGTCATCTCTCCGTACGTCGCCGTGACGTCGGTCATTCCGGTGATAGCCCCGACCACCTTCACAGAGGCGGGTTACTACCAGTCCTTTGACTCAGCCTACTCGTTCCTACTCATCAGGAGCACATTCTCCGGTAGCGGGGTCGCTGTGCCGGCGGATTCCTCGCTCACGGTCACCTACGAAATGAGCATGGGCTGAGGGTCCGGCGTGCGCGTCGACAAGCGTGCCCGCAGAATCGGCCTGATAGTCTCCATCCCGCTCGCGTTGCTTCTCATAGTCTTCGCGATAGCGAGCGCCCAGAACCCCACGCTCACCGAGGCGCTGAACCTCAACGCGCTGGCCGGAGTCCCGGGTACCGTCGCGCATGAGGCCGTCTCGCTCGTGCAGGGCAATGCTCTCCCTGACCAATCACCAATCGAGCAGGTAGGTCTCAACGCCATCGTGGGACTCGCAGGCGGTGAAACGGAGGGACTGGGACTCCTCACGACCACGAGCGTGAACAACATCCGGACCGAGGCGCTCAACCTGCTCGCGACGGGCGTGCAGACAGTCACGACGAACCTTGAGTCGATCTCGCTCGGGGGCGGCGCGACCCTCCCAAGCTTCGATGGTCTCGAGGTCCCGACGCTCATCAGCTTCGCATCGCTCCCGAGCCATGGCTCGCTGGAGGTCCTCAACCTCGTGTCTGGAGCGTTCACGTCGGGACAGCACGCTGAGGGGATGACCCTCGTGACATCGGCCAGCGGGCCCAGCACCCCTGCGAAGGAGGTGGAAGGTGCCTGCCTCTACGCCGCGGTCGGTCAAGCGGCTCCGGAGCTCCAGAACTGCAACAACGGTGGGGGAGGGATCACGACAGCCATCAACGTCGGCACCCACCCGTGGGGAGTCGCGTACGACCCATCGAACGGTGAGGTCTACATCACCAACTACGGGCAGGGCACCGTCTCCATAGTCAAGGGCGTGTCGCTCCTGAGCACCGTGAACGTGGGTCAGGGGCCAGTTGCAGCCGCGTACGATGCTGTGAACGGGGACATCTACGTCGCGAACGCCGAGCAAGGCACGGTCACGGTGATAAGTGGGGTCTCCGCGAGCGTCGTCGCGACAGTCACCGTGGGCACAGACCCCCAGGGGGTCGCCTTCGCGAGCAATGTGGGCGAGGTCTACGTCACCAATAACGGCGCCGGCACCCTCTCGGAGATCAGTAGTGCGACGAATACGGTGATTGCCACGGTCACGGTTGGTGGGTTCCCGTCGGGCATCGCCTACGACCCGACGAACGGCCTCATCTACGTTGCTCAGGAGGCTGGCGACAGCGTAAGCGTTCTGAACCCCACCACGAACGCCGTGACTGCGACCGTGCATGTCGGGACCTTCCCGAGCGCCGTCGCCTACGATGCTACAGACAATGATGTGTACGTCACCAACTACCTGGACGGGACCGTTTCCGTGATCAATAGTGCTGAGCAGGTGGTCCAGACGGTGAGCGTAGGCAACCTGCCCGACGGGGTCGCGGTCAATCAATCCACGGGGACAGTCTACGTCACCTGCGGGGGCGACAACGCCGCGTGGCTGATAAGCCCGAAGACGGACCAGCCGTTCTTCATCCTCCAGATAGGCAGATTCCCGCAGGGCCTCGCGTACGACGTCGCGAACGGCGGAATGTACGTCGCACAGGAGACCGACGACACTGTGGGGATAATCTATGGGCCGTGAGAGCGCATGATAACGTCTCGGCCGTCAAGGTGGAAGATTGCGGTCACGGCCTTTGCGATCCTTGTCCTGATGCTCTCCTCGCAGGTCGCTGGTAGCCTCAGCGCAGATATGCAGGCGCGAAGCCCCGCTCAGCCCTCTTCCACACCCCTTTCGCAGGGGCAATCTTCAACGCCCCCGACGCAGTCTCAGCCGGTCCCGCTCAACTCCACGAACACCTGGAGCAGGCCGCAGCAGGCCACCTGCACGGTGCGATCGAGTGCCACCCTGTCACAGCCGCTGACGCTGCAAAAGGGCCAGAGCTTCATGCTCACCTCAGAGGTCCCGGTCGTGCTCGGGGGAGCGAGCGTGGCTGCGCAGCCCACCAAGGACACGTTCACCGTGTATGCCAACGGCACCTTCCTCGCCTCGGACGGCCAGGGTAACGTGATCTCGTGGCGAGGGGTGACCGGCTTCCCTGCCGGAGCGACCGCGATGAAGCTCTACGCCAACTCCACCGAGGCGCTCCAGCTCTACACGGTCGGGCCCGCAGCCCGCATCGCGAACTTTTCTGTGGTCTACCAGCTTGCTACCCAGGCTTGCCTGCCCCACGGCCTCGGCATCGCGATACAGGGCTCGGTTAACTGGCCCGGGGCACAGGGTACCCTGAAGCTGGGCTTCAGTGGTAAGCTGCTCAGCTGGAACTCGAGCCAGGCCGCGTTCGGCGGGCTTGGCGGCGGGGGCTTTGTCTTCGACTGGTCGGACAGCATGAAGGCCTACCCCTCGACCTACCAGACCAACGCCATATCGTGGTCGGTGGGCGACAATTTCAAGATAGACCCGTACCTCGTGGGTACCTCCCAGTCGCAGCAGGCCCTCAACTGGGGCGGGCAGCGCCACCTCTGGCACACCGTGATCGACGGGACCATCGAGTATTGGGCCTTCTTCTACGACGGGTCCGTCAGCATAGAGGACGCCTGGTCTCTGAATGGGGTGACCTGGCACGCGGCCGAGTTCCTTGCGGCTGAGTACGGGGCCACGACGAGCGACTCGATGTACTCGAGCTGGGTCACTGAAAACGACGGCGTTTACACGCTCTATTTTGTGTTGGTCAGCCCTGCGACCAAGCAGTTCGACCTCGGCGTGGGGCAGCTTGGCAACAACGGGGCCATCACCGGCGTGACCCAGACGTGGATCTCGACCGCGTGGGGGAGCGACAACTATCCATGCGTCTATGGCTCCTCTAGCGGCGTCCTGGTAGGGGTGGCGACGAGCAACGGTGGGTCGAGCCAGCTCGAGGTCTTCAATATCAACCCCAGCAACGGGCACGTGAACTCGAAGAGCACCATAGGCACCGGAAGCGCCCAGGACGGGTGCATAGCGCTCGGGCTAATCTCCGGGTACGCGCTGCTCTACGCGCCTGCCGTCACCGCTGCAGGTCCGGTGGTCATCACGACGAGCGCCAACGGGGTCTCCTGGAACGCGCCGCTCACCACAGCCACGAGCGGCGACATCACCGTGAGCTCTGCCGTCTCGATGGGGAACACCGTCGAGTTCGCCATGATCACAAGCCCGGGCAACGAGATCTTCTGGAACTGCGAATACCCGTGCAGGGCCACCAGCCCAGTCCAGACGCTCGCCTCGCACGCCACCGACCCCACGCTGGACAACGTCGTCCTCTCCACGGACGCCCGCACCGGCGGGTCCCTGATCACGGCCACCTACCATGACGTGTTAGATACCTACTCGCGCACGAGCGAAGATAACGGGTCCACATGGTCGCCTCCCCAGCTCGTGGACAACGGGAGCGAGGGGCAGATTGTCTCAGGGTCCCTGCAGGCTGACTACGATTACGTGACGGGCGCCCCCGCGACCACGGACGTAGTCGATATCGCCTTTGTCACCCCTGTCTCGAACGGGTATGGTATCTGGTTCCCCGCCTATCCCGCGGTGGTGCCGACAGCCTCCACCTCCTCGTCCCCGTGGGCACAGTCAGGGTACTCGCCCTACGAGACGTACTTTTCGCAGCTGGACGAGTACGTCTCCCCCGGGAGCGGGCTCCTGGGCATAAGCCAGACCGACCTCAGCATACCGGGGAGGTCTCCGGCGCTCTCAGTGACGAGGGTCTACAGTGCGCCCGATGGCTTCGTGGGCAGCCAGACCAGTACCACGCCCTACGACCACGACGCCTACACCCTCTCGGACCTGGGCGACGGCTGGGAGCTTGCGTTCCCCTGGATAGGCGCAGGTTTCTTCCATCCTGGGGACGGCGCCTCGATACCGCTCGCGTTCAACAGCAGCGGGATAATGCAGGAGAATGGGGCGCTGAACTTCGTCCTCTACCGCTTTTCCTCGAACAGCAGCTACACGCTCTACACCTCCGACGGGATGAAGTACGTGTACGACTCGGCGAAGCAGCTGGAGGAGATTGTCTCCCCCGACTCGCCCCTGAACACGCTGACCTTCACCTACAACTCGACGCCGGGCTACATCATCCAGATCAAGGACGCGGAGGGGCACCTCGTGACGTTCAGCTACAACGCCAACCAGACTCTGGCATCGATATCGACGGTTGGGCAGACGACCAGGTACACCTACTCGGGCGCCGACCTCTCCTCGGTGACCGACCCGCTGGGCCGGGTGACCCGCTTCTACTACACTGCGTTCAACCCATGGCTCATCGACGAGGTCTCGTACGCGACCGGGGCGGCGACCAACTACGGCTACCAGTACGCGCTGGTCGCGCCCTACGTCGTCACGTGGGTGGTCACGAAGCAGACTGTGTACAGCGTGGACAACGGCAAGAGCCTGATCCTCGCACGGTCCAACGGCTACCAGTACACGATGGTGGACGGGTCGATGGTCTCGACGCGGGTGACCTTCATGAACAACACCAACGCGGTGCAGGGCTCGGCGCTCCTCGAGTACCGGCAGGTGAACGGCAAGAGCGTCGAGCAGGAGTTCCAGTACGACCAGTCGGGCGCCGCGCTCGGCTCCGTGGAGACGACATTCACCAAGTATGGAGAGCCCAACTCCACCACGCTCGTCTCGCCGAAGGGGGCTGTCCTCGCCACCTCGGTGACCCACTATGATGAGTGGGGGAACGTGAACTTCACGCAGGACTACAGCGGGCACGACGTCTACTACGCCTACGCCAACACGAAGGACCAGTACAAGCTCGGGAACGGGGCGACCGGGCTGACGCAGAGCTACTACACCAACTCGACGGTGAGCAGCCACATCCACACGGACCTCCTCGCGACGGCGGAGTTCCAGAACGCAGCCAACTCGGCCACGCCCGAGGAGACCTTCTACCTCTACCACCAGAACGAGGTGCTGAGGCAGACGGAGCTCTACGTCACGCCCGCCGGCGCTACGACCTGGCTCACGGCGCGGTTCACCTACGACCAGTTCGGGAACCTGGCGACGACGACCGACCCGCTGCAACACCAGACCTGCTACGCCTACTCGTCCGCCTACGACTCGGGATACCTGACCTCTGAGACCTCGTCGGGGACATCCAACTGCGACTCGAGCCCGAACGTGACCGTCTCGTACACCTACAACTTCGCCACGGGGACCGTCGCCTCCGAGACCGACGGGGAGGGGAACACGACCTCGTACACCTACGATGCCGTGGGGAGGGTTTTGCAGGTGAGCTACCCGGCGGTGAACGGAGTCGCCGCGACGAGATCATACTCCTACAACGACGCTCTAGGGACCGTGACCGTAACCGGCCCGGACGGGAACGTCACCAAATACTACTACGACGGGCTCGGGAGGCTGACGGAGGAGCAGGACTACCTCTCGCCCACGTCGCCGTACTCCGCGGAGTACTTTTCCTACAACTGGCTGAACCAGGTGGTCGCCGACGAGAAGCCGGACGGCGCGGTGTACAAGTACACCTACGACAGCCTGGGGCAGGCGACCGGCGTCCTGAACCCGGACGGGTCGCACGAGTCCTCGAGCTACAATGACACGACCGACATGGTGACGATGACGGATGGGGACGGGCACCTGACGCAGGACGTCTACGACTCTTTGCAGCAGCTGGTCGCGGTGAGGGAGTACTGGACACCAACGACCTTCAACGCGACGAGCTACGCCTACGATGGGGTCGGGAACCTGCTGAAGGTGAGCGGGCCGGACTCGGGGCAGGTCACTGCGTATTCGTACGACGACCTGAACCGCGTCGTGAAGACGACGTACCCAGACGGGACGACGGCCAGCTCGAGCTACGACGCTGTGGGGGACCTCGTGAGCTCGACCGACCAGGAGGGGCGGGTCACGACCTACTCCTACGACTATCTGTACCGCCTGGCTGCGGTGAGCTATCCGGACGGGACGAGCACGGCGTACACCTATGACAACGACGGGGACGTCCGCACCATGGCCAACGCCGTCGACCAGGTGAAGTACTCCTACGACGCCTTGGGCGACCTGCTCTCGGAGACGGATATGATCGGCGGGACCGCGTACACGACCTCCTACACCTACGACCACGCCGGGAACGTGCAGTCCCTGACCTACCCCGACGGGAGCAAGGTCGGCTACTCCTACGACGCGTTGGGACGGGTCACGCAGGTCGCCAGCGGCAGCACGACGTACGCCTCGTTCACCTACAACGTAGACGACGCGATAAACACGATGACCTACGGGAACGGCGAGGTCGCGAGCTACTCCTACGACAGCATGGACAGGCCCACGAGCATCGTCACCTCGCAGGGGTCCACCCAGGAGCTGAGCCTGAGCTACAAGTATGACGGGGCCGGGAACGTCGCCTCGGTCAACTCGGAGACGTTCGGCTACGA
>JAPCJP010000003.1:20525-77047 GCA_027886885.1 Nitrososphaerota archaeon | reverse complement strand
TGCCTCAAGGCCCTGAGCGAGGAAGGGGTAAAGTCCCTCCTGGTCAACCCCAACATCGCCACCATCCAGACGGACAAGCGCATGGCGGACAAGATCTTCTTCCTCCCGGTCAACGTGGACTTCGTCTCCGACGTCATCGAGAAGGAGAGACCCGACGCCATACTCCTAGGGTTCGGGGGACAGACCGCCCTGAACTGCGGCGTGGGCCTTTCGAAGAAGGGTGTGCTCGACAAATACGGGGTCAAGGTCCTTGGAACGCCGATACACGGCATCGAGATCACCGAGGACAGGGAGCTCTTCAAGGAGACGATGACGGAGATCGGCATCGCTTGTCCGCGCAGCGAACCTGCGTACTCCCTGGAGGACGCGAGGAGGATAACCAAGGAAATCGGCTTCCCCGTGATAATGCGGGTGGCCTACACTCTCGGCGGCAGGGGAGGAGGCGTCGCCAGGAACGAGAAAGAGCTCGACGAGATAGTCACAAGGGGGCTGAACCTGAGCATGGCCCACCAGGTACTCATCGAGGAGTACATCGGAAGCTGGAAGCAGATAGAGTATGAGGTGATGAGGGACAGGGAGGACAACGGCCAGGTCGTCTGCAACATGGAGAACGTCCTGAGCATGCGGGTCCACACCGGTGACAACATCGTAGTCGCACCGTCCCAGACCATCACGAACAGAGAGTACCATACCCTCAGGACTCTCGCCCTCAAGGCAGCGAGACGGTGCGGCATCATCGGCGAGTGCAACATGCAGTTCGCGCTCGACACGGTATCGGAGCGCTACAACGCCATCGAGATCAACGCAAGACTTTCGCGGTCCTCGGCTCTCGCCTCCAAGGCCACGGGTTACCCCATAGCCTACATCGCCTCCAAGATCTGCCTGGGATACTCGCTTACAGAGCTCAAGAACAAGGTGACGGGAGTGACCACGGCGCTCTTCGAGCCGTCGCTCGACTATGTGGTCTTGAAGATGCCACGCTGGGACACCAAGAAGTTCGAGGGGGCCTCGCGTAGCATAGGTACGTCCATGAAGTCCGTGGGTGAGGTGATGGCCATCGGGAGGTCCTTCGAGGAGACCGTCCAGAAGGCCACCCGCATGCTGAACATCCGCTATGACGGCGTGATAAGGCGGTCGATCGAGACGGATGAGATTGAGGTCATCAAGGAACGCCTGAGGAACCCGACGGACCAGATAATCTTCGACGTGGTAGAAGCGCTCATGGCGGGCATCCCCGAGGACGAGGTGAGCCGGCTCAGCATCATCGACCCATGGTTCGTCTCGAAGCTGAAGAATATCGTCGACATGCACCGGCGCATATCCAATGCCGGCCGCGAGGGGATCGAGAGAGACCCCTCAATGGTTCGCGAGGCCAAGAAGCTCGGGTTCTCTGACAGGCAGGTCGCTGCGGCGGTGGGGATCGAGGAGGAGCAGGCCAGGGCGGTGAGGGAGAGGATGGACGTGCGCCCTCTCACCAAAGTGATCGACACGCTGGCAGCCGAGTGGCCCGCGAAGACAAACTATCTGTACATGACGTACAACGCCTCGGTGGACGAAGCCAAGGCGACCCGGACCAAGAACAAGGTGATCGTCCTCGGGGCCGGCCCCTACAGGATAGGGAGCTCAGTGGAGTTCGACTGGGGCACGATGAACATGGCCTGGGCCCTGAAGTCGAGCGGCGTGGACGAAGTGGTGGTGGTCAACTGCAACCCGGAGACCGTCTCCACCGACTTCGACATGAGCGACAGGCTCTATTTCGAGGAGCTCACCGTCGAGAGGCTCCTATCGATCTATGAGAGGGAGAAGCCGCTGGGATTCGTGCTCTGCGTCGGGGGGCAGATCCCCAACGACCTTGCCCTCGAGCTCAACGAGAACGGGGCGAGCATCCTTGGGACGAGCGCCGAGTCCATAGAGAGGGCCGAGGACAGGGAGAGGTTCAGCTTCCTTCTTGACAAGCTCGCAATCCCGCAGCCCGCCTGGGGGAGCTTCAGGTCGACCAAGATGGCGAGGGAATTCTGCGAGAAGTTGGGTTACCCGGTCATCGTGCGGCCCTCCCACGTGCTCAGCGGCTCGGCGATGCGGGTGATCTGGGGGAGCCGTGACCTGGAGACATTCCTGGCGAAGGCCTCGGAGGTGAACCCGAACTATCCCGTGACCGTCAGTAAGTTCATCGAGGACGCCCGGGAGGTCGAGGTGGACGGCATCTCCGACGGGGAGGCCGTCGTGATCGGCGCCATCATGGAGCACGTCGAGAACGCAGGCGTCCACTCTGGCGACGCCATCATGACCATCCCGACGATAACCATCACCCGGACTGCAAAGGAAAGGATAAGGGAATACAGCAGGGCGATCGCCCGCGAGCTCGCGGTTAAGGGCCCCTTCAACGTCCAGTTCTTGGTGGTGGGGGACGACGTCCAGGTCATCGAATGCAACCTCAGGGCGTCAAGGTCGCTTCCGTTCGTTTGCAAGGCAACGGGGGTCAACCTCATCGAGCTGGTCGCCCCTGCCATACTGGGCGGCAAGCTCGCGTCGACCGAGGACGTACCCGAGCCCAAGGGGTACGCAGTGAAAGCACCCCAGTTCTCGTTCATGCAGATCGAGGGCGCAGAGCCGACCGTCGGTGTGGAGATGCGGTCTACGGGGGAGGTCGCCTGCTTCGGCGCAACCCTAGCCGAGGCCATGAGCAGGGCTCTCATAGCCGCGGGGATGAGGATTCCCCAACCCGGGGAGACGGGCATCATCCTCGCCGACGAGAAGGGAGAGCTCGGGCGGATAAGAGAACTCGTCGGCAGGTTCGGGGAGGTCGGCATGAACTTCGTCACAACGCAGTCGGTGGCCGCTGCTCTGGACCGACGAAACGTAAAGGTCTCCACGATAGACGACATGGTCGAGGCGGTGACGAAGGGGAAGGTCTCCTTCGTAATCTCGCTCAATACCAACATGAGCAGGATGAGGAAGGACCTCTACAAGGTCAGGAGGAAGGCCGTGGAACTGCAAGTGCCGTTCCTGACGACCCTGGAACAAGGGGAGGCGGTACTGATGTGCGTCCAATCGCCGCTGAAGAGCCTCAGCTAGGTCGCAGCTCTGAGAGGAGGGCGGCGGCCGGGACCTTCCTCTCCTTCCGCTCTTTCAGGTCCCTAAGGGTGAGGGTTCCCGACTCCAACTCTCTCTTGCCGACTATGACCGCGTGTGTGAACCTCCCGGAGCCGGCCTCCTCGAGTTGCTTGCTCAGGCCCTTTCCCCGGGTACCGAGCTCGCTTCTCACCCCGGCGTCTCTGAGAGACGCCGAGACCTTGAGCGCCTCTACCATCAGCGAGGGCTCCGTGAAGGCGACGAAGACGGAGGTCTCTGTGGTAGGCGCGGACTGCTCGAGCGAGAGGGCTATCCTTTCCACACCTCCTGCGGCCCCGGTTGCAGCGAGGTCCGGTCTACCGAAGATGTTCGGCAGCACGTCGTACCTTCCTCCGCCGCAGAGCGAGCCGAGGTCAGGGCGCTCCCCATCGACCACCTCGAAGACGACCCCGGTGTAGTAGTCGATACCGCGGACGATGCTGAGGTTGTACTCGACGTTCTCTATGCCCCTTACCTTCAGGGAATCCCTCAGCTCGGTCAGGCCCGCAAGAGTGTCCAAGTGCTCCTCCGAGAGCCTTCCGAGGACCGAGTCCGGCGTCCCCTTGATCCTACCAAAGGAGAGGAGCTGCTCCATCTCTGCGCCGGGGACTCCCTTGTCTTCGTATTCCGCTATGAGCTCGTCGTCTGTCTTCTTGGAGACCTTGTCGAGTGCCCGCATCATCTCCAGGAGCTTCTCCTCGGAGGAGACGTTGAGCTTGCGCCTGATGTACTCCTCCACCACTCTCCGGTCCCCTACCTTGACGGTGACCTTCGCCAGGCCCAGCTTCTTGAAGAGGTTGTAGGTGAAGTCGATGACCTCGGCGTCAGCATCGATGGTCGGGTCGCCGAAGATCTCGACGTCCCACTGGTAGAACCATCGATAGCGAGCGTGCTGCGGCTCGTCGTATCGCCAGACCCCGCCGTAGGAGGCGAGCTTGATGGGGGGTTTGAGCCCCTTCTTGCCCGCAACGTACCTCGTCATGCCGACGGTGAGGTCGAACCTCAGGCCGATGTCCCTCTCCGCCTTGTCCTTGAAGTGGTAGATTTGCTCGTCCACCTGGCTCCCGCTCTTGGCACGGAGGATTGACAGGGTCTCCAGCGGGGCCGGTTCCATGGTCCTGAAGTTGTAGGCGCGGGCCACGTCAAAGAAAACGGAACGGATTCTCTGGTGGAGGTCGTGCTCATCGGGCTCTATGTCCCGGATGCCCCGTGGCAGCGAGAGGTCTATCGGCGTCCAGACTCACTCCTTTATCTTCGGCTTTTTGAGGGACGCCAGCTCGGCCAGCATCGCCGTGAGCTGTATTTCGGGGCTCGCACCCATGAGCAGACGATAGTCGTACTCCGCGATTATCTTGATCGCACCCGCCATGGTCTCAGTGTTCGAGCCCGTGATCGCCTCGTTGGCGTACCTGAGGAAGTCGGATTCCGGCACCCCGTAGACCCTGGTGAGCTCGACCAGCTTGACCCTGGAAGCCTCGAAGTCGCCGTCCAGAGCCAGGCCGATTATCTCCGCAGCCCTGTGCTTGACCGCAGAGCCGGTCACGGCGTTGACCCTCTCGATGGTGACCTCGCCGGCCCCAGCTGATGCGGCCTGAAGGAGGTTTATCGCCTGCCTCAGGTCCCCGCTGGTCGCCTCGTAGACCGCCTCGAGGACTTTCTCGCTCGCCTTCACGCCTTCGGCCTTCGCTATCTTCTTGAGCTGCCCGACCACATCCTCACCGACCACCCGCTGGAACCTGAAGATCGCGCATCGGCTCTGGATTGGCTCGATTATGCCGGAAGAGTAGTTGCAGATCAGTATGAACCTGGTGAACCGCGAGCTTTCCTCCATTATCCGCCTGAGGGCGGTCTGGGCGTCCCTGGTCATCTCGTCGGCTTCGTCGAGGATGACGAGCCTGAACGGGACGCCCTCCCTTCTGTCGGAGTAGCTCGCAAAGACCTTGACCCTCTCCCTGACGATGTCTATGCCCCGCTCGTCGCTGGCGTTCAGGGAAAGAGTGTAGTCGGGCTTCAACGGCCCCAACAGCTGCTCTGCGAGGATGGTCGCTATGGTCGTCTTTCCGGTCCCTGGTGGGCCCGCGAAGAGCAGATGGGGCATCTCGTCCTTCTTCTCGAGGAGCGGCCGCAGCCTCTCCTTGACCTCGGTCTGGTTCATAACGTCCTCCAGCTTGTGCGGTCGATACTTCTCGACCCACATGATGTCCTCTAAGGGCACGGAGGAACACCAGACCGGGCTAGGAGCATGTGCCCTCACGGCCCCTCCACGGTATATATTATGTTGTCAGGAAATTTCTCAAGAGGCGGCGCCTACATTCCAGCGGTTGGTGGAGATCGGGCGTGACCTGCCTCACGCTTAGATAGGCGAACAAGGACCCCGCTCTCGATTGAAGATTCTGACTCTGACGAACGAGCAAGTGCTCGAGCTCGCAGACATGCGGGCTTCGGTAGACGAGCTTCGAAGCGCCTTCGCCCTGCTTGCGAAGGGAGCGGTCGAGTCGCCAGTAAGGACTCGTTTCCGTATCTCCGATGTGAGGAACATACTCCTCATGCCCTCCCTGGTTCGGGACAAGGTGAACATGGCTAGCTTGAAGATAGTGACCGTCTATCCGGACCTGGGACCGGACGTACCATCGACTAGGGCGGTTGTCCTCTTGACGGACGCGGTCGACGGGAGCGTCAAGTGCATAATGGGCGGCACCGCATTGACGGCCGTCAGGACGGGTGCGGTCTCAGGCCTTTCGTGCAGGTACCTTGCGAGGAAGGACTCACGCAGCCTCGCGATGATTGGTGCGGGAGGTCAGGGTTTCTTCCAGATCAGCGGCGTCTCCTCCCAGCTGGGCATCCAGCGAGTCTCCGTCTTCGACGTCGACCCCGGTAGGAGGAAGAAGCTCGCCGAACGTTGCAAGAATGAGCTCCACATTGAGTCCGTTGCGTGCGAGAGCGTCGGGGATGCGACCGCGGGAGCCGATGTCATCGTGACAGCGACCACCTCCAAGACCCCCGTGCTCGACGCAAACCAAGTCGGCCCGGGCACCCACGTGGTGGCCATAGGCGCCTACACCCCGGAGAGCCGCGAACTGGGTTCGGCGTTGGTCTCGAAGGCGTCACTCTTCGTCGATTCCGTCGAGGCAGCCATGGAAGAAGCAGGGGACCTTCTCATCCCGATCTCAGAGGGTGCAATCTCAAAGGAGGGCGTCAAGGGGGACCTCGCTGGCCTCGTGACGGGCAAAGTAGGCGGGAGGGCGAACGATTCGGAGGTCACGATATTCAAGGCCGTGGGCCTCGCCTTCGAGGACAACGCGGTCGGCTCCATGGTCCATAGGCTCGCCCTGGGCGCCGGAGTCGGAAAATGGGTCGAGCTTTAGAATAGACTTAATTAATCCGCACTACTTCTGATCGCATCCCAATTCGGGAAGATTGAGTTGATCGCTTTTGGAGAGGTCCGGTAAGGTCATCACCGAGCTATTCGAGCAGCGTGAAAGGGAATTCCTCCTCTCCCGCGTCAGGGTGACGATGAAGGGCTCCCTCGAAGAGATAGAGGTGGGCGACGTGGTACTGGCCAAGATCAAGCAAGGGGAGAGCGTGGAGCTCCCAAGGTGGGTCGCCGAGGAGCTCGTCGAGCTCGACCTGGCCGAGATGCAGGAAGAGGCGTTCGAGACAGAGATATTCAAGGTCCTGACGCGGGAAAAGATGCTCGGTTCCCCCCAGCTCTCGCCCTTGCAGGCCAACTTCTACCTCAAGATGCGAAGGAGGCTCGCTGTGATAAAGGAGGGCTCGGAGAAGGGCAAGTACAGGCGCGAGGACTACGAGAGGCTCAAGGCCAACTGCTACGACCTGATAGGGAGGCGGTTGAGCAAGCTGCTCTCCATCAGCTCCTCGGCCAATCTGCAGGCGATCGGGGAAAAGATAACGCCTGAGGAGAAGTTCTTCTTCACGGCGTCGAAGTCGTTTTCGGACGAGTGGAAGAACTCGCTCCTGGGTGAAGCCTAGATGGCCATAATTACGCGCAAGCTGTCCGAGCTCTTCGAAGAGTTCCTGCGGACATATCAGGACAAGAGCGGCGAGTACAAGTATCCAGAGAGGCTCGCCCAGCTCGCAGCGACCGGGTCCAAGTCCGTGATAGTCGACTACGAGGACATCATCCAGTTCAACACGGACCTCGGCGAGAGCCTGCTATCCCGCCCTGACGACTCCATGAAGGAATTCAGGACGGCGGCGTTCGAGGTGCTGAGCACCGAGGCCGCTTCCTACGCCGGCCAGATCAGGAACTCGCTGAACGTGCGGCTGAGGGGGATCACCGACCTCATCCCGCTCCGCAGCGTGGACACCTCCCACCTCGACAAGATGATCGCGGTCGCAGGGATGATCGTCCGCAGCTCCGAGCTGAGGCCGCTCCTCATGGATGGGGCCTTCGTCTGCAGCAACGGGCACCTGACCCGGGTGATGCAGGACGGAGTGGCCATAAGGCGACCGCTAAAGTGCGAGAGCTGCGAGGAGACCAGGAACCTCGAGCTCGACGAGAAGAGGAGCGTGTTCATAGACAGTCAGGTACTGAGGATGCAGGAGCTCCCCGAGGAGCTACCTCCAGGACAGCTCCCAAGGTTCTTCGACGTCGACGCGACGGGGGACATCGTGAACGCGGCAAGGCCCGGGGACAGGGTGGTGCTGAGCGGAGTCGTCAGGGCCGAGCAGGACCTAACCATAGGACAGGCGAGGTCAAGGGTCTTCAGGTCCAAGATCGACAGCAACTACATCCAGGTCTCTGGCAAGGAACCCGGGCAGATCCCGATCACCAAGGAGGAAGAGAACCTCATCAAGAACATCGCAAAGCATCAGGACGCTTTCAAGAGGTTGGTCAAATCCATGGCGCCGGCCATCCTTGGCCTCGAGTCGGTCAAGGAGGCCATACTCCTGCTCCTCGCGGGCGGCCCCCAGACCGTACTGCCCGATGGGACGAGGCTCAGGGGCGACATCAACATCTTCCTCGTCGGGGACCCGGGAGTCGCCAAGTCTGAGATGCTGAAGTTCGCGTCGCAGGTGGCGCCGAGGGGCATGTTCGCGTCGGGCAAGGGGTCAACGGCCGCGGGTTTGTCGGCGGCGGTCATCCGAGAGAAAAATACGTTCATGCTCGAGGCCGGGGTGGTGGTTTTAGCAGATCAGGGAGTTGCTTGCATCGATGAGTTCGACAAGATGAAAGACGAGGACCGGAGCGCCCTTCACGAGCAGATGGAGCAGCAGACGGTCACCATCGCCAAAGGAGGAATCTACGCCACGCTGAACGCAAGGACGGCCATCCTCGCCGCGGCCAACCCCATCCTCGGCAAGTACGACCCCTACAAGAACCTCACCGAGAACATCACGCTCCCGATCCCTCTCCTCACCAGGTTCGACCTCATCTTCATCATTAGAGACACGCCGACCGCGGCCCAGGACGATAGGCTCGCAACCCACATTCTGGATGTGCACCGGAAGAAAGGTTACACTGACCTGCCTCCTGTGCAATTCGACCTGCTGAAGAAGTACCTGGCCTACAGCAAGAAGATCTCCCCGGTCTTGACCATGGAGGCGCAGACCAGGCTCAAGGAGTACTACCTGGACCTGAGGAAGAGCGTCAAGGAGGGCCAGATTGGGGCGACCCCCAGGACCCTGGAGTCTCTCATCAGGCTCGCGAGCGCCAGGGCGAGGCTCATGCTGCGAGACCAGGTGACCGAGGAGGACGCGCTGGGCGCCATCTCGCTCATGAACAAGATGGTCGAGGACGTCCTCACGGACACCGAGACCAAGACCAAGGGCGACTTCGGAGTCCTGCTCGGTCAGCCAGCGGGCGAGAGAGGTAAGCTGTCCACCTCGATGGAGATTTTCAGGACCCTTGAAGGTGCAGAGAAGAAACCGGTCGAGATGAAGATCTTCAAGGAAGAGCTGAACAAGAGCGGGCGATTCAAGAACGACGACGAGATTGACAAGATGATACAGAAGCTCATCAAGGAAGGCATAATCTGGGAGAACAGGCCGGGCTTCTACAGAAGGGTGCAGGCGTAGCCACAGAAGAACTGGTCGAGCACGATGAAGGTCGAAGAGCTGCCCCTCCCTGCCGACTTCATAGCCTATCTCAGGGAGACCGGCGTGGAGGAGCTCTACCCTCCCCAGGAGGCGGCTGTGAAGGCAGGCGTCCTGGACGGGAAGAGCCTGGTGATCTCCTCTCCCACGGCATCCGGGAAGACCCTGATTGCCATGATGGCGGCCTACAAGAAGGTCAAGGCGGGGCGCAAGGTCGTCTACCTGACCCCTCTCCGGGCGCTGGCGTCGGAAAAGTACCTCGAGTTCAAGCAGCTCGAGCGCTTTGGGATCAGGTGCGCCATCGGCACGGGGGATTTCGACGCCAGCGGGGAAGTGCTTGGGAAGTTCGACCTCCTCGTGCTCACCAACGAGAAGTTCGACTCGATCCTGAGGCACGGGTTGAGCTGGCTTCCTGCCGTCGGCCTCTATGTCGCCGACGAGGTCCACCTCGCAGGGAGCGGGGACAGGGGACCTACCCTGGAGATGATACTGACGAAGGTGATTCACCTGGGGCTCGACGCCCAGCTCATTTCGCTCTCGGCGACCATCAGCAACGCGGCACAGCTGGCGGCGTGGCTGAAATCCGACCTTGTCTCCGTCGACTGGAGACCGGTCCCCCTCAAGGAGGGGGTGTACGACTACGGGCGGGTCATATTCTACCCCAACGAGGAACTGCCCATAGTCCGTTCGGCCTACGGTCCCCCAGTTGACGTCGCCATCGATTCCATAAAGTCGGGAGGGCAAGCCTTGATCTTCGCCGGCACCAGGAGGAGGGCGGTCAGCCTCGCGACCAAGGGGTCCGAAGTCACGACCAGGCTCCTCGGGGAGCGGGAGCGCGAGCTTTGCAGAGAGGCGGCCTCCAAGATTCGGGACAACGGCGAGGAGACGGGGCTGAGCAAGCTGCTCGCCGAGAACGTGGAAAGGGGGGCGGCGTTCCACCACGCCGGGCTCTCCTACGAGCACCGCAGGATAGTCGAGGACTACTACCGTCTGAGGGCGATAAAGTTGCTTTCCAGCACTCCCACGCTCGCCGCCGGGGTCAACCTGCCTGCCAGGAGGGTGGTGATCGCTGACCTGAGCAGGTATGACGTTCAGTCGGGGATGAACGCGATGATCTCCATACTGGATTACAGGCAGATGGCGGGTAGGGCGGGGAGGCCGCAGTACGACGAGAAGGGCGAGACCGTGCTCGTGCCCCCCTCGACCTATCGGCCCGAGGAGATATTGGCGCACTTCGTGAATGCTCCGCCAGAGCCCATCGAGTCGATGCTCGGCGGGGAGAAGGGGATGCGGGTCCACGTCCTGGCGGCCGTGGCCGGGAGCTTCGGCGCTTCGAGACTCGACATCGATGCGCTGTTCTCCAAGACCCTGCTAGCCGCCCAGCTCGGGAAGGAGAGATTGGGGAAGCACATCGACTCTGCTCTGGGGTTCCTCCTGGCGGAGCAGCTCATGGTCCAGAAGGGAGGCCTGTTCCAGGCGACGGGCATGGGTAAGAGGATCTCCACCCTGTACATCGACCCGCTGACGGGGGTCCTCTTCAAGAAGAACCTGGGCATGGTGGGTTCGGCTGAGGATGAGACGATAGCGCTCCTCTACCTGGCCGCGAGGAGCCCCGACTTCGAGCCCAAGTTCCCAGTCAAGGAGAAGCAGAGCGACGCAGCCTACGAGTTCCTCGAGACCCACAGGGCATCCCTCGTCTCAAAGGTGGACTCCGGGTCGTTTCTAGAATACGATGAGATCCTCGCGGACATGCGGACGGTGATGGTGCTCAACTCCTGGATCGAGGAGCAGAGGGAGGATGCGATCCTCGACAAGCTTGGAGTGGAACCCGGCGACCTCCACCGCGCCGTGGAGAGCGCCGAGTGGCTTCTCTACTGCATGGCGGAGCTGGCGAGGCTCTTCGGCCGGCCCGAGATGATAAGGGGCATAGAGTTCCTCCGGAAGAGGGTCAGGAGCGGCATCAAGGCGGAGCTGGTCCCGCTGACCACGCTGGACGGAGTTGGGCGCGTGAGGGCGCGCTCCCTGTACAACGCCGGGTTCAAGACCCTCAGGTCTCTCAAGGAGGCCAGCGTCGAGAGCCTGGCGAGGGTAGACAAGATAGGGCCATTCGTGGCGAATAAGATCAAGGACCAAACCTGAGATGCTCAGAGCGAACGGCTTCGCCCTCTTCAGGGGACCTGACGCGTCCCGCCTCGCTGAGGACGGAGCGGCGAGGGTGCAGAGGTTCGGGAGGAGAGAGATGCTCCAGCTAACGGAGAAAGTCGACGGTCGGGTTGTGGTCACGGCCAACCTCTTGGGCGGGGAGGATACACTTCCGGTGGTACAGGGGTTCGTCTCGGGCGGTTCCTTCCGGGACGGGGAGCCGCACAGCGGCGAGTTCGCCTTCCTTGCTAGGAGTGGCCAATCGTTCGTGGTAGGGCGGGACGCCCTAGGGACCAGACCCCTTTACTCGAACGAAAGCGGCTCGGTCGTTGCCAGCGACCACCGCTATTTTCCCTCTGGTGACCGACCGGTGCTCCTTGCCCGAGGAGAGTCCTTGCTTGTCGGGTCGATGAAAACCAAAGGCGTGAGAACGTTGGGGGCTGAAGAAGCGGGAACCTTCGCGGAGTCCGCCTCGAGGTTGGCGAAGGTCCTTGACGAGGCCGTCTCTCGAAGGGTTGAGCCTTGCAAAAGGGTGGCCGTCTCCTTCTCCGGGGGGCTGGACAGCTCCCTAATCGCGCTGCTGGCGTCGAGGCACTGCGAGGTGATCCTCTGCAGCGCGTTCGTCGGTTCATCGAGGGACCAGAGCGCCGTATCGGGGGCCGCGGCCCTGCTCGACCTGGACGACTTTGGCGTGGAGGTGGGTACGGCCGCGGTGGAAGAAGAGCTCAGGAGCATGAGCCTTCCCTTCGAGGCCACCCCGATGGACAAGGCGCTCTGGGCCCTCTACTCGACGACGGCAAGGTCTGCGGCAGCAGAGGGCGCGGAGCTCATGCTCCTGGGGCAACTGGCTGACGAGCTTTTCGGCGGCTACATGAAATATTCCATCGCGGCGAAGAAGGCCGAGGGTCTTGCGGAGTCGATGATGGAGGCCGACATCGCGAACAGCGCCGAGAGGGCGTTCGTCAGGGATGAGGCAGCGTGCTCAAGGTTCGTCGAACCGAGGTTTCCCTTCGCCGACGAGGCGGTGGTCTCCCTCGCAAGGGGGATGCCTCTCTCGTACAAGATATCCGCTCAGCAACGAAAGGCGGTCCTTAGAGCGGCGGCCACCCAGCTGGGGCTTCCTGAGGAGCTCGTGAACGCGCCGAAGAAGGCCGCACAGTACAGCTCCGGCATAGGAAAGCTCGTCTCGTGAGCCGAGACCCGAAAGCACATACTACTCCACTGGCCGAGGCTCTGATGTTGTCCCGCGACGGCGCTCCCATGACGTACCTTCCGGCCGATGACTCTGCCCTTCTCATCGACGTGTTGAGAGACTACAAGGGGGAGGCCTGCCTCGAGATAGGCTTCGGTTCCGGGGCGGTCATCTCCTCCCTTACGGAAAGATTCTCCGTTGCCGTGGCGACGGACCTGGCAGCGCCTCAAGGGGAGACGGACGCGAAGGGCCTCTTCCTCGCGGACCGCGCAAGCTGTTTCCGGGACCGCGTCTTCGACCTGGTCGCGTTCAACCCGCCCTACCTCCCTTCGGAGGGGATCGATGACAGGGCCGTGGACGGCGGGGCTGGAGGGGTCGAGGTGCCCATGCGGTTCCTGGATGACGCGTTGAGAGTTCTAAGGAGCGACGGGAAGATCCTCGTCCTCCTCTCGGACAGCGGCGATGTACAAAGATTCCTCGCCCACGCCACGAGACTGGGTCTCTCTGCGAAGGAGAGGCGTAGGAAGAGGCTCTTCTACGAGACGTTGCTCGTCTTTGAACTATCGAGGCGCGACTGAGCTCAAAGCTTGAGCTTCTCTTCCAGACCCATCGTACTCATGGGGAACCCCGTGTTCGCATCGATCACGAGCACGATGGGATTGCCCTTGTGGTCGTACTTTGCGAACCAGATGGGCGCGTGAAGGAGCTCTCCTTCGGAGACGTCAACGTCTGTGTGCAGCGACTGGATCATGTGATACTGAGCATGTGCCTTGTCGGACTGCACCTGAGACACGTAGGTCTTTGCCTGGTTTTTGGCGTCCTCCTCTCCGATATCCCCATTGAGAACGGGGATGCCCTTGGGTACCTTTGTCGCGTCGAATAGGGTCCGGTCGGTCAGGCTGAAGGTATAGTTCTTGGGCTGGTATTGGGTGAGCGCCTTTAGGGCGACGACGGGGAAGCTGTAGTTGTTGTCGATCTCGATGCTCTTCTTCATCCCCCCGCCCATACCCGCGCCCATGAACATACCCAGCTTCGCCGCGCCCAGAGTACCAGCGATGTTGAGCTTCAGACTGAAGGGTCTGGAGAAGACCCTGCGTCCTCCACCTGCGCCTCCTCGATAACCCCCTCCTCCTCCGCCTCCGCCGAAACCCCCGCCTAGTCCCCCGAACACCACGCCAAAGAGAGCTGCACTTGCGGCTGTGTTCGCGAGGTTCATCGTCTCGTTAGCTGCGACGACCTGCGTTCTAGCGGAGACTGGGATTATCCAGTATGGGACGTAAGAGAGGTTGAGGTCCTGCAGAGTCGAGTCCTCCTGGAGGTGCCGGTGCAGGAAGCCCTGGTCCATCAGGTCGTGAATCTTCTTGGTCATCTGGTCCTTGTCGGTGAACTTTATCGGTAGCATAGTCTGCTTCTGGACGCTGCTCCATCCGTCGTTGTTGAGCGTGACCGCGCTGCCGCAGTACTCGCAGGTGATCACCATCTCCCCGAACTTGGGGGATATCGGAGCACCGCAGTTGGGACACTTCAGGGAGGTGACTCCCATTGGAGCGAGTATCGGGGCGCGTGGAGCCGCTGCCGCAGATGACTGGCTCTGGCCCTGTGCGCCCAGTTTCGCCCCACACTTCATGCAGAAGCCCGCGCCATCAGGGTTTTCGGTGCCGCAGCTTGGACAGTACAAGTGGTTTCACTCGCTCGCGATGGTCAGGATTTTTGGCCTACGGGCGCGCCGCAGTTGGGACAGAATTTCACGCCAGCCTGGAGGGGCGTCCCACACTGGGAGCAGAACTTGCCTGCCTGCTGGGGCGCCTGCTGTGCGGCGGCTTGCTGAGGAGCCTGCGGGGAAGCTTGCTGGGCCGGGGGTGCCTGTTGTGCCTGTGCCGCTCCGCAGTTCGGACAGAAGGTGTTGGCCATTGGTATGATCGACCCGCAGTTGGGACAGGACTTGGTCGGCTGGCCTCCTCCCATCATTCCCTGCGCCATCTGACCTCCGAAGGCGTAGCCCATGCCCGCTCCCGCGCCTATGCCGACACCGAGACCTGCACCGATTCCAGCAGTGCCAGATTGGTTCTGGGCGGCATCGACCATGGCCTGTCCCGCCTGGTACTGCATGTAGTTGACGCCGAGGACCTGTATCTGTGACCTCGTGTCGATGGCCTTTTGCACTTCATCGGGCAGACTGATCGTGAGACCGGAAATCTTGTTTATCTCGACACCGTACTGGCCGAAGTTGTCCGGAGTGAGGGCCAG
The DNA here is from genome assembly GCA_027886885.1 of Nitrososphaerota archaeon. Lineage (GTDB taxonomy): Archaea > Thermoproteota > Nitrososphaeria > Nitrososphaerales > Gagatemarchaeaceae > Gagatemarchaeum. Next base: position 62,298 of record JAPCJP010000003.1, on the reverse strand, counting down.
GACTGCCTGTTCAACGTTCGTGAGGTTGGCCGCCAGGTCGGTCACCTTGAGGCCCTGACTCTTCATCTTCCCCAAAGCGTTGTAGACGAGTATGACCATCTGTTCCTTCAGCCGGGACTCCACGTCGTCCGAGGTCTCGGCGTTGAACGTGCCGACGAACTCGTTGATGAAGGTCTCCGGTTGGGCGACCTTCCACCTGTACTCGCCAAAGACACGGAGATTGACAAGCCCGAAGGTGGGGTCGGTAAACTGGTAGGGCTGAGTGCTCCCGAACTTGCCGTCCAGGTACCTCTTCTGGAGATAGTATACCTCAGCCTGTTGCTGGACGCCGGTGAAGAACTTGAGCAGGTTCCCGACTATCGGCGCATTGAAGTCCGTGAGCGCGTATCTGTTCGGCTGGTCGAAGTAGGTCAGCACCTTTCCGTCCCTGTAGAATACTGCGATCTCGTCCTCCCTCACGACAATGTTGTCGTTCAGCCTGATGTTCCTGGGGACCTTCCACATCACGTTGTTCTGCTTGTCCTGGTCTTCCCAGTTTATCGTGGTCGAGCCGAGAACGCTGCCCCCAGTCGCTGGGACCCCGCTGTTGTTACTGCTACCCTTGGAAAAAAGACCCATGATATATCGCCACTACTGGACCAATATATTCTCTACCGATTCCATCCTTACCGACCACTTTTGGTTGAAGTCGGAGATGGCGGCTGTGACCTTGGAGAGTCCAATCTGGATCGAGTTCGGAGCGGTGGTGTCGTAGACTAGGGCAGGCGCAGTGGTCAACGACTGGAGCTGGACCGCGGAGCTCACGAACGCGTAATCGTTCTCGTATAGCTTGTTCAGCTTGTCTTGGTTGATGCTTATGGTGGCGACGAAGCCCGAATATCCCTGCTGCGCGTGCCTGACGACTCCACTCATCCCCTGGATCTGGGATATCAGCGACCCGACGGCTGTTAGGTTCGTGAAATCTCCCGCAGTGGCCATCTGCTTGCGCAATCCCTCAAGGTTCGCCTTGGAAGCGTCCAGCTTGTCTGCGACTTGATTCCTGAGGAGGGAGTCAGAGACGCGAAGGTCCTCCAGCGTCCTGTAGCCCCGCAGGCCCGGGATGAGCATCTCGAGCTTCTTCTGGGGACCTCTGTTGTCGTCTACCTGCTGTCGGATATCGGGATTATCTTGGGACATGTTTTCATTCAACCGGGTGCAGTTATTCTAGTATTTCTGAAAAATTCCGGATATAAATAGTGTTTGAACGTCTGAACCCGTCACACGCTCTGCTTGGACTTGCGAGCGCTTGGCGCCGCAAGCCAGACCTTCACGGCGGCCTGAGCCTTGTCATCGCTCATAGGTACCGGCGGGTGCTTCATCAGCCATCCGCTGACCTCGTTCAGGGGCCCGCCGACCTTTCTATCGAGAGCTATCTTGCAATAGCGGACCGCGTCCACGACTATACCCGCGGAGTTTGCTTTGTCGTCGACGTCTAGCCTCATCTCCATGTTGAACGGGATGCCCGGGAACATCTTGCCTTCGATGCGGATGAAGGCGATCTTCGTGTTGCCGAGGTATGGAATGAAATCGCTGGGCCCCACATAGATCCGCTCCGGCGGCAGGCGCTCCGAGAGCACGGTCTGCACCGCCTCCGTCTTCGAGATCCGCTTTGACTCGAGCCTCGACTGCTCCTTCATGTTGAGAAAATCGGTGTTACCCCCGACATTGATCTGGTAGGTTTTTGTGACCTCGACGCCCCTATCCGCGCAGAGCTGTGCGAGCGTCCGGTGGACGATGGTCGCTCCCACGACGCCTTTGACGTCGTCTCCGACTATTGGGATGCGGGCTGCCGCGAAGCGATTGGCCCAGGCCTCGTTCGAGGCGATGAAGACTGGCATACAATTTACCATCCCGCACCCTGCCTCAAGGGCGACCTCCGCCCAGAACTCCGTCGCCTTCTGGCTCCCCACGGGCAGATAGTTGACTATGACATCTGTCTTGGTCCTCTTCAGCTCGTCGACCGCGGCGTCGCGAAGCGCCGAAATCGATTTGGTGTTCTTCACAGGCTTGATCTTGTTCCCGACGTAGATGCCCACTCCATCGAGGACGGGCGACTCCTTCACTGTGACGTCGAGCCCGGGGACCGAAGGCAGCCAGTCGACGACGTTCGGAGAGGCGTAGATCGCTTTGCCGAGGGGCGTGCCTATCTTGTTGGCTCCGATGTCGAAGGCGCTGACGAACCGTATGTCCTCGATCCTGTAATCACCAATTTTCTCGTTACCTAGACCCTGGGAACCCTTGTGCCCGGACCTCCGCATTTGGACGCCCTGGATGATCCCGGAGGCGCAATTCCCGACACCGACTATGCCGACCCTTACACCAGACATGTTTTATAGCTGTAAAATATCCTGGTATAAACGTTTCAGGTCTGTCGAGATGAGTCCAATCGGCCCAGCGGTGCCACCGGAAGTCAAGGGAACGCAATTCCTTGAGAGGTTGAAGGAAAAGGTCCAGAAGGAGAATCTGTGGTTCTTCATCCTGTTGCTCCTCTCCACCGAGTCAAGATACGGCTATGAGTTGAGGAGGCTCGTTAACACCCAGTTCGGCTTCTGGAGCGGGAATGTGACCGCCTACCGGGTGCTCTACAGCCTCGAGAGCGCCGGCATGGTCAGGAGCGAGATGAAGGAGAGGCGGAAGTACTACTTGATCACGACAGATGGAAGGAACGAGCTCGCGGCCGCCAGGGCCTTCCTTGAGGGTCTTGTGCGGACCAGCGACCCATCCCTCTAGGAAGAGATTCCCTATCTAGGTCCTCGGCCGGGTGACCGACTGGTTCCGGAAATAGTCCAGCAGGGTATCCGCTCCGAGCACCCCGCCCCCGAAGCCGCTCCGGTTCCAACCGTTGAAGGGAACGCCCATCGGGATGTCGTTGTGGGTGTTGACGTAGTTTATCCCGACCACGAGCGATTCTGCGACCCTGTTCGCCTTGTCGATGTCCTTGGTCCATACGCTGTTCGCGAGGCCATAGTCAGAGCGGTTCACCAGTTCGATGGCATCGTCCTCATTCCTGAACGGCATCACGTATGCGACGGGACCGAATATCTCCTCCTTGGCGCAGATGTTGTCCGGGGATCCCGCCAGCACGGCAGGGGTAACGTAGAACCCGCTTTCGTGTCCCTTGATGCTCACCGCGCCCCCGCTCAGCAACGTCTTGGCGCCCTCGTCCTCTCCCTTCTTGAGATACCCGAGGACCCTGTCCTTCTGCTTCTGACTCACGAGGGGGCCCATCTCCGTCCCCGATTCCAGACCGTGACCGATCTTGACCGCCTGTAGGTCGCTGACCGCCTGGTCGACAAACTTGTCAAGGATGTCCTCCTGGATGAGCCAGCGCGTCGCCGTACAGCAGACCTGACCAGCGTTGAGGGTAAGCGCGTTCGAGAGCCCCTTGGCTGCACTCGCGAGGTCCACGTCGTCGAAGACCACCGCAGCACCCTTCCCGCCCAGCTCCAGCTTGACCGGGACGAGGTTTCGGCCACAGGCCTCTGCGACGGAGCGACCCGTCTCTGGGGACCCGGTGAACGACATGCGTCGGATTCCCTTGCTAGACGCGAGCGCCGCTCCCGCGGTGCGGCCGAGGCCGGGCACCACGTTGATGACGCCGTCGGGGACTCCCGCCTGCTGCACCAACTTCCCGAAGTAGAGGCTCGTGAGAGGCGTATCCTCGGCCGGTTTGACCACTACAGTGTTCCCAGCGGCAAGGGCTGGGGCGATACCTATCCCGAGCAGTTGCAGAGGGAAGTTCCAGGGGAAGATGAACCCGCAGACTCCGTAGGGCTGCTTATTGGTGTAGGATTCGTATCCTGAAACGGCGATTGGTTCGCGCCTGCGAGTGTGGACGGAGAGGTCCGCATAGAATCTTAATGACTCGGAGACCTTCGGGATGTCGTAGTTGTAGGACTGCGAGATCGGCTTGCCTACGTCCATGGACTCGATCTGGGCAAGAACTCTCCGATGCTTGTCCACGAGGTCGGCCAACCGATGGATGATGACGGCGCGGTCGTTTGCGGGCATCTTCGCCCAACTCCCTCTTCGAAAGGCATCCTGAGCCGCGTCTACCGCGCGGCCGATGTCGCTCGCTCCGCCGGCTGACACCCTCGCGATGCGCCGTCCGAATCCAGGGTCGATGACATCCAGCATTTCTCCACTGTCAGAGTCGGTCCACTTGCCTCCCACGAACATCTGTATGTGGTCGGAGGAGAGATAGCTGGTGACTTCAGGCTCCACGCTGGTGGTTTGGGCTTGCAATCTACCTCGAAAACACGGAGTCACAATATAAGTTTGGCGAAACCCGGCTCTCCTGTCGATTTTTCAGGTCAGGACCACCAGAATGCACCACGGACTAACTCGAACGGACTAGGCGCATCTTCGCCCTCCTGCCGAACATGTTCCTGACTTGCTCCTCCGTCATCGCTACCACTATGGTTGTCGGCTCGCCCTCCCAACTGCTGTCGACCTCCATGGGTTTGAGACTCGGGGTCAATTCCTGCGCGATTCTACCGAACTCTTCCTGGCTTAGCTCGCCCATGAGAAATGTCACCGGAAAGTCGTCAGAGATGTCCTCGACGCATAGCCGTTTTCCCGTCCTACTATGTCGGAACGAATCCATCTCCATCTGCTTGTCCACTCCTATCGATTCCCAACCGGTTCGTGTTAGAAACTCGCGGACTCTGTCCCCGCTAGTCGCTATCTTGAATACGTTTTCGACCTTCAACGTCACTTCATCGACGCGTTGCGAGCGCTATGAATCCTCCGATTGTAGAGGTCCGTAACGAAAGCTGAATAGAGGAACGGCGCTGTCACTCGACGGGAAGGATGGTCTCAAGCGGGATAGCGAGCCTAGATCAGATACTGAACGACGGCTATCCCGAGCGGTCCTCGATCTTGGTCCTGGGCCAGGCCGGTCTTGGGAAGCAGGCGCTCGGATACTCGTTCATCCGGTCGGGACTGACGCAGGGGGACTACTGCCTCTACGTGACCCACCGGGCAGTCTCGGACGTGCTCAGGGATATGAAGGGCTTCGGTATTCCAGAAGACCGCGTCCCCGAGTGGATCGCGAGCGCCGGATCCCCGTCGAAATGCGACCTCCGCGACGCGACGGCGATCTCCTACGCAATCAAGCAGGCGCTCCAGCAGAATGCCGGAAGGCGAATCCGGGTCGTCACGGACGTCCTTTCGCCTCTCCTCGTCCTTAACCAGTCTGAGGCGATGTTCAGTTACTGGACACAACTTCTCCAGGAAGTGAAGAAGCATGACGCTGTGTTGCTGGCGACGGGGGATGAGGAGATGCACACTCCCGCTACGATCGCCTCGATGGAGCAGCTCTTCGACGGAGTGATCGAGATGAAACTCTACGAGCAGGGGCTCACGGTCACGCCGCTGCTCAGGGTGAGGCAGATGCTGGGGCAGCCGCCCCTTCTTGGATGGTTCAGGTTCTCGTTCGTAAGGGGAATGATGGAGGTAGCACCAAACGTCACTTAGCGACATCGCGACGGACATCGCAGTCCTAGTCCTTGCCGCTGGCGCTTGCTTCATTGCCTTCCGGGCGCTCAAGCTTAGGGGGGCGCTGGTCGACCGCTCCTATCGTTCCAGGGCGCTCTGGACCGCAATCGGGTCGCTGACGCTTGTTGCCTTCGCCTTCTCGGACCTTCACCCCGAAATATCTAGCGAGCCAGCTACGTACGCGGGGGTGATAGCCGAGGGCGCGTTCTTTGGTTTCGTCTTCATAGGGCTCTATGGATGGATGATAAGCAACGCGGATGTGGCGATAGGCGCAGACTACAACAGAGACATCCTCTTCTGGAAGAAGGGTGGAAGAAATGCCGTTCTGGCAATGATCGTGGTAGGGTTCGTGCTCTTCAACCTGCCTCCATGGTGGTTCACAGGCCCCAACGCGAACCTCGTCGAGAATATCGGCACCGTGTTCGGATACGTTCTGACCGTCGTCCCCATAGGTTACGTAATCATCGTACTGCCGGTGAGCTACCGTCGTATCATGGACAAACGCATCAAGTCCTATACGCTCTGGGTTGCGTTAAGCATAGCTACAGTCTTCGTGGCCATCTTCCTGCCTGGTCCGCTTGCTTTCGTGCTCTTCGTGGCATTCCTCTATTTCATGTATCGGGCGGTCGGTTCTCTTGCGATTCGTACACGCACCCTCAAGCTGCCCTAGTGGTCGGCAGACTTGGTCGATTGGTGTTCTTGTAATCTGAACAAAAGCGCGCATGTCGTTGGATCCCTGTGTCTGGTCGTTCTGGGCAGGACTCGTTTGATATCAGCTGAGGGATAAGGCACCTGACTGCGCGGTCAGGATCGACCTATTGTAAAAATCATGGCGGGCCCGGCAGGATTTGAACCCACGACATCCGGCTTTCTTCCCATAAGGGCCGAAGGCCGGCAGTCTATCCATACTAACTTACGGGCCCGCTTCACCCGAGTTTGACTCGCTTAAAACAAGTGGGAGGAGCTAGACGCTTGCGGTCGTTTGGGCGAACGGCATCCCAAGAGCGACCCTTCGGATGGTGACGAAGGTGTCGACCATGTCGTACACCCAAAAGAGCGTGTAAGGGACGAGGAGATACGGGTTGACGATCGAGAGCGCCAGCAGGACCGCCGAAATCCCGAGGAAAATTCGCCCCCTGTTCCTCTTGCCAAGGTAGAGCAAACCCAGGCCTGCAAGGAAGAACGAGAGCACGATGGCGCGCCAACCGTCTTTGGACTGTATAGCCTGCTCCACGGCCACGGTAGGGGGCATCGCTCCCTGGGCCTGTCGCAAACGAGCAGCGACTGGGGCGCCGCAGTTGAGGCAAAAGGCATCGGTTGGCAAGAGGTCCTTGCCACAGCTCGGACAGAACGGCATCTATGCGGAGCGCGGGTTCCAAGGTTAAGAACGCTGCGGACCTCGGTTCCTAGCGGATTACCGAAGCGAGGTTCTTGTCGACGGGGCTCCTGACGATGCCCTCGTCCGAGACTATCGCAGAGACCAACTCGGGGGGCGTCCGGTCAAAGGCTGGGTTGTAGACGGGGACTCCCTTCGGGGCGATCCTCCTCCCTCTTATCCTGACGACCTCATCTGGGGAGCGTTCCTCGATGGTCACTTGGTCGTAGGTCCGGGTCATGTCAAACGTGGAGCGGGGTGCTACAGGGTAGAAGGGAACGCCGTGGCGGCGTGCCAGCACCGCAATCTGATACGTCCCTATCTTGTTGAAGACGCTCCCGTCCTTGGTGATCCTATCCGCGCCGACTACCACCTTATCGGCCCTTCCCGAGGCCATGACCGAGCCGACCGCCGTGTCAGATATCAGCATGCAGTCGAAGCCGTCGTGGGAGAGCTCAAAGGCTGTGAGGCGGGCCCCTTGCAGGGCCGGTCGGGTCTCGGGTATTACAACCCGGATGCACTTGCCCATCTCTCTGGCCGCCCGGACCACCCCTAGTGCGGTCCCGTAGCCCACCGTCGCGAGCGCCCCGGCGTTGCACTGGGTCATGACCACATCTCCGTCATCCAGGAGCGAGGCTCCAATCTTTCCCATCTTCATATTGGCCTTAACGTCCTCTTCGGCCATCAGTAGCACCTCTTCCTTGAGTGCCTCCTTCACGGCCCGAGGGTCCCCCTCGACCGAGCGAGCCTTCGCCAAGACGCGGTCTATCCCCCAGAACAGATTGACCGCCGTGGGTCTTGTCTTGCGGAGGCCGGCCGCTGCTTTTTCCAGGTCCTTGAGGAGCTGCCTCCTCCCGCCCGCAGGAGAGCGCTGGGCCGCGAGCGCGACGCCCATCGCAGCTGCGACGCCGATGGCTGGGGCTCCGCGGACGACCATCCTGCTGATCGCATCGGCGACCTCCTCCCAAGAATCGTAGCTCTTGTAGACCAGCCTCGTCGGGAGGACCGTCTGGTCAATCATCCTGACGGTGTCGTCCTCCTCCCACATCACCGTGCGTAGAGTGAAGAAGGTCTCCTTCAACTGGATTCGGAACGCGAGAGTTGCCTCTAAAAGACTTTGGCGACGTGAAACCCTTAATATCGAACGCGTCGCCCGCGGCCAGAAGACTTGAGCCTGGAGAAGAGCGAAGAACCGCCGGTCGAGGCCGCGCTGAAGGGTGGGAGCGCGCACCTGGACGACCCTGCTGTCTTCGGCTCCCTCGAACAGGCCGGTTACGGCGAGAGAGAGGGGAAGAGGCTCGTCCTCAAGGACTATGAGACGCTCTACCTGCTCTTCAGCGGGAGGCTGAAGCTGAAGGACAAGGACGGCGCCGATGTGAGCTTCAACTCTCTGGCGGAGAGGGCCCAGGACGCGGCGAGGGATTCCTGGACCAAGTTCATCATCTACAGGGACCTGAGGTCTAGAGGTTACATCGTGAAGGACGGGTTTGGGTTCGGAACCGACCTGCGGGTATACGAGAGGGGAGACTTCCCCCAGAAGGCCGCCAAGTTCGTGGTCTTTGCGCTGGACGAAGGGACCGAGAAGGAGGTGGGAGAGCTAAACGAATCGGTGCGCCAGATCATCAAGATGGGAAAGGAGGCCATCGTGGCCGTGATCGAGAGGAGGGGAGAGGTCATCTACTACAAGGTAAGCAGGGCGAACTTCAGAAAGTAGCTGGTGTACGCTTTGAGCCTAAGCGGATACGTCTCCATCATCAGACCGATCAACTCGGTGATGATAGGGTTCGCGGTCATCGTGGGCGCCTTCGTCTCCAAGCCACCCAGTGTTGAGGCCGCGTCCCTCGTTCTCGGATTCCTCACCGGTTTCGCCATCTGCGCCTACTCCATGGTGCTCAACGATTACTACGACATCGAGGTCGACAGAGTCAACCAGCCCGAGAGGCCCTTGCCCAGCGGTCGAGTCAGCCCCAGAGGCGCTCTCGCTCTCGCGGTAATTCTCCTCTGTGCTGGTCTTCTCGCTGCGGGCCTGCTGTTGAACCTAGCGGCGCTCGGCATCGCTGCCCTTTACGCGCTCCTTTCTTGGCTCTACAACTTCTCCGCGAAGAAATACGGAGTCTACGGCAACCTTATCGTGGCTTCGTCGCTCGCCATACCCTTCATCTATGGAGGAGTCGCGAGCGGCGGGAGCGTGACGAGCTCGCTCCTGCTCTTCATGGCGTTCACGTCATTCCTGTCAGGAGTGGGTAGGGAGGTGGTGAAAGCGATGGCCGACACCGTGGGGGACGCGAAGAGAGGCATCCGGTCCTACGCCATCGTCCACGGGTTGGGGAACGCAGCCAAGGTCGGGGCGCTCTTCTTCCTCCTGGCGGTCGTCACCAGCCTGCTCCCTCTCGCTCTCCTGACGTCGGTGAGCCTGTTCTACAAGGTAGGGGTCGTCGTCCCCGACGCTATATTCGTCTATCTCGCCTATGAGATTACGCGCAAGCCCACCGCCGAGGGGGCGCTCAAGGTGAAGAAGAGGGCGCTTCTCGGCATGCTCACAGGTCTCCTTGTCTTCATCGGCGGGGCGTTCTAGCTTGTGGGTGGAGAAGTACAGGCCGCGAAGGACCACGGAAATGGTCGGCAACGAGGAGGCCAGGCTGATCGTTTCCGCATGGCTACAAAAGTGGAAACCCCACGCCAAGGCGATGCTCATGGTGGGCCCTCCTGGTACGGGGAAGACGACCCTGGCCACCCTCCTCGCTGAGGAGTCCGGCATGAAGATGGTGGCGCTGAACGCGAGCGACGTCCGGACCAAAGACAAGCTCAGTCGGAGGATCGGAGAGGCGACGAAGACGGTCAGCCTCTTCGGGGGGAGGTCCCTGATATTCCTGGACGAAGTGGACGGGCTGCTAGGCCGCTCAGACTACGGCGGCGTGGAGTTCATCAAAGAGACGCTCAAGGAGAGCATGAACCCCATCATCATGGCGGCCAACGACCCGGACGCGGACGAGGTCAAGAAGTTGGGAGCCGCCTGCATCATGGTGAGGTTCAGGCCTCCCCCTCCTCGGGAGGTTGAGCTCTACCTGAGGATGATAGCGAAGGAAGAAGGTCTCGCGGTCAGCGACGAAGCCCTGCGGTTGTGCATCACCACCGCAGAAGGGGACATCAGGCAGGCCATCAACTCCTTGCAGAGCCAGGGCAAGGAGGCGTCGGCGACGCGCAAGGACGTGAGGCTGGGCGTGGGACCAGGCCTCAACGCCTTCTTCGAGGCGGAGGATAGCGCTTCAGCTCTCGAGGCCCTGCGGCAGGTCTCTCTCCAGCCCATCGAAAAGGTGAGGGAGATCGAGAAGTCTGTGCTGAAGGCGAACCTGCCCCCGGAGGTGCTCTCGAAGGCGCTCGAGACCCTCTCGCGCACCGACCTCCTCATGGGAAAGATAATGAAAAGCCAGCAGTGGAGGCTGCTCAGGTACCTGGACACGACGCTCGCCCAGGAGCTCCAGCCTCTCCTGAGGGGTCGTGGGGTCAGGTTCATCAGCTCGGGAGACCTACCGTTCCCGACCTTGCTGAGGATCTGGAACGACTCCAAGAAGATAAAGGAAATCTCCCGGAAATACGCGCTAGCGGGCCATACCGGAGCGGCCAGCGCGCGGACCCAGGACCTCCCCTACATCTTCTCCCTCTGCTCCGATGAGGGATTCAGAGCGCGGCTGGAGAAGACTCTCGACTTGGACGAGACCTTCGACAAGTTCCTGGAGAAGGAATCGGGGCGGTAGCGCGGTGAAGATCCTCATCGGGTCGTGGTTCTACCTCCCGAGGATGGGGTCAGAGGTCTTCTCGGCGATGATGAAGGAGGGCGTCGTCTACGACAAGAAGCTGGGATTCAAGCTCGACCCCGCGACCGACCTGGAGCTGGCCGTGAGGACCATCAGCGCAGGCCTCGGCGATGAGGTCGAGCTCACCGTAAGGTGCTTCCTCTGCGGGACGGAGGCGTGTCCCGGCTGCCCCTACATCGAGACCTGCGACAGGAGCAGGGTCTCCTCGCTCTGTCTCTGCGAGAAGCACTCCCCGGAGAAGGACGTGTACGAGCTCTACCAGAAGACCTACGCCGACAGCGCCGGTCGCTAGTTGAACCCTACCCCTTGAACCCGGGGCACGTCGAGAGACTTCCAATCCCTCATGAACCGGTCCAGCACCTCTGTGTAGGGGTTGGAGCGGTTCACCCTGAAGATCCTTATCCTGTTGAACCTCTTCTCGCTCAGCAGCCCGGCCCTCACCAAAAAGTCGAGGTGGGCGGAGACCGAGTTGTGGGATATGCCCGACCTACGGGTTATCTCGGAGATGTTGAGCTCGTCGCTATCCAGCACGATGGACATCACCCGCACCCGTCCGCTGGAGGAGAAGACGTCCTCAACTTCTAACATCGGCGACCATGCCTCGGAGCTCGTCGATCAGCTGTTCCGCGGAGACCATGGAAAGCCCGATCATGGTGGTCCGTCCCCTCAGGCCCTTGCCGGAGATCTGGGTTTCGATGATGCCCTTTCTCGAGAGCTCGTTGACGTCGCTCCACAGCTGCGTGTGGTGGTTCGGCGGGATGCCCAGGCTCTCGCATAGGGCATCGTAGCTCTTCTCCACCTCCCCTATGGTGACGTAGGTGGATTCGCCCTTTTTCAGGAGGTTCGATATCGCCACGAGTATCAGCCGCTGGTGTCTTCCAAGGTAGGCCAGCTCGTCCTTCCTGAACGAGGGAGGGAGAGAGGCCTTCGCCCGCCTCACAAACTCAGGCGCCACCCTGGGTGACTCTGCCATGTCGGCCATCCGACCGGCTCGGTACAGGAGGTCCAGCGCGTAGCGCGCGTCGCCGTAGGCGCTGGCGATCTCGGCTGCCAGTTCGAGGGAGCTGTCTTCGATGCAGCCCTCGTTGAAGGCCACCTGGCTCCTTGAGCAGAGGATGTCGTAGAGCTGGTGGATGGAGTAGGGGTCGAGCGAGATGGAGCTCCACTGGAGGGAGCTCAGGGTGGAGAGGTCCACCATCTTGAGATAGTCCAGGGTCTTCGATATGAGGAGCGAAGAGAGCACCTGGGAGTCCTGAGAGATCTCCCGGAGGCGGGTTATGGTGTAGAGAGATGCAGCGTCTGATGAGACGAGCGAGTCGACCTCGTCGAAGGCGATCACGAGGTGGATGCGGTCACCGTTCAACGCCTCGAAGAAGGACTGGAGCAGCTCCTCGAAGCTGAAACCTCTCGAAGGATACCCGTGCCCGAGGAAGCGGAGGCCCTTTGTGAATATGGCCTGAAGCGACCGGTCTATGCGGCAGTTTACGTGGAAGAACTTTACGCGGTTGCCATAGAGCATCGCCCTCTTCTCTAGGCTCGAACCGAACTTCTTGGCCAGCATTGTTTTCCCGCTCCCGACCGGCCCAGAGAGGAGGACGTTCTGACTCATGCGCTCAGAGTGCTCGACGACGCCCTGAAAGTACATCTCCAGAGCCTTCGCCTGCTCGTCCCTGTGCGGCGTGTCAGAGGGTATGAACTCTGGAACGAGCACCGTCTCATTTCTGAAGACTGAGCGTCGGGTGCTCATTCAAAGTCGATGATTTCCGCGTTTTTCCATATATAACCATGATTATCTTCTTGACGATTTGGCGACCGGGAGAGTAGACTGAAAGTGTTCCCGACGGAAAATACCATATAGCCGGCCTAGCCAAAGCGGAAAAGCATGAAGGCAGTCCGCTTCCACAGGTACGGGGGCCCCGAGGTGTTGCAGTACGAAGACGCTCCGGACCCGGTCAGGAAAGGTGACGAGGTCCTGGTGCGCGTGAAGGCCTGCGCCCTGAACCGGCTGGACATATGGGAGCGAATCGGACCACCGCTCGTGAAGGTGGACCTGCCTCATATCTCCGGCTCGGACGTCGCAGGGGTCGTGGAGGAGGTCTCGGACTCGGAGAGCGAGGTCAAGAAGGGCATGGAGGTCATGGTCAACCCGGGGTGGGGTTGCGGGAGGTGCGAGGAGTGCCTCAGCGGGAGGGAAAACCGTTGCAGGAAATTCGTGAAGCTGGGAGAGCAGGTAGATGGAGGCTACGCCGAGCTCGTGAGCGTGCCCGCCAAGAACGTGCTCCCAAAGCCAGAGAGGATGGACTTCGCCCAGGCGGCCTCGGTGCCGCTGGTATTCCTCACTGCCTATCACATGCTGGTCACCCGGGCGGCCATCCAGGCTGGGGAGACGGTACTCGTCCTCGGGGGCGGGTCTGGCGTGGGCACCGCCGGGATTCAGATAGCAAAGGTGTTCGGGGCGAACGTGATTGCCACGGCCGGCAACGATGCGAAGCTGAAGAGGACCGTCGAGCTCGGCGCCGACTTCACCATAAACCACAGCACCCAGGATGTCATCCAGGAGACGAAGAAGTACACCGCTGGTAGGGGGGCCGACGTGGTCTTCGAGCACCCCGGCAAGGCGACCTGGGAAAGGAGCCTCAAGTCGGCGGCGCGGGGAGGCAGGATAGTGACCTGTGGGGCCACCACCGGCTACGACGCGGTGACCGACCTGAGATATCTCTACAGCAAGGAGATCAGCGTGTTGGGATCCTTCATGGGGAGCGGGGGCGAGCTCCTGCGCGTCCTAGAGCTATTCAAGCAGCGCAGGCTGCGCCCGGTGGTCGACAGGACTTTCCCACTGCAGAGGGCCGCCGAGGCCCAGGAGAGGATGGAGAAGGGAGAGCACTTCGGCAAGCTCGTACTGACCGTCTAGGTCTAGCCTTCAAGAATCTCGTAGCTGTACTTGAGTTTGGCCTTGCCGTCCACAGTCGCGGTGACGCTGCAGTACTTTTCTATGCTGCCGCTGACGGCTTCCCTCACGAACCGCTCCTCGAGCCCCTTGCCGGTCACCGTGAACTTCAGGGATATCTCCGTAAAGGGTCTGGGGTGGCCGAAAGAGTCCCTGAGCCCGACCAGCTCGACCTTTAGTGAGGTGAGGATCTGCTTGCGCTTCCCGAGGATCGCCACGACGTCCATCCCAGAGCACGCCCCCACGGCGGCGAGCAATACCCTCATGGGGCTCATGCCCTTCCCCGGATCGTCATCGGGCACGGAGTCGAAGGCGAGGGTCTGTCCAGACCCATCGCTCCCGGTGAAATAGTAACCCTCGACCCAGTTGACCTCGGCACGCATGCCCACAGGGTCGACGTTAGACAATCTTCAGCTCAACAGCCCCGGACTTGCCGGAGGCTGAGCCCTTCTCGATGTAGGTCCTTCGCCCCCACTTGACATCGGCAGAGCCCGTGAGCTTGTGCGTACCGCGCCCGAGGGACGCGGCCGGAATCTCGAATGATTTCACGACGTCGAGGAGCTGCGACTTTGCATCCTCCACGCTGACCGGGATGATCGGCGCGCTCCCGTCCTCGTGGATTATCGCGGCCCAGATCCGATAGGGGAGGTCTGGGTCCCTGCTCCAATAGAACTTGCCCCTCCTGACCTCCTTGCCCGTGGAGGCGAGCTTCTTCCCGCCCCGGCTAATGGAGGACTCCATGGCCAGCCTGACCATCTTGTCGTTGTCTTCCCAGGACACGGTCCAGACATCGGGTATGAACGACTCTCTGAGGCCGCCTACGACTCGGAACCCTAGCTTCAGCCGGACGGTCTCGTCCAACTTGTATTCCCGTGCCTCTGGAATCACCTTTAGGTCCGCTAGCAAGGTCTTTCCCCAGGAGTACTCACTCCTTCTGTCGAGTAGGGACACGATTTTCAGGAGGCGGAAGGCCTGGTTATAAGCGAATCAGCACCGTCGAAGTGCTGGGTCACGCTCCAACCTAAATAGTGCGCTCGAGGAAGATTGTTAGCGATCTTGGAAGGGGAGCGCGAAGAGAAGCACGCCCACATCCCGGCGAGAGATATCATCAACAGGATCGTCTTGGGTGGGACCGACGGCGTCATAGAGAGCATAGCCATAACGGCCGGCCTGAACGGTGCCGGCATCGTTTTTTCGGCCATAAGGCTAGCCGGGGTAGCGTTCGCATTCGCCGGAGCATTCTCCATGTTCTTTAGCAGTTACATCTCGGGCAGGGCGGAGCAGGAAATCCTTCGGAAGGACATAGCCAGGGAGAGAATGGAGATAGAGACCGAACCGGACGAGGAGAAGGCGGAGCTAGAGGCGCTTCTCAAGGAGGAAGGATACGGCGCGCCGGAGATTGAGACGATCGTGAAACGCGTCATCGGTGACAAGGACCTATGGCTTCGGCTTCAGATACGCCTCGAGCTTCATCAGGACGTCGCTAACTTGGAGGTGAATCCCCTAAAGGGAGCGGGCCCTGCTGGAGTCCTCTTCTTCATCGCGGCCTCACTCCCCATCGTCCCCTACGCGTTCCCAATCACCCACGAGGCGGCGCTCCTCGCTTCCTTGGTAGTCGCCCTCACGATGCTCTTCATCATGGGAGGGACCAAGTTCACCACCCTCAGAGAGGTCGACCTGAAGGCCGGCCTCGAGTATGCCGTCATCGGGGGCGTCGCGGCGACCATCCTCTATGCCATCGGTCACTTTATCACGTTCGTCTAGAGTCGACCTCTTTCAAGGGGAGCGCCGTACCTCTCCTGTGAGACCAGCTCGGAGAGAGGCTTCCTGCTCTTCCCCCCGAGCACCTTCCTCTTTGGATAACCGAACCCGAGCACCGCGGAGATCGAGAACTCCCGCGGGATGTTGAACTGAATGCGCATCCCTTCCTCGGAGAAGACAGTCGTGAGCCCCGAGGCGACCCCAGAATCCCACGCCGCGAGCTGCATGTCCTGGAGTGCCCTGCCTGCGTCGAGCATGTGTATGGCCAATCTGGGCGACGTCAGGATTATGACCGCAAAGTCGGCGCCCGCGACCCAAGGTCCCTGGGGGCAGCTTTCCGCGAGGTCGGCCAGCCCCGCCTTCGTGGTCACGAGTATGAAGTGCCAGGCCTGCCTGTTATGAGCGCTTCCGGTGAGCCTCGCCGCTTCGAGGACCCTCGTCCGAACCTCGCTCGGGACCGTCCCCTCAGTGAACTCCCTGACGTCCAGCTTCGTTTCGATGCACTTGAACGCGTCCATGGCAATCGGCACGTGCCGCATCGCCGGGGATTTATCGCTTCGGCTTGGACTATAGGCAGATTTCCTTGATCAGCCTGGTGTAGACCGTCTCCGCACTTCGCAGCTGCTTCAAGGTGATGAACTCGTCGATGATGTGGGCCTGCTTGATGTTGCCGGGCCCGAGCACCACGCTGGGTATGCCGTTCTCCGCGTAGACTCCTGCCTCCGTGCCGTAGAGCGCGATGGTCGAGGTCGACTTTGTGAGCGCCTCGCACGTCTTAACGAAGGGGTCGCCTCTGGGCGTGACGAGTGGAGGGGTTCGATAGAGCACCTCGATCCTTGCGCTGAAATTCTCGTGGCGCTTGCTGAGGGTGCCTATTAACGTCTGAAGGCGGTCGAGAACACTCTTGGAAGTGTGTTCGGGAATGAGCCTGCCGTCTAGGGTGAGTTCGCATCGGCCGGGAATCACGTTGCTCTTGGAGCCGCCTGAGATGACCGTGGGGGTGATGAGCGTGCGGCCCAGGTCCTCGTTCCTCGTTCTGCTCAGTTCGCGCCTGTAACCCTTGAGCTCATTGATGAAGAGGATGCAGTTCTCGATGGAATTTACCCCCAGCTTGGGGTCACTCGCGTGGGCGCTCCTGCCCTCGAATATCACCTTGCAGGAGACACCGCCCTTGTGGGCCCTGACGACGTTCATCTCCGTGGGCTCCCCCGCCACTCCGCACCTAGCGCGGGCCTTGACCTGCTTGAACTTCCCAGCCTTTATCATCGCGTAGAGACCATCGAAGCCTACCTCCTCCCCTGCCGTCCCGATGAGGACCAGGCTTCGCTTGCGCCGGCTCTTCTTCAGCGAGGCGATGGCGGTGACCATGGAGGCGACCGCACCCTTCATGTCCGCTGCTCCGCGCCCGTAGAGCTTGCCTGCCCTGAGGCTCCCCTCGAACGGAGGCGAGGTCCAGTTCTCGGCGTCCTTGGCCGGCACCACGTCGATATGGCCGGCGAGCAGGAGCCCAGGTCCATCCCCGTCGAATGTTGCAATCAGGTTCGCCCGTCCCTCCTGGAAGCGCTGTACCTCTATCTCCGCCCCGTCTATGTGCAGGTCCTGGACCTGGTCTGCAAGAAAGCGTGCGCAGTCCTCTTCGTTTCCCGGAGGGGTCGTGGTGTTGAAGGATATCAGAGATTTGGCCAGCTCTACCGTGTCCATGTCCGCGCCAGGGGGCCTCCTTTCGTTATTAAACGGTGTTTTGTTGCGCCTTGGTGGGATGCGCCCATCGGACGGGGATGAAGATTAAAGCGAGGGGATCCCGCGCGTCGAGAGATTGCCCAGACCGCCCGTCGTACGCCTGGAACGAGTCTCACTGGAGTTCGAGGGGAAAAGAGCGCTGACCGAGGTAAGCTGGAGGGTCAGAGAGGGAGAGAGTTGGGCCATGGTCGGCGCAAACGGCGCGGGGAAGACGAGCCTCATCAGCATCATCAACGGCTACAGATGGCCGACGACGGGGAAGGTCGAGATTCTAGGCAGGAGATTCGGAGAAGCGGACCTCAGGGAGCTCAGGACCCATGTCGGGCTCGTCAGCGCCTACCTCGAGGACTGGATACCTCCCAGCGAGAAGGTCGTGGACCTGGTCGTCAGCGGCAGGTTTGGAGCGACTCGGGTCTGGAAACCTCTCACCCGAGAGGAGAGGGCAGAAGCGAGGTCGCACCTTCGGCTCCTGGGGTGCGAGGAGCACATCGACAAGACCATCTCTCAACTGTCCCAAGGCGAACGACAAAGGGTCCTCATCGCGAGAGCCCTGATGTCCGAGGCCAAGCTCCTCGTGTTGGATGAGCCATGCGAAGGCCTCGACCTGGGAGCGAGGGAAAGCTTCCTTGACGGTCTGAGCAGGGTAGCTGCCCAACGGAAGAGAGCCTTGGTCTACGTGACCCACCGGATGGACGAGATCCCGGCAGGCTTCTCCCACGCGCTCCTCTTGAAGGAAGGGATGGTCCTGGCGGCCGGAACCATAGGAAAGACGTTGACGAGCGCGAACCTCAGTCGCTGCTTTGGGCTGGCTGTCAGGCTCCAAAGATTCGACGGGAGATACTACGCCATCCTGGGCGGCCGTGGAGCCCAGCCCAAGCGCACCAATGCCCTTTAATCCTGGCAAGGGAGGAATTCCGATTGACGATGTGGGAAAAAGTAGTAGAGGAAGACGGAAGGCCGCAACTGAAAGACCCCGTCCTGGTTGTGGCGCTCTCGACGAGCAATCCGCAGTACAGGGCGCTATACTCCCAAGCCAGAGAGGTAGGAAAATATCTGCTGAAGAAGATGGATTTTGCCAACCTAGCCACCCTCTACGCGTCTGGGCTCCCTCCGGCGACGGTCATATCCGAAGAGGGCACGGCCAGGTTGGTCTCCGCACGGTTCTATCACCACTCGGGGGAACGGGACATAATCCTTCTCGCTGGAGACACTTCCCCCACCGACGAGCAATATGAGTTCTGCGAGGCGGTGCTCAGCTTCGCCAAGGAGCTCGGTGTCTCGGAGCTCATCTCTATAGGTACCAGGTGGACCGAGCCTGCGGTACAGCACGACTTCAAAGCCAATGTCCTCGGCTTCGCCACGGACAAGAAGGGAGTCGACGAGCTCGAAGGCTACGGCGTGACCGTGATCAAGGACGAGCCGGCCCCATTCTTCGCATCCTTAATCGTCGCCCTCGCGGAGGCGCACGGGATGAGGGGCTACAAGTTATCGGTCAACCACGGCGAACCCTCGCCATATCCCAGTTCTGTCGCTGAGCTCCTTCGGGTCCTGTCAAAGATGGTCAAGGCGCAGGTCGATACCACGGACCTGGAGGCCGAGGCGAAGGAACTGGCGGCCAACGTCGAGGCGCAGCAGGAAGTCGACCTCCCGCCAAGGGCGCGCAGCGGCGTCTACGGATGACCGCACTCATTAAATAGAGCGAGGAGCCCGGTTTTTCCCATGTCAACAGAAGAAGTGGACATGAAGGAAGTCCAACGCCAGCTCTCCAAGGTCATCGACCCTGAGATAGGCGTCCCGATCATGGAGATGAACCTGATAGACAAGCTGGATATCAAGGATGGTAACGTCGACATCCAGTATCACGCTACGACACCCTACTGTCCACCTGTCTTCGCCCTCAAGATATCCCAGGACCTGAAGAGCAGCGTCCAGCAGGTAAAGGGGGTAAAGGACGTCAAGGTCGTCGTGAGCGGCCACTATCTTGCTGACGCGGTGAACAGGCAGGTCAACAAGCCTGCGGCGGGGCCACAGCCAGCAGCGCCGTGAAAGGGCAACCCAAGAGCGCCCAGGACCGCCCTCCCTCACTCCAGGCCGCTCGCGTGGAGGAGTTCGAAGTGACGCTGCGCGCCATGGAGGAGCCGCTCAGACTCCGTGAAGATGGAGAGGTCTTCCGATTGATATTCGAGCTGAACAAAAAGATCGGCAGGGCCGCGGCCGAACACCGGGAGTTGAAGGCGGAGCTCGTGGAGCTCCAGGCGAAGGTGAATGGGATCACGGTCAGCCTCAAGAGGGGCGAGGCGTCGAAAGCCCGGGACGCGATGGATCAATCCTCGAGGCAGGTGCGCGGGCTGGCCCAGCGCCTCACGCCGCAAAACAATTTATAGCGAACACGACCTTTTCATCTCCCGTTGAGGCAGCATCAGGACAGTGGCTTCGTCAACGTTGAGGTGACACAGGTCGGCTTTGCCGACGACACCGGCGCGGAAGGTCTCATCTGGATGAAATCGCAGGACATGAGGATGTTCGCCATGCGTGCCTTCTCGGGGGAAGTGGCCCTGCAGATGAAACGATTCATTGGTGGAGACCGCTCGTCGGTGCCGAGCGTCTACAACATCGTCGAGGAGCTCGCCGAGAGGGACGGCCTCCACCTAGCAGGGGTCTTGGTCTACCCAGCCGGCGAGGCGCTCAGGGCGGACATGCAGTTCATAGGGAAGGGGAAGGACCTGCTTCTTCGGGGGTACAGGGCATCAGACAGCGTAGCCATGGCGCTCTTCTACGACGCCCCGATAATGCTCCAGAGCACGCTTTTGCAGGCAGAGAGGACCGAGGACCACGAGCCATAGTTCGCCCGAAGGTTATAAGGTCGGAAAACTACTACCGGTGCAGCACAATTGACCAAGGTAACCTTCAAGCCCTATGAGGAGCTCGTGATTCACGAATACCAGAAGTTCGTCCTGGACGACATGGTGAAGCTGAGGTCCATCGGCATGCAGGTGGGCAGCATCGCCCCGAATTTTCAGTGGAGCGATGGCCTCGCGATGTGGAAGGAGGCCTTCCCGCAGAACGAGGAGATGACGAAGGAGAACCTCGAAGGGAGGATCCATTGGCTCTGGCTCGCCTGTGCAGAGATGCCCGAGTACAAGCCCAGCCTGACGTTCAAAGAGACGAGCATCGTCATCCCGGTGATGAACGTTTCTGACAACCCGGTCTTCTCCGGAGCGGCGAAGTGGCTGAAGGAACAGAAATGATGGCGGCTCGGTCGCCACCCCTGACCGGCGGTGAAGAGAAGCGGAACTGAAAGTCGGTAAGCTCCCTCCGCAGATTCTGAGGAAATATCTGCTCGGCATGGTCGGGGAGAAATCGGACGACCTGCTCGTCGCCCCCTCGGTGGGGGTCGATTTCGGAGTGGTCAGGGTCCGGGGGGAAGCTGGAAAGGTGATCATCGTCTCCTCGGACCCCGTCACCGGGGTCGAGGACTTGATCGGGCACTACGCCGTGAACGTCAGCGCGAACGACGTGGCCACGAGTGGAAGCAGGCCCAGATTCCTCCAGTCTGTCATACTCCTCCCCCAGGACGCGGGCGAGCGCCTGGTGGCCAAGATCACCTCTGAGATGGGGAGAGCAGCGAAGAAGCTCGGTATCACCATCGTTGGGGGACACACGGAGCTGACCCCCAAGCTCACGAGACCGATAGTCATGACCACGGTGTTCACCATCGCCCAGACATACGTGACCGCGGCGGGGGCGAAGGCAGGGGATTCCCTGATGCTGACCAAGTCCGCGGCAGTGGAGGGCACGGCCATCCTCGCTTCCCAGGCGCCAGGGCTCGACGAGGCGACGCGCAGGAGAGCCCAGGGATATTTCAGGAAGCTTAGCGTGGTCGACGAAGCGGTCGCAGCCTTCGAGACTGGACGGGTCCACGCCATGCATGATTGCACCGAGGGAGGGGTCCTTGGGGCGGCGTTTGAGATGGCGTACGCCTCCAAGCTCGGGTTTGAGCTCCTGGAGAGGAGCGTCCCGATATCTAGGGAGACGGCTGCGGTTTGCGCAGGACTACGACTAGACCCCCTGCGACTGATCAGCTCTGGTACGCTCATGCTCGCGGTCGAGGAGGGAGCTGAGGCGGAGGTCGCAGATGCGGTTAGGAAGGCGGGGTCCCGGGCTACCGTGGTGGGTAGCTTCGTCCCTCGGAGGAGGGGAAGGTTCCTGGTGAGGAGAGCCGGAGGAAGAGAGCTCATCCGTGAGCCTCCCGTCGACGAACTATGGTACTGGAAGCGGCAGAAATGACTTGCTCTTTCGGCCATTGGAGCCGAAAGGCTCAGCGGACCCGCAGATAGACGCTCAACACCACTAGGGCCGCCATGGCCCCTACCATCAGGGCTATGGTCAAGCGGCGGTAGTTCCTCATCCGCTTCGCCGTGCCTTCTTCCAGGTCCTTGCATTCGGTCGAGCAGTAGTCCTTGCTGGGCGAGATGGAGATGCCGCACACCCTGCAGTGCTTGTGAGGCGGTGAGGGTCCGCTCGCCTTCTGGGACAACGGACTCCCGAGCCGCGTAACGGCATATAGTCCTTCTCAGGCCGGTTCCATGTGTGGGGAGACCTGCTTATCGTAGACCACCGTCGGTTTGGGCTTCCGGGTCCCGGTCTGCGAAGCAGGGATTAGCGTGAGGAAGCATACCGCGGCCATGATCAAGTAGAGATGGTGCATACCTTCGACGAAGCTGGAGATGTCAAGGGAACCCGCAGGCGGCGGCTGTCCAGCGAAAATCGCTTGCAGGGCTTGGGTGGGGACGCTGGCGGCGAAGACAGCGAATACGAGCCCCAGACTCAGGAGTGAGCCCACGCTGAACAGGGTTGAGGAGACCCCAGCCGCGATTCCACGGCGCGCTGCGGGGACAGCTCCCATGAGCGCGGAGACGTTCGGCGCCACGAATATCCCTCCGCCCGCTCCGGCGAGGACCATGGGGACGACCAGAGTCGTATATGGTACGTCATAGGGCAAGAGAGAGAAGAGCAAGAGGGCGACCCCGGAGATTATGGTCCCGGTTACCGCGAAACCCCTGGGGCCGTACCTGTCGGAGAAGTACCCGCTCACCGGGCCGCACACGATGAAGGCCAGTGAGAATGGTATCAACAGTATACCGGTTGTCAGCACGTCGTACAGGAGCACCCCCTGGAAGTAGAAGACGAGGATCAGGGAGATGGAGCCGCGGGAGATTGAATTCAGAAGGTTTGCGGTGACCCCGGCCAAGAAGGGCTTGATCCTGAAGAGCGCCACGTCCATCATGGGGTTCTTGACCCGCGTCTCGGCGAAGGCGAAGAGCCCGAGGAGCCCTAGCCCTAGCACGATCTCGGAAATCTGGGTGCCGCTCCATCCGTTGATCGCACCCAGGGTCAGACCTACGAGGAGCAGGGTGAGGCCAGCCGCAAATAGAGAGTTGCCAATGATGTCCACGCCTTCCCCTTTGATTGGCGGGTTGACGTCTCTGAGCTTCAGGTAGGCCCAGACTGTGGCGAAGACCCCGATGGGAAGGTTGATCCAGAATATCGACCGCCAGCCGAGCTCCTGTGTGAGGACGCCGCCGGCCACCAGGCCAACTATGGAGCCAGAGATTCCTGCTACCTGGTTTATGCCGAGGGCCCTGCCCCGTTCCGTGGCTGGGAAGGCGTCGGTGATGATTGCGGCGTTGTTCGACCATATCAGGGCCGCGCCCACACCCTGGACCAAGCGAAACGCGATGAGCGTGATCCCATTGGGCGCGATGCTGCAGAGGCCCGACCCAATCGTGAATACGACGAAGCCAAGGTTGTAGAGCCGCACCCTGCCGAAGAGGTCCGCGAGCCGACCCATCGTGAGGAGCAGGACCGCCGTGACCAGGGTGTAGGAGAGGATTATCCAGATGCCGTCGAGGGGCGAGGTCCCCGGAAGTGTCAGGATGATCCGTGGGAGCGATACGAGGACGATGTTCGCGTCTAGCAGGGACATGAACCCGCCTATCGTCGTGTTGGTCAGGACCACATACTTGTACTGCAAAAATTGGGCCTTCTAATGCTCCGTCTCGAAGCCGCCGGGGAGGCTGTATTTTACTGATTGCGCTGGCCGGTGTGGAGGACGTTCCAGACGTACTCCCCTGCCGCGAGGACCCGCCCGTCCTCCCCGAACCTCCCCACGAGTTGGAGGGCTGTGGGCAGACCTCCAGGAGCGCCCAAACTCATGGGGATACTCAACGCCGGGAAGCCGCACATGTTGAAGAGCTCTGTGTTGCGCGTGAGCAGTGACCGTATGGGCCCAGTCTCATTTCCGACCACTTCGTCGACCCTTGGAGCGACCACCAGGCACGTCGGCATCGCGAGCACGTCGAGCCCACCTGAGAGAAGGCGAGAGACCACGTCTATCGACAGGGCGCGAGCGTTCATCGCCCGCGTATACTCGATCGCCCCAGTCTTGAGGCCCCTGTCCATGAGGGCGAGGACGTCCTTGTGCATCCTCTTCCTGGCCTCGGACGACCTTAGGAGTTCCTCGTAGAACCAGGAACCTTCCCTGCAGGTGATCCTTCCGCGGGACCTCGAGAAGAGGCTAAAGTCTCGCTCGGTCTTGACCGGGGAGACCCGTGCCGCCTTCTGCTCGCCTAGTCTATCGAGCGTCCTGGCAAAATCCCCGGCCACCTGTTTGTCCATATCGTCCGTAAAGTAGCTCGACGGGACACCAATCCGGATGGGCTTTGACGGCCGAACAGACTCAGCCCTGGGCCTTGAACCCGTGATGGTGTGGAAGAGGGTAGACATGTCGGGCATCGTCCTGGTGAAGAGTCCCAGGTGGTCGAGCGAGGGCGCCAGTGGGAAGACCCCGTTCGTGCTGAGCAGCCACTGCGAAGGCTTGAACCCGCAGACGCCGCAGAGCGCGGCTGGGACCCTAACAGAGCCCCCCGTGTCGCTCCCTATGCTGGCAATCGGTCCCTTCGCCAACCTGACGGAGACTGCGGACCCCCCGCTCGAGCCGCCCGAGATACGGGCGGGGTCAACAGGGTTCCTTATTGGACCTCCGTAGCCGCTCGTCCCGGTCACCCCTAGCGCCAGCTCGTGAAGGTTCGTCTTCCCCAGGGGGACGGCCCCCTCGGCGAGCAAGATGTCGACGATTTCCGCGTTGACCGGAGGAACGAAGTCAGAGAAGAACTCGGAGCCGTTGGTCGTGGGGAAACCTCCCAGGAAGATGTTGTCCTTGAGGGTGACCGGGAGTCCGAACAAGGGACCCGGTCTGAACCTCCCGCCCCCGCGGACCCTTGCATCAAGCTGGCGAGCCCGGGAGAGAGCAAGCCCTTCGCGCCCCGAGAAGACCCTGGTGAAGGCGTTGTACTTCCTCGCATACTTCTCGATGGATGATATCTCGGTCTCCACCGTTTCCTCGCAGGAGGTACTGCCGGCGAGGAGTGACTCGTGATACTCCCGGAACCCGAAAGGTGCTTGGGTCGTGAGCTCCACGTCCCCTCGGGCGATTATTAACTGCGTGCGTCCGCTAGGTCGGCCCAGTTCCGATTTCGAACGGGATCGTGTCGGCAGGCTGGGCCGGCACCGTGAGTATCAGGACTACGTAGTACGCTGGCTGGAGGCCGGGGAAGTCCGTGGGCGAAATCGTCCCCACCAGTTCATCCGCGGGAGCTGCGGGACCCCAGGACGCAAAGTAGCTCTCGTTGTTCTGCTTCCAGACGGTGCTGTTGTTGATCCAAGACAGTTCTACCGCCTGCCCGGAGACCGTCATGTTGAGGTTGTATGCGTTGGCCACAACATCGGTGATGGTGAAGTTGTGCATCGTGAGGGCATCGCTGGTCTTGCTGATGAGGGTGAAATTCATGGTCCCGCTCCCTTCGTTTGAATTGAGGGAGACGTTGTACGTGGCCGTGTAGCTCGCAGGTACGTCGAGCTGTCCTCCGCTGTTCACCGTCAGTGTGCCCAACATCGAGGTGGTCTTGGTCGGAGCAGCGTTCAGGTAGAAGGAGGCGGCCGTGAGCGCGATGCCTGCGACGGTCGCCACCACGATGATCAGGATCAGGACCTTCCCGCTTATCCTGAAGCTGTGGGGCTCCGGCTGTTCGGTCTTCAACGCCGCACCCGCGGAATCGCATATGGTATTTCGTCCTTGCGGTGGATTCCTCGAGCAGGTCATCGGACGAGGTTGACGCCAAATTCGCGTCTTTGTTCAATAATAATGACACAGCAGGCTTTTCGGTCGATGGCCCGGTTTAAGGCCAATGTCGACCGCGAAGACTACTACCGCCCCTGCACCGCAGCAAAACGCGGGACTCTCGAAGCTCAAGAAGATCGAATGGTACGCCGGCCAATTGATAACGGAGGCCGTGGCCAAGGAAAAGTCCGGAAGCTCAGAGGAAGCCATTTTGGGTTACTTGAAGGCGTCCGACATACTCCTGCTCTTGGCCAAGGGTCAAGACAACTACTCGGTCTGGAAGGCCTACGCTGACCGTGCCACCCAGTGCCAGCAGCGGGCCAAACTCCTGATGAACGCCAGGAAGACAGACTAGCGACACTATGCGATGGGGCGCGCGAATCTCGCCCGCATCCACCAGTTGAAGGCGTACATCCCGGCACCCAGGAGGACGATCGCCGCGCCGATGGTGAAGTTCACTTCGAGGAGGGTGAAGACGCCCAGGACGACCATGAGCACTACCGCGATGGAAGACATGCCGCTGCTCCTGACCCTCGCTCGAGCCACGACCAGCTTTTTTCCCGAAAGTATGTAAATCCTTGGCCGGCCGCGCAAGGGCTAAAGGCCGGGATTCTCTCTAGCGCCACATGAGCCGGGAGGTCAAGACCAAGGGCTTTCGGGTCAGTCCTGGGGCGAAGGTGAGGTTGGACGACGTGGACCCGGCGGACACCTCCCAATTCGACGGCTCGAAGAGCGACGGACTAGAGGGGGTTCGCGCCTTGATCAAGAGACTGGACCCCCTGCAGGAGCTGCTGTACGCCGAGCACAAGCACAGCGTCCTGGTCGTCCTTCAGGCCATGGACACCGGCGGGAAGGACGGGACCATCAGGAGGGTCTTCGAGGGTGTCAACCCCCAAGGAGTGAAGGTCACTCGATTCGGAGTCCCGACTCCCGAGGAGTCTGGCCACGACTTCCTCTGGAGGGTCCACTCGCACGCCCCGGAGAAGGGGGAAATGGCCATCTTCAACAGGAGCCACTACGAGAGCGTTCTCGTCGAGAGGGTCCACGGGCTAGTGCCGAAGGAGGTCTGGAGACCCCGCTATGGGGAGATCAACGACTTTGAACGGGAGCTCACGGAGGAGGGGACGACGATCGTAAAGTTCTACCTTCACATCTCCAAGAAGGAGCAGGTGAAGCGGCTACAGGACAGGCTCGATGACCCCACAAAGCACTGGAAGTTCAGCATGTTCGACGTCCGTGAGAGGAAATTCTGGGACCAATACATGAAGGCCTACGAAGACGCGCTCGAGAGGACCAGCACCCCCTGGGCGCCCTGGTACGTGGTCCCTTCGAACCATCCGTGGTTCAGGGACCTGGTCATCTCGACCATCCTCGTCAAGATGCTCGAGGACCTCAAGATGCACTATCCGAAGCTGGACAAGGCGAAGATGGACCTGGGTCAGTGACCGGTTCGGTCCAGACGTTCGCGCTTCATCTCTCCCCCCTTCGCGGCGAGGACGGTCATGCAGGTGGAGGTGGCATATGCCACGAGCCGCCCATGCTCGTCCACGACCCTGCACTCTGCCAGCCCGAGGGAGCGTCCCTTTTTCAGCATCCTTCCCTTGGCGATCAGGTGCCCGGACCAGAACGGGCGGAGGAAGTTCACCTTAATCTCGATGGTCGTGAACGAGTCTTCCGCTTCCAGCAGGCTGGCGAAGGACATGCCCATCGCTGCATCTGCGATGTCGCAGAAAATGCCTCCGTGGAGGGTGCCCATGGGGTTGGCGTGTTCGGGGCCCGCGTCCATCTCGACCCAGGCCCAACCGGGGCCGACCCGCGTCAGGGTGAAGCCCACGAGCTTGGCGATGGGAGGTTTCGTGCCATCCTTGATCCGCTGACGAATCGACCTCAGGACGACCGATGCGTTCCCCTTCGCCGACGGTTCCTTGGCCTTCACAGCGCCGCCTTTGCCGTCGCGCAAGATAGAGTTTGTCAGTACCGATGCGCCAACTCCAGGATATGCTGAAATAAGGAGAGGTCGTCCGCGGCCGACTATGAAGGAGCTCGCGCCCTGCGTTCTCGCTGGAAGGTACGTCGAGCTCGAACCGCTGGCTTGGGAACACCTCGACCAGGTCGTTCAGGCTGGCCGGGAGGTAGATTGGAGGTGGATGGCAGCGCCCATTACCAACAGGAAAGAAGCGGAGAGCTGGTTCGCAGCTTCCCAGAGGGCATGGGAGAAGCGGGAGGAGTTCGTCTTCGTCGTGAAGCTCAGGCCGGGCTCGCCGCTGGCCGCAAATGGCGGGGCTGGGAGCATAGTAGGGAGCACTCGCTACATGGACATCCAGGCTTCCCACAAGGGGGTCGAGGTCGGAGGGACGTGGTACTCCGTCGGAGCCCAGGGGACCGCGGTCAACCCCGAATGCAAGTTCCTACTCCTTAGTCACGCCTTCGAAGACTGGGGCGCTATCCGCGTGCAAATCAAGACCGACAACAACAACCTAAGGTCCCAGCGGGCCATCGTCAAACTTGGCGCCAGGTTCGAAGGGAAGCTCAGGAACCACCGCATCAGGCGGGACGGGACGTTCCGGGATACGATGATGTACTCCATCACGAAGGACGAGTGGCCGGAGGTCAGGACGAGCCTGGCGGCGAGGGTCGAAAGTTGGAGACCCGCCTAACCTCACCGGTCGGACCAGCTCTTCTAGGTTCTTATAGACAGAGCACGTCAAAATAGCACATGGCCGTAACGATAACCTGCTACGGCGGGGTGGGCGAGATAGGCGGCAACAAGATCCTCGTCGAGGACCGTGGGACCCGCGTCTTCCTGGACTTTGGAGCGGGGTTCTCCGAAGGGACAGATTTTTTCTCATCGAGCATCGAACCGAGGCAGGTGAACGGAGTCGGGGACTATCTGGAGTTCGGCATCCTCCCCGCGCTCAAGGGGCTTTACTCCGAGGTCTCTCTCAGGAACGCTGCCATCAAGCACGCCGCCCCGGAGTTCGACGCCGTCATCCTGAGCCACTATCACTACGACCACATGGGGAGGATCAACCTCCTCGACCCGAGCATCCCCGTCTACTGCGGAGCCACCACCAAACTGCTGCACAAGGCCGCTAGCGAATCTAGCGGTTCGCCCCTCGACGACCGCGAGCTGAGGACCTTCCGCACAGGCGACCATTTTCAGGTGGGAGGCCTGGACGTCGAGCCCATACATGTCGACCACTCCATCCCCGGAGCCTACGGGTTCATCCTCCACACCTCTGAGGGCCCTGTAGCCTACACAGGGGACTTCAGGTTCCACGGCCCGATGGGGTCCATGACCGAAGACTTTGTCAAAGGAGCCGCCGCCGCGAAACCCATCGCCCTCGTCACCGAGGGGACCAGGGTGTCTGAGCGTGCCCGCAAGAAAGAGGTCAGCGAGGCCGACGTGGAGAGCGAGACCGAGGCGATACTCGCAAAGAGCAGAGGACTGATCTTCTCCTCGTTCAGGGGTAACGACGTCGACAGGATTCTGTCATTCTACCGAGCGTGCCAAAAGACGGGGAGGAGGCTCGTGGTCTCGATGAAGATCGCGAGTCTGCTCTCGGAACTCTCTAGGGACGAGAATCTGCGCGTGCCTCGGGTCGGGAAGGACGTCCTGGTCTACATCAGGCGAAAGAAGGGGGGAACCTACGATGACGGCGAGTACTTCAAGTGGGAAAGGGCGTTCCTGAACGAGGGCTTCACAGCGGAGGATGTCAGGAAGGAGCAGGATTCTCTCTTCCTGCACCTGGACCAGTGGGCCTTCCCGGAACTCATCGACATCAGGCCGGCAAAGGGAGGTTCATACATCCACGCGAGCACGGAAGCCTTCAACGAAGAGGGAGAGCAGGACGAGATCGTCATCCGCAACTGGGTCGGCCACTTCGGCTTCTCCTACCACCAGCTCCATGCTTCGGGGCACGCGCCGAATGAAAGAGTCTTCTCCCTCGTCAACGGCATAGGTAGCAAGGCTGTCATCCCGGTGCACACAGAGTTTCCCGAGCTCTTCTCCTCGATGACAAAGAGAGGGAAGGTGGCTCTGCCCAGGTGGGGAAAGAGCATCGTGCTGGGTTAGATTCCTCAGGCCTTGAGCTGGAACTTCGACCCGATCCCCGGGAGGGATGGCAGGAGCGTCACGAGCTTATCGAACTGTTCTTCGTTCACGGTGATGTCGATTTTCTTCGAGCTACCCTTCAGATTCTTGAAGCTCACCTGGAGTATCCTCCCGCCGAGCTTGCCCTTGCCCAGTTTTACCGCCTCGACGGAGGTAAATTCAATCGCAAAGTTGGCCTTGTCCCGCCTGATCTTCTGGTCCAGGGTGAGGTCGTCGTCGTACTTTTTCTTCTTTGCCTTGCTCACCCCCATCTCGACAAGGGTTCCGACCGGGCCGAGCATGCTACCGACACCGCTCCCGGAGGACTCGACCTTGAGCATCACGAATCTGGTGGTCGTCACGTAGAAATCGAATGTGTCCTTCGCCTTGACCTTCTGCAAGACTTCGATGTACTCCCCGGCGGGGGTCGCGTTTCCCGCCTCAGACTGCGAGGTTTGGACAGGGGTGCCGCACTTGATACAGAAGAGCGAATCCTCCGGAATCTGAGTCCCGCACTTCCTGCAGAACATGGCTCGACGATGGCGTGTTGAGGGTTAATAATGATTGGCTGGTGACGAACGAGCTTATGCGAAACTCTCCGAGAGCCAACGGGCCGCCGCCTCGATGTCGCTCTGGGTTAGGGTGTGCCCTCCCCCTTCCTGCCAGCGCAGGCTCACCTGAGCACCGGCCTTCCCAAGTATTCCAGAGAGCTCCTCCGGGAGCTCCCTCGGGATGAGAGCGTCGTCGGTGCCCGACTCGATGAGTATCTTTGTCTTCGACAGGTCGGGGAGGCCCTGCAGTCTGAACGGGACCATGGGCCTCAGGAGTACGGCGCCGGCGAGGACGTTGGGATGGAGCAGGAGAAGGGATGCGGCGATGTTGGCCCCATTGGAGTAACCCACCGCCACCACTTTTGCGGGGTCGAAGCCGTAGGCCTTGGACGCCTTTCCGAGAAACTCCGCAAGTTCGCCTGTGCGGTTGACCAGGTCGTTGGTGTCGAAGACCCCCTCGGCCAGACGTCGGAAGAACCTCGGCATGCCGTTCTCGAGCACCTTGCCCCTGGGGCTCAGTATCGCCGCCCCAGGCAAGAGTCTCTTTCCAAGCGGGATAAGGTCCTCCTCATTACCTCCCGTCCCGTGAAGAAGCAGGAGCGTCGTCGGGCTGCCAGAGGAGGGTACGAACCTGTGGACGAAGCCGAGCTTCTGTGAATCTGAGCCCAACGTTCTAGGCCTCCTGTTCGCGGCGGGTAGTGGGTATCTCTTCGGGTGGCGACGGCGGCGTCCTGTAGACGGGCGGCCACTTCGAGTGCGCGGCGTTGCCTTCGTCGGTCCGCTTCAGTCTCGCCTCGATCTCCGCGCGGCGCGGCTCCAGCCACTTTGGGAGGACGAGACTCGTCCCCAGCTTGTCGATGCCCTCGTCGGCGGTGTAGCCCGGCTTCTTCGTCGCCACCTCGAGCAGGTTGCCGTCGGGGTCGCGGAAATACAGAGACTTGAACCAGAACCTGTCGATGATCCCCGAGTTGCCGATCCCGGTCTCGTCGAGGTGACGCATGAGCCTGAGCTGGTCAGCGTCCTCTTCGACCGCCATCGCTATGTGGTGGGTGCTCCCTTCCCCCACGAAACCGTCGGGGGTGACCTGCGACCCAAGGTAGCGCAGAAACTCTGGACGTTCAGCGTTCCCGATGGCCGTGATTTGGCCGCCCTTCTGGTCGGGGTTGGGGAGGATGGATTTGCTCTTCAGCCCGAGGAACTTCTCGAAGAACTTCTTCGTGAGAGCGCCGTCCGAGGTGATCGGGCTCGCATGGTCGAAACCCAGGAGGCGCATCTCCGGCAGGATGTTCTGCGGCGGGGAGACCTTCTTCGCCTCGGCCGCAAGATAGTCCGCCGACAGGGAATCCTCGTTTTGAGCGGTTATCTCGATGGTGACACCGTCGGGGTCCTTGAGGTACACAGAGATGTGGTCACCGCGCCCGATGGGCGGGCTTACCTTAACTCCGTTCGACCCGAGCCAGGAGACCCAGCCTGCGATGGCGTCGGCCCTTCGTACCCTGTATGAGAGATGGTGGGGTGAGCCGAGACCTACGGCGCCCGGTGGAAGGTCGGGCCATTCGAAGAAGGTGATTGCGCTCCCGGTCGTTCCCTTGTCGTCCGCGTAGAATAGGTGTCTGTGGAAGACGTCGTCCTGGTTCACGCTGAGCTTGACCCTCCTGAGGCCGAGGACCTCCGTGTAGAAACGCCGATTCGTCGCTTCGTTGGAAGTGACCAGAGTGATGTGGTGCAGACCTGTGACGAGGCCCTCCAAAGATTGGCTGCTTATTGTCATCTGAGCTCGGTGGCGGCGGTCTCTAATATATAGCTAGTAGTTTCTCGCTACTAAGTTAGTCTCTCAGAGTATACCGAGTCAGGGGCCCTTTACGTGCCGTCCTGAGCGACCTAGAATTCCTGAAAGAAAGGGTACGCTGTTTCGGCAAGGGAGAGCGGAGGCTAGTAGGTTGACCAGAAAGCCGTTGCCGTTCCTCCGTGCTCTGAGCCAACACCTGAACTCTTTGTTCTCCGGACGAGGTAGGTGAGGAATTTGAGAACCCCGGTTATTTCGAGCAGTGAAACGAGGTACAGGATCGTCAGATACAGCAGGGAGATGTGAAGGATCGGAGACGTGGAAGCATCGAATACGTAGACGGCCGATATCACAGCCTCGAGTATCAGCAGCTTCATGGCCAATCGAGCCTATAAGCTCGCGCAGGCTTATACGCTTTGGGCCAAATCTTGTACTGGATCTATTCGCGTCGGTTCATCGCGCGTTGGGCGCGGAAAATCGCGAGGGCATGAAAACTTCGGAGAATGGTTCTTAAGGGAAGGCAATGCAAACTGATGGCGTGCGCTACAAGGTCACCTTCCGTTCGGGAGAGGAAGCGCAGAACTTGGAGTGCGTGATTTACCGGGATTTCACAGAGTCAGAGGGAGAGAAGGAGCTCTCCATCACGACGAAAAAGGCCAAGGCGATAATGGAGAACGCAGACAAGATCCGGGAGGAGCTCGGGTCGTCCCAGTACAGCTTAGTTCGAATCGAAGAAGTCCCCCAGGACTAGGCTCGAGCAGCCCCTGAGCTCTCTTTTCTGAGCTCACCTGAGAGACCGATAGCCAGCCGCGGTCAGGGCTGCGAGCACAACGTTCAACGCTATCACTCCGACAGCTACGTCCGACGCCGCCGAGGCGTGGCTGTAGGAGTAGAGCGCCCCCGTGATGATGAGGCCAAGGACTATCTGGAATGAACCCAGCGCGACACCGAACTTCCTCCTCCTCCAGAGCCAGTCGCCCGTGAGCATCCCCGCTGCCGAGGCGACGAAGAGTACCCCTCCTGCTATCAACGGGGCTATGGAGATCGAGCTGTCGATGAGGCCGACGGAGGATCCGGTCCCGAAGAAATCGAGCGGGCCCTTCGCCGCGCTCGGGACGACGCCCGTGTACATGAGCAATATCGCGAGAGCGAGCTCTCCCACTCCGTACAGGACGAAGAGGACCGAGGCGATGGTCAACGTTGGCGGGCGCTTCGCGTCCGCCTTTGCCCTCAGCTCATTTCTCAGGCGCACCTTTCCGAAATCGTTCCTGCAGTAGAGTTTGCCCTTGACGCTGGTGGCGCAAGAGACGCACACGCCCCTCCCGCACTCGGAGCAGACGCCAACTGCGTCGACGTTCGGGTGCAGGTAGCACTTCAAAGCGTCGGCGCTACCCAGATTCTGTTTGTAAGTCTTGCCGGCCGAATCGGCTCGCGAGGCTGTGGAATCTCTTACTTTCGGAGCTTGCCGAAGAACCGGCTGAGAAACCCGCGCTTCTCCGGCGCTGGCTGAGCGCTGAGCTGTTGCGTCGCATTGGCTTGGACTAGTTCGGGTTCGACCGCAAGAGGCGGCGCTTCGATGGGCAGAATGGGAGTTGACACCTCCACCGTCGCTTCGCTGGGAGAGACGCTACCAAGTTCGGAAGGTGCGGTCTGCTGGAGATCCACTGCGGACGTGACGATGGTTTGCTCTTGGGGGGCGAAGGACTCGGCGTCCCCGACTGTGTCTGCTGGAGCACTGGGGGTCGGCTGGGCTTCGCCTTGGCTCTCTCTCCTGTGGAAGAAGACCTCGTTGTAGGATGATGCGGCACTTCCCTGGAAGGGCGTCTGGGCCGTAGGCAGGACGGAACCGGGGGCCGCGCCATCGGGTACGGCGGAGCCCGGAAGAGGACTGGAGGCAGCCGAGCCGGTTCTGGATGAGCGGGTCCTTCTCTTCCGTGAGAGCGGGTCCTCGCCTAGGCCTCTTGGCAACTCAGAATCTCCTTTGTCAGCTCTTCGTATGCCCTGGCACCGTTGCACTTGGAGTCGTACTCGGAAATCGACTGGTGGTAACTTGGCGCCTCGGCGAGCCTTACGTTGACCGGGATTACGGTGTTGAAGACCTTCCCCTCGGAGAATCCGGTCCTGACCTTGGTCCCGACCTCGCGTGATAGCAGGGTCCTCGTGTCGTAAAGCGTCAGGACCGCACCGAGGACGGAGAGGGTTGGATTGATCTCCTCTCTGATCTTATGGACCGTGTCAAGGAGCTGCACCACGCCCTCCATGGCGAAGTACTGGGTCTGGACTGGGATCAGAACTTCGGTAGAAGCGGTGAGGGTGTTGACGGTCAGGATGCCCAGGGACGGCGGCGTGTCGATGATGATGTAGTCATAGTCGTGCCCCTCCTTCGCGTCCTTGAGCTTCCTCTTCAGCTTGAACTGCATGTTGATATCATTGGCGAGCCTAATCTGGCACGCGCTCAGCGCCCCCTCTGCCGGGGCAAGGTCCAGGTTCTTCCTACACCTTCGTATGATCACGTCCTTGAGCGATATCGAATCGTCGAGCAGGAGGTCGGCGGTCGTCTTGATTATGGGGGTCTCAGGATTGACGAGGTAGTCGGTGGCGTTCGCCTGGGGGTCCATGTCGATGAGCAAGACCTTCTTCCCCGCCGAGGCGAGGTTGCTGGACAGGTTGACCGTCAGATCCGTCTTGCCCACCCCTCCCTTTTGGTTGGCGATCGCTATGACCCTGGTGGAGGACTCGCGCTGAGACTCTGCGCCCGTTCTCCCCTTCGGGACCCGCTCAAGTGTCGTCATTGTCAACGATAATCACTGCTTGGACGTATCGCGTCCCGAACTCGATATTAACGACAGGGTGATTTTCGTTTAAGTTCTAGGCCAATTCCTACCAACCAAAGGGTCGGGGCGGCCCTAGGCGTCGACCATGACGAGTTCGGGCTTTGCGTTGAACAGGTAGATTGGGTCGCCGGCCGGGTCGTATTTGCTCGTCTTCGCAAGGTTGTACAGCTTCAATCTCAGGAGCATCTTCCTCCCGTCCTCGGTCACGTACTCGTTCATAGGCTCGCTGACTGTCCTGAACTTCGCGTCGCGGTCCACTATGGCCCCAGTGAGCTCCTCGGGGGTAATCCGGGAAAGCGCGGGCGGTCCCTTCTTGCCCTTTGGGGGGTTGCAGACGAGCATGATGTTCGATATCTCCGCTCCGCCGCGCTTCTCGCTCAGGTCGAGGCGCTTCACCCTGGTAAGGACCGCCCTGAGCTTCAGGGTGGTGCCGTCCGATAGCCTGTAGACGTTCCAGTCCTCGTGCACCGGTCGCACGTCTATGTACTCCAGCCCCCCGGGATGTGCTGCAGGGGTCTCCGACCGCTGGTTGCTGAGGTAGCCCTTCATCCCCTCCTCGTCGAGGATGGTGACGTCAGGGCGCAGGACTATGACCTTTGAGAGCGTTATCAGTTTGACGGGCGGAGCAGTCTCTGGGTCGAAGAAGGAGGAGAAGAGTGGAGGATGAGCGCCCATGATCGTCCTCTCGCCGAAGTATGTCGGGGGGCCTGTGCTCTCAAGGTCGTCGTAGCTCGACGCCTCGAGCAGGATGCAGGGTAGGTAGTCAACCCCCATCTTCCGGAGAGCGAACGCCCGGTGGTATCCGTTCTTCAGGACGTACCTTCCCTTGAGGATAGAGACCTGCACGAAAGGATGCCCCCACCCGACGGTGAAGCTCACGGTCCGGTCCCCTGTCCTCTGGTCCATGGTGGCGCCCGAGCGCATCACCCTGATGTCGTAGCCGTCGGCGGTCACGGCGTAGTGGTGTTCGCTGGGCACCTCGACGATGTCCGAATCCCTGACCCTGAATTCGTCGGTGAGGCAGAACTTGACTCGGCCCTCGGCTGTCGCGAGGTCTAGCTTTCCAGAGATCTGCGAAGCGTATGGGATGTCGACGTACCTTTGCATGCAGACGAGCTTATCGATCTCCACTTCCCTGAAGGACCACTTCCACTCTTTCACGGTCTTCGGAAACCTTGGGTCAGCCTCGACCTCGGCAAGGATGGTGTCGACGGATGGTGGAAGGGGCCTTGTCTTCGCTTCCAGGTCCGGGACCGGTTTTCGGAGCACCTCCGCCCTGCAGCCCTTGATGAGAGCGGTCAGCTCCTCCGGTGACTTTGCCACGACGCAGTCCTTGGTCAGAAAGTCTCTTGCCATCTGCTCGTCCATGTACCCGATCAGGGGCAGGACGTCTCGGGATTCGGCCAAGTCAGGTCGAGGGGTGCCCCCCCAAGGCGATAATAAATTCAGCGACGCTCTCGACGAGGCTCAGGGCGCGAAGGTGGCGATCGTGACCAGTCCGGGCGAGGACTGGACTGCGGTCGCGTACTGCATGTTCGAGTCCTCCACGGTCCCGGCCTTCGCCTCCGCACAGAAGGGGATGGAGCTACTCGCGGAGATCGAGTCGGCTGAGCAGGCGAGGCTCCCGCTCGCGCCCGAGGCGAATGCAACGGCCACCCCGCCGTTGTAGCCAACGACGTTGGCCTCGAAGCCTATGACGTTCGACAGGTACGCGTCCTTCCAGGAGCCGCTGCAGACCGGAAGGGTGGAGTTGAGGGGGACCGTCTTGCTGGCCACCTTGACCCCACCCGCGTTCCCCACATTGAACTCCACCGAAGTCAAATTCACGGAGCTCGGGTCGGTGTTCATCTTCACGCCTATGGAGTAGCCCTTGGGAAGGAAGCTCGACGGGAGCCTGTAGAGGAGCTGGTCGCAGGTGTTGAAGAGGTTGGCTCCCGACAGCGGCCAGTTCTCGATCGACCACTGGATCTCGCCCGCGGAGGTGACGGCCACGACGAACTGCATGTAGGCGTCCGTTCCCGAGGGGGCGTACGCATTGACCTGGACGTCCCAGTTCCCGCTCGCCCGGATGTCAGAACCTGCGGTGAAGCTCACCGATGGGTTGACCAGAGGGACGCAGTTGTCCCAGAGGATGTAGTTGCGGTTGCCAGAGAGCCCAGAGGAAGGCGGCGGGGCGGGGGACTCGGGCGGAGGAGGCGTCGATGTGCCGGAGCCGTTGGACGCGTTCGGGTCCGCGCTGGCGAGCGATTTACCGATCATCCCGAAGAACAGGCCCAGCATGGCGTACTTCGGTTGAGAGGAGAGGGCCGAGGCGAGTCCGGTGGTAAGCGGGAGGACGAGGAGCAGGATGTCCTCGAGGCTGGGACCGTACTTTACGAGCGAGGGGACGGCCTTGCCGACAGCACCCAGCACCAGCCCGTAGAGCATGTAGTTCGGGTCGCTCGTGAGGGAGGTGCCGAGGGCCCCAAGGAACGCGCCCGAGAACAGGAGCCAGTCCTCCAGGTTTTTCCAATCAGGTCCGAGCGAGAGGAGGGCCTTGCTGGCGGCGCCCACGGTGAGGCCGTAGAGGTAGTACATCGGGTCGTTGGTGACCATCATCCCCACGGAGCCGAGCACGGTGCTCAGGAATAGGACCCAGTCCTCCGTCTGCAGCTGCGTGTCGGCCAAACGAGGATATTGGGTACGGGCCGGAAATTTAAGGATGCTTGAGCGGCCCGGTCTAGTACTCGAGTGTCAGGCGGGCGAGGTAGGGGTACTCGTGGGCGGTGGGAGGCTTGTGCTCCTTCTCCTTCGTTTTTACCAGCCGGGGTGCCGGAGGGCTCTGGGCGACCCGCTCGCCCTCGGGGAATGGGTAGTGTTCGACGACCTTCTTCGTCTTGGTGTCAACTATCTCGACCTCGGTGATCGGATGATACCCCTTGAGTCTCAGCGGCTCCGCCCTTCTTTGAAGGTCGGCTACGGCTTCAGTCGGTGTGAGGCCCCTCCCGTCGATGGTTATGGCAGGCAATGCGGAACCCAGCCCCTGAACTTTCTCGGGTTTTTAGCCTCTGCTATTGGCCGGCCGCGGTGGCTCTCCGCTTCTTTACGTCCTCGATCGCGGCCTGGAAGTCACGCTTGGAGACGGTGAGGCTGGCCGACAGGTCCTCCGCTTCCTTGCCATGCTCCTTCAGGTGACGCTTGATCGACGCGACGGAGGCGAGGTTGGCGACCGCCGCGAGCTCGGCGCCGGTGAACGACTCGGTCTCCGCGGCGAGCTCCGCTATGTCGACGTCCTTGGCGAGCGGCTTCTTCTTGGTGTGTATGCGAAGTATCTGCTCCCGGCCCTCTTCATCCGGTGCCGGAACCTCGAGTATCCTGTCGAACCGCCCTGGGCGGAGAAGCGCTTCGTCGATTATGTCGACGCGGTTGGTGGCGCCCAGGACCACGACCCCGCTCAGCTCTTCGAGCCCGTCCATCTCGGTCAGCAGCTGGCTCACGACCCTCTCGGTCACCTGGTTCTCCCCGGCGCCCGCGGTCCTCCTAGGGGCTATGGCATCAATCTCGTCGAAGAAGATGACGCAGGGCGCAGCCGCCCGGGCCTTCCTGAAGACCTCCCTGACGCCCTTCTCGGACTCGCCGACCCACTTGGAGATGAGCTCAGGGCCCTTGATGCTGATGAAGTTGGCCTCGCTCTCGTTGGCGACGGCCTTTGCTATCAGCGTCTTGCCCGTCCCAGGTGGCCCATAGAGGAGTATCCCCTTGGGAGGGGTCACGTCGCCCTTGGCGAAGAGCTTGCTGTACTTCAGGGGCCACTCGATCGCCTCTGTGAGCTCCTCCTTGACGGTGCCCAGCCCTCCGATGTCTTCCCACCTTACATTCGGGACCTGCACCAGCACCTCCCTTAGCGCGGAGGGTTGGACGTCCTTCAGCGCCCCCAAGAAGTCCTGCATCGTCACCTTGATCTTGTTCAGGGTCTTGGCAGGTATCTTGGCCTTCTCGAGGTTGATCTCGGGCAGGATCCTCCGGACCGCGCCCAGTGCCGCCTCCTTGACCAGTTCCTGGAGGTCGGCCCCCACGAAACCGTTGGTGACCCTGGCTATCTCGGGTAGCTTGACGTCGGGCTCGAGCGGGACCCCGCGCGTGTGTATCTGGAGTATCTCGAGGCGGCTCTTCTCGTCGGGTATTCCTATCTCGATCTCCCTGTCGAATCTCCCCGGCCTCCTGAGGGCAGGGTCTATGGAGTCAGGCCTGTTCGTGGCTCCGATGACCACGATCTTGCCCCTCGCCTCTATGCCGTCCATTATGGAGAGCAGCTGGGAGACGATCCTCTTCTCGAGCTCCCCGGAGACCTCCTCCCGCTTCGGGGCGATGGAGTCTATCTCGTCGATGAAAATGATGCTCGGCGCGTTGTCCTGGGCCTCTTTGAAGATGGACCTGAGCTTCTCCTCGCTCTCGCCGTAGTACTTGCTCATTATCTCGGGACCACCTATGGAGTAGAAGTTCGCGTTTGTCTCGTTCGCTACGGCCTTGGCGAGCAGGGTCTTCCCGGTCCCCGGGGGACCATACAGGAGCACACCCTTCGGCGCCTCTATGCCGATGCGTTCGAAGATCTCCGGGTGCCGCAGCGGAAGCTCGATCATCTCACGGATTTTCTGGACCTCGTTCCTGAGTCCCCCGATGTCCTCGTAGGTCACCCTGGGGACGCCGGTGTTCTTTGGCTTCCTCACCGAAGCCAGCTGGAAGGTAGTCTGGGCGTCGATGACGGCGGCGCCATCCGCTGGCTGGACTCGTTCCACGAGGAAATCCGTCTTCTTCCCCATGATGTTCAGGGCGAGCGTGTCTCCCCGGGTGATGACCCGGCCCGTGAGCAGCTCGGGCAGGTACTCCTCGAGGCCGCTGATGGCGACCTCCTCCGTGGGGGCGAGGACTATCTCCTCCGCCCTGCGAGCCTTCGCCTTGGATACGGTGACGGTGTCGTCGAGCCCTACCCCGATGTTGTTGCGGGTGTAACCGTCCACGCGGATGAGGCCGTGACCATAGTCGTCGTCGTAGGCAGACCAGAGGAGGGCGTAGCTCTTGCGCTTCTTGCTGGCAATCTCGATGGCGTCTCCCGCCGAAAGGTCCAGTTCCACCATGACCTTCGGGTCGACAATCGCGACGTTGTGA
The DNA here is from genome assembly GCA_027886885.1 of Nitrososphaerota archaeon. Taxonomy (GTDB): domain Archaea; phylum Thermoproteota; class Nitrososphaeria; order Nitrososphaerales; family Gagatemarchaeaceae; genus Gagatemarchaeum. Next base: position 22,534 of record JAPCJP010000003.1, on the reverse strand, counting down.
CCGACCAATCGAGAGGCCGTTTCGGCGACCTTTAGCGTCGTGCTCATGGGATAGGTGAGGGATGCACCCGCAGATAAGCGTTGGATAGTAGCTTCCCATAGGGCATCTCGGGGCCAAAAGCTTCATTTCTGACCCGCCCATGGACCACAGCCGGTTACCCACCCATGAGCGACCTCTTCTTTGACAGGATGGCGAGGGAGCTCATCGCGCTCTTCGTCGAAGCACGGAAGGGGAAGGTCCAGCACGAGCTGGATGAAGAGGTCGAACGGATAACCGGGAAGGAGTGCGACGACGCGGCCCGGACGCTCTCGAAGGCCGAGTTCAAGCGTGTCGCTGAGGAAGCGATGGCGAACATCCGCAAGAGAAAATCAAAGTCTGTCGTCCCCACGAGCGGAAAGGAAGTCCCGGCCTATGCCTGAGGGCTGCGACAGGTAACGGTTATCAAGGAAATTCTGGCTCATGAAGAACATGCAGGAGCTCTGCCCCGAATGCCAAAAGCTGACCTTCGAGGTCAAGGTGGAGAGATACAGGAGCCAGGTACTCGAGAGGTGCACCGTCCATCACTGGTTGATGAACGCAAGGGGACGAGGGTGGGAGTTGGACCGCTTCGTCGCCGATTCTGAGAGGTACAACTTCGACTGTTCCCTCCCGACCGTCGAGCAGGTGGACGTGATCCTGGCCATTAAGGACGATACCAAGCCTTAATAACGAAACCGGGGGAATTCAGACGGTTGACTTCCCGGTCGAGGAGCTCTACGCTGTGACCGACCCCCGGAGGCACTCGCAGGAGGCCGCGGACAAGCGGGGCCACAATCATCCGGCCAACGAAAAGTGCGGTCCATACTGCCCGCGGAACGAGAAATACAGAGGGCACCAGAAGAAACTAAACCCGTTCCGGAGGAACAAGTAACCCCATGAAACGGCCTGCCATCGCCGGCCTCCTGGTCGGGATAATCTTTGTCCTGCTCGGAAGTGTATTCGCACTGCAGGGAGACGGGGTCCTCGCTGGGTCCGGGATGAGCAACAACCCCTTCTGGCTTTACGCCGGGTCGCTAATCGCGGTGTTGGGGGTGGCCATCGCAGGGCTGGCCGTCTGGATGGGCTCAAGGTCCCCTCCGGCCAAAGCGGCCGCGGCCTAGTCCGCCAAGCCGACCGGTCTTGTCATCCTCGCCGGGAGAGATTCTCTCGCATCTTGTTGCGCCTCCAGATCATCGCAATCGCGATGAGCACGGCCACCGAGACCACGATCGCGATGGTCTCCCTCAGGGGCCCGTATGGTCCGAATAGTATCAGCGCGTCCAGGGCGAAGAGAAAGAGGATCGCCGTTCCCATCCTCCGCCTCCAGTTGCGGGGAGCGGGCCTTGGTGCGTTCGTCGGCATGCCGTCGGTTGCCTTCCTCGCCTAATATTAAGGGCTGATTTCCCACTGTCTGGGAGAGGGCGCGTCTCTTGAACCAGAAACCGAAGGAAAAGCCATCGATTGCCCCCAAGCATCCCACCGACCTGGTGATGGGAGAGCTGCTTCTCTGGAAGATGGCTGACGTCAAGGGGATTCTCACGAGGCGACTCATAAGGGGATACCTGATAACCAACTACCGCTGCTTCGTGTGGGACGCGGAGAGCGACGAGATGAAGGCGAGCGTCCCCATCGACAGATGCGAGGTGGAGACGTTCAACCTCAAGTCGGGGCTAAAGTCCAAGCGGGGCGGGCGCTTCGTGCCCCTGCCGCCGAACCCGGGGGAGCTGCCGAGGACCGAAGGGGAGCTCATCATGGGGGCGAAGGTGCAGGTCGGGGACCTCCGCTTCCTGGTTGGCGGAGAGGCCATCATGGTCTTCAGGGAGGTGACCGAACCCGAGAGGGTCAGGCAGCTGGTGGAGGGTCTGAGAGCCGCGTGGAAGCCACCAGCCGACCAGAGGGTAGAGGAGGTCGTCAGGCAGGAAGCGCACCACGGCGACCAGACGCAACCCCGACCTTGAGTGCCGATTGGCATCCTTAAAACAAAGAAACCC
>JAPCJP010000003.1:1379-20425 GCA_027886885.1 Nitrososphaerota archaeon | reverse complement strand
CCGAAGTCTCCGCGAGTGAAGTTCACGCGACGCCGCAGGCTGGGCGTCCTGGTCCTACTCGGAGTCGTCCCTCCAGCAGTCGCCATCTACGGACTGCAGTACACTATCACGGCCACGACGCCCGCGGCGATACAGGCAGCGGTTGCCGGAGGTATCATCACTGCCATCGGGACCGTGTCGAGCGCGATATACAAGGAGGCGTCGTCCTACTTCCAGCAGACTGACAGCAACGTCGACAAGAAAGTGACAATGATCACCCCGCTGGTCGAGAAATACTACAACCCATGGATCAACGCCGCAAACACCCTCGCTGCTGATCTTGGTAATATCAGTAAAAAGCTCGAAAAGTCGAAACCCGTCGAACGGGACGAGGTGACACATCTCCTCTACGGATACCTGGTCTATTACGGCTACAGGATGAGATTCATTCTGGAAGCTGGCGGCACCATACTCCTGACAACTGCGGCAGAGCAGAAACAGGTCCTACAAGACTACCGGGACAGCGAGACGGCGCTTGACTGGAAAGACACGAACATCCAAGAGTCTGTGTCCTTCTTGCAGGACCTCTTCGTGACGAACGGCGCTTCGATCAACAATCCGCATGTGGGAGACAAGAACCCGTCAGGGACGGAGCTTTCGAACTCACAGAAGAGTGACGGTAAGGCAGATGACCCTACCCAGGTCACATACCTCTTTTACGAGTTCAAGGCGGACGCGGAGAAGAATCAGACCCTTCATGATATGGTGGACGAGCTTAGCGTCTGGGCTAAGGACGATAGCAAGGTCAAGGCGGCGAAGGGGGCAGTGGAGAATTTCGCGAACACCTTCCAGGACGCAATCGACCACCTCTTCACCGCTTGGGGCGGGGAATAGGTCCAAGAGACCCCGATCGGTCACCGCAAGAACAGGTCGAGCACCACCAGAAAGATGACGAGGAGGGCCGTCGCCACCCCAGCCACGAACCACCAATTCCGCTTCTTCTTCTTCCCGAGGCGGGGCGAGCTGGGGGGTCCGTAGGTTATCCCTCGATTGGGGCTCTCTATCTGCGCGGTGAGCGAGGGGACGTAAAGGGACTGGGGCTCGTGGTGGTGAGAGGTGCCGCAGCGCTTCAAGTGCCGCGCAAAGTGTTTCTCAGATATCAGCTTGTGGCACTTGGGGCAGACGGGCATCGCGGCCGCACCGACCCAGGAACCTAATACGGCTTATCGTCTAGGTGGCTGGGCTCGGGATTTTTGTCGGCGGTTAGAACCCCTTGTTGATGTCGTTGAACAGCCTCTCGAAGGCCTGCTTGGAGGAGTCCGGGACGTCGCCCGACTTGTTGAATATCCATTCGGCGACGAGTCTTCCAGCGCGCCACCGCTCGAACTTCCCTGCTCCCGTCCTGGCGAAGATTGCATCGACCTTCTTTGTGACGCCGGTCATCTTCGCCTCTGACTCGTTGAACTGAAGGGAGGCCTTCGGGTAGGCCTTGCTGACCGCCTTGAGGTAGAGCTCCGGGAACATGTCCTCAACTCCGGTCCCGCCGTCCTTGGTGTACTTGCTGACCAGGAACGAGCCCTCGAGGAGCTCTGCGTGTGAAACGTCCCCTTTGTTGAGGCTGGAGGCGCTTCCGTCGAGGAGGGCCTTGTAACTCACCGAGTTGGCGGCCATCGTGGTTGCGAGCGGGACCAGGTCGCTGGCTCCGCCAGAGGGGACCACTACGATGTCGTTTCGCAGTCCCTGCTTTCCCTTCTTGATGAGGAGCTCGCTCATGGCGTTGAGTATCAGGTAGTCGGTCACGTCGTCCACGATGAGTTGTTTGCCCGAGCGGAAGAGCGACTGGGTGACAGCATAGCCGAGAGCGGCGCGGAGAGGGAAGACCGAGTCCCTGTCCTTGGGCCACCCGTTGACAGAGACCTTCGACGTCCCATCGAGCGGGTCCTCATAGACCACCCTCACCCTATCCAGGCGGTTGCCATCGATCATGAACGGCGAGTGGGTGGAGTAGAAGAGCTGGTTGTCCTTGGAGAGCCTCTCGAGCAGCGTCACAATCCTCTGCTGGGCAGCGCCGTGCAGCTGGATCCCTGCCTCGTCGAGGAGGAGAATCGAGTTGTTGTACGCGCCCTTGGCTTCCTCGAGGAAGACCAAGTAGAAAGAGAAGAAGTATTGCATGCCTCCAGACCTCTGGTCGAGCTCTATCTCGCTGGGGTCGAGGTCGTCGGAGACCCAGACCCTGAAGAACGGACCATCGATGGAGTAGCGGAAAGAGTGCTTCCTCTGGTCCCACCACTTCGAGAACTTCTCGGTCATCTCGGCAGATGCCGAGGCCATCTGGATGTGCCTCTCGTCGGCAAACCTCTTGAGGTCGTCCTGGGCTCTCCCCGCTTGCGACGGGTCGAGACCCTGCAGGGCGTTGATGTCGAGGCCCACGTGCTGGAAGAGAGCCTTGGTCGCCCTCAGCCGGGGCCCATCGGGGTTCAGGGTGAGTTGGCTGAGGTAGGTCGGGATGTGGATGGAGCTGTCAAGGACGTCGTACGAGTCGAAGAAGACGAACTTTGGCATGTTGGCCTCGACCCACGCGCCTGCTCGATTCAGCTGGGGAAGGAGCACCAGAGCGTCCACGAACCGGCCCATGTCCTGTGCGATGGGGTCTAGGAGCGTCTTCTGCCACTGCTCGTTGAGCTGAGAGACGACCAGAGCGTGAAGGTTCCCGACGGCGGTCTCGCTCGCGACGTCACCTGGGTTCGCTGCCTTGAGCTCTTCTACCTTCTGGGAGAGCGCCATGAGAAGAACGGATTTCAGCCTCGCTAGGGAGTCACCGCGTCCCTCGGGAGCCACGGCATCCCCTATGCTCTTCCGCCATACCTCTGCCCTTGCGAGGAAGGCTGCGTTGGACATCTCAGGAAAATCGATGGCGGGGGAGAACTCGACCTCGAGGGAACCCGAATAGTGTCGGGTACACGTCACGCTCGTCACCTGAGCGAGGGCGCGGGAGAAGCCGGTCACATAGGCCTTGTCTTCCTCTGAGAGGGCGAACTCGCCGCTGACCACCGGCCAGTCCTCCATCTTGAACTCGCTCGTATAGCGGCTGCGCGGGAACTCCTTGAGCCCGTCGAACTTCTCGCCGTCAGACGGGTTAAGCTTTGACAGGCACCTGAAAACCGAGGACTTGCCAGCCTCATTCTTGCCGACGAAGACGGTCATGTCGTCGCAGGAGACCCATCCGCTGTCACGGAGCTTCTTGTAGTTCTGAATCCTGAACCTTGTCATCTTCATGATGGTCTAGTCGTTCCCGCCTAGGACATGGTATTATTTAAGAGAATACATAATTCTTGTATGGTGAGTTCGTGTAATGCCTAATAATTAGAGCCAGGGGCTAATTTTAATCGGGCACCTGGTCCTGTGGGCGCCATGCGGTTCGAGAATAAAGTGGCAATGGTCACCGGAGCGGGCGCCGGCATAGGAAGGGAGGTCTCCCTCACCCTGGCGAGGGAGGGCGCTGACATCGTGGTCAACGACATCGACCCTGCTGCGGCCGAGCGGACTTGCGAGGAGGTCAGGGCACTGGGCAGGAGAGCTCAGGCTGCGCAGGGAGACGTCTCTGATTACGAGCGGGTGCGCTCCATCGTGGACGAGGCGGTCAAGGTCTTCGGGAGGGTCGACATCCTTGTCAACAACGCGGGTTACGTGGACATCGACGAAGGGCACCCTGAGGACCTGAGGTTAGAGGAGTGGAACAGGTTGGTTGCGGTCTCCTTGACGGGCGTTTTCATCTGCTCGCAGCTCGTCGGCCGAGAGATGATAAAGCGCAAGTCTGGGAAGATCGTCAACCTCGCCTCGACGGCCGGGCTCGTCGGTCTTCCGAGCGCCACGGCATATACCGCTGTTAAGCACGGGGTCGTCGGTCTCACCAAGGCCTTGGCCATCGAGTGGGGTAGGTTCGGGATCAACGTGAACGCTGCTGCGCCCGGGTCGACGCTGACGGCCAGAGCCGAGAAGTACTTCAAGGACGACCCTGCAGCCTATGCTGACAGGGCTGCGAGGGTCCCTCTCGGGAGGCTGGCGTACCCCTCGGACCAGGCGAAGCTAATCGCGTTCCTGGCATCAGCCGATGCGGACTACATCACAGGACAGGTGGTGGTAGCCGACGGGGGCACCTACGCACTGTATGCGGGGTTCGCGCCGCCCAAGTAGAAAAAATCCCGTAAAAACAGGTTGGGGAGGGGCGGTTCCGAACCGTCCCCTCGCGCCGCGTCGTACCTATGCCGTGCTTTCTGAGCCGGCGTCCAAGGTTGGGAGACCAGAGGGAATCTCTGGGAATTTCTCCTTCATCCTGGACTCCGCCACGACTGCAGCCTCTGCGAGGACCTTCTCTGCGTCCTCGTTGGCCGCCTCGAAGTTCAGCGAGTATCCACCCACCGTGCCCGCGTCCACAAGGACGCTGCTCAGCAGGCTGGAGATTTCGCCGATCTCGCCCTCTGCTTCCGGCAGGACGCTCACGAGGCCCTGTCTCACGCTGCGGATGACTGCCATCGCAGGTGTCAGGGTGACCACGATGTCGCCCAGCTCGGTGACTGTGTTGAGTCTGAGGGTTATCTGCTCGAGAGCGAGCTTGGCCTGTGTGACCATGCGGCTCATCTTCCTTACCTCGGCCAGCTCGTTGGCGTAGACGGCCGCGTGCTGCGAGTCGTGCTTTTGCATCGAGGAGACTACCTTGTTGAAGATCGAGGAGTCGCGCTCCCTGAGCTTCGAGCAGGTGCTGTCGAGCTTTGCGACCTGCACCTGGATCTGGCGGACCGCCATGTCCAACCTCGGCTTTAGGGGTCCTGGGTTCTGAACAGAACCGCGTACCCTCTGGCCGATGCCGCCGTTGTTAGATTTTTCCCAATTGCTTGCGAATTGTGACATGGGGGACGAATGGGCTTCTGAGGTCTTTATGCGGGACGTCCGCGGGGAGCCTGTCACCGCGGTGACGGAGGTGCTGGTGACACCTTCTGGCCCAATCAGAAAGAAATATCTATCGCATTATGGGGTCGGTGCTCCGCAGATGCCCGATGACGCGCAGGAAGAGGAAAGACTAAGGAAGCTGTACGACCAGGCGCGTGCACAGGGTAACAGGAAGAAGAAGAAAGAGTACAAGGAGAAGCTCGCCGAGCTCAAGAGGCAGAGGAAGTACTCTCAGGACGACGACGATAAAGAAGAAGATTCTGAAGAGTAAGCTCCGTTTCTAACTGTCGCTGAGCCCAGCGAGTTTCATGCTCACCTGCCAGAGCCTCTGGGCCTCGGCCTCGTCGTAGGACTCCCTCGATGACCTGACCTGCTTCCGCTTCGTGAAATACGCCCCCGTAACGCTCGCCACCTCCGGGGAGGAGGCGAGATAGACCGAGGTGTCTGCGCCCTTCTCAGAACTTAGGGAGAACGGTCCCGCGAATTTTACGGCGAAGCTAAGAAGACCCGCCGACTTCCTCCCCCAATTCGTGGCGACGACGCCCGGATGGACGCAGTTGACCGTGACCCCCGTCCCCTTGAGTCTCTTCGCCAGCTCGTAGGTGAAGAGGATCTGCGAGAGCTTCGACCGGGAATAGGCCTTCATGGCGCCGTAGCCGCTCGACAGCTGCAGGTCTTCGAAATCGAGGTGGCCGCTCAGGTGGGCGTCGGAGGTGACATTGATTATCCTGGAGGGAGCGCTCGACTTCAGGGTCTCGAGCAGGAGGTTGGTGAGCAGGAAGTGCGAAAGGTAGTTGGTCTCGAAGGTCGTCTCCAATCCGTCCTTCGTCACTGTTCTCTTGGCGAGGATCAAACCGGCGTTGTTCACGAGGACGTGGAGGCTGGAGTGCGTTTGCAGGAAATCGGAGGCCAAGCGCCTCACGGAGTCGAGCGAGGTCAGGTCGGCAATCATGAGCTCGACGCTCTCGCTCTTGGCTCCGCTCGACCTGATTATCTCGTCCCTCGCAGCCTCGCCCTTAGCTCGGTCGCGACTCACCATGACCGCTATCGCGCCCATCCTGGCCAGGCCAATCGCAGTGAATTTGCCTATCCCTGAGTTGCCTCCCGTGATCAAACAGACCTTCCCTTGAATCCATTGAGATTCCCCCAAAATCTCAGAACCGGACATCAGGAGGACCCTCGGTGGATATACCTTCCCCTCGGGTGCAGGCTGGTGAGAACGTTTTTCTGAGGGGACCCCGAATTCTCCGCCATGGCTACCTTCGTCCTCGTGCCCGGGTCCTGCGCAGGCGCATGGGCATGGACCAGGGTCACGCGGTTGCTGAGAGAGAAAGGACACACCGTATACGAACAAACGCTCACTGGAATGGGGGACCGCTCACACCTTGCCTCGCCAAAGATCAATCTGAGCACCCACATAGCGGACGTCGCGAACACAATCCTCTTCGCCGGCGAGAAGGTGGTTCTGGTCTGCCACAGCTACGCCGGCTTCGTGGGGACCGGAGTCGCGGACAGGAACCCGGAGTCCCTCGCGCGGCTGGTCTATCTGGACGCGAACATACCTAAGGCAAGCAACTCCTCGCTGTGGGGGGACTTTTCGGAGAAGGACAGAAGAGAGTCGAAGGAGTCGGTCAGGACCAAGGGGAATGGGTGGTCCTTCCCGGTCATGGAGGAGGTAGGCCCTCCCGGTTTCGACATATCAAGGCGCGACATGAAGATGATGATGGAGCTGGGGAGGCCTCAGTCTGTCAGGACCTACAGCGAGCGCCTGCGTCTGACGGGTAGGTATAGGGCGGTCCCCCGTTCATTCATCAAGTGCGATTGGGGAGGAAACCCGTTCGACCCCGAGAGCCTGAGGAAACAGGGGATGGACGTGACCACGGTCAAGTCTGGCCACTGGCCCATGTTGTCCTGCCCAGGGATCCTCGCGACAGTCCTGGACCGCTTGGCGAACGAGCCTCGGTGACCGTGAGGGACCTCCTCCGCTGGGGCGGGAACCTACAATCGTATGTTGGGCTTTTTTACCCCAAGAGGTGACAGCCAAACCGAATGTCCGGCCAACCTTCCTTGAGCGAACAGATTGATTTTGCGAAGACGATACTCGCACACAACCAGAGTCTAGTCAACTTCGCGGACACGAAGGCGGGGGTCATCCTCGCCGTCGACGGCGCGATCTTGGCGATACTCGCGAGTACTTCGGCTTCCATCAGTTCTGGATTGGCGCAACTTGCGGCAGGGGCGGCGCTCTTGCTGATTGGAATCTCGGCCATTCTCGGCTTCTTGATAATCAAGCCCAGGATTCACGCTGGTGCTCCGAACACGAAGGTGTTCTACAAGGCGATTCTAGCTCAGTCGAAGGAGGACTACAAGAAATCATTCTCCTCCACGCCCCAGCAGATACTCGATGACTACCTGAACAACATCTACACGTTGGCCTTGATCCAGGAGAAGAAGTTCTTCTATCTCCAAGAGTCCCTCTACTGCCTTATTCTTGGGTTGGTCCCGTTAGGCGCGATAATCGTTGTCCTTCACTAGCGGGCAGGGTCTTCCGGTCTCGGGCTATCCTCGATTGGCCGCCTGTCCCGGAGAGATTCAGGAGCCCAGGGTCAGGACCCTGCGCTGCGCCACCTGCCTGGTCAAGCGTCTCACCTGGTAGTACGAGAGACCCAGCAGGGCAACCCCGAGGACCACGGTCGAGAATAGCTCGAGCCCCTGGAGCAGTCCGGTCACCCAGAAGACGCCCGCTATCGTGCCGTATCCGAAGACGACCTTCTTGCTCAGGACTGAGGTAGAGGCCGAGACCAGGTAGAGGAGCGAGTTCACCCCCGTGGGCGTCAGGCAGCAGATGGCCGCTGACGTGGCGAGGGCGGGGGCGGAGGTCGCGAGGAAAGCCCCAGCGGTCTGGGTGGCCATGAGCTGTGTGGACCCGGGGACGCCCAAACCGGTACCCGACTGCGAGGTGTAGACCAGGGTCACGACGTAGTATCCCAGGACCAGAGCCAGAGAGAGGAGCACCAGGTCGAGCAAGCCCACGAGCATTAGGTCCAGGTTGATGGCGAGGGGCCCGATCATCGGGACGCCGACCGCCTGATACGAGATTTCCGTCACAGGTACAAAGTAGGAACTGATGTTGACGTCAGGGACAAGGAGAAGTCCACTGCTCAGAAGAAAAGAAAGGACGTAGAGTGGGACGAAGGCGAGGATGACGGCTCGCCCCACCCTGTCAGCAAGCACCCCCCGAATTATCGACCGGATCCCAATATCGCCGCCCAGAGGGATGAAACGAGCCCAGTCGACCCTCCACAGGAGGGCTACGGCAACTATCTCGACGGCCACGCAGACCAGGACGAACTCGAGAAACGGTGTGAGGAACGAAGCTTGCCCCGTGGTGGCCATGGGCGTGTACCACAGGTCGGCTATCCTCAGCCCCGTCACTATCACGGGTGCGAGGCAGGTTACGTTGAAGAAAAGGAGGAGGAAGAGGAGGGGCTTTAGCGCCTTCAATGGCGAGCGCCCCTAGCAGTGCAACCCTGTGACCGGGGGCGAGAGCACGTTGTCAGCCAGGAAGGTCGCGAACGCTATCGAGATGGGGATGGCGTAGGCGGGTGCGGTGGTCAGGGCGATGCTGCCCGTGGGGCCGGTGGCCGTCGTGACGGTGGAGAGTGATATCATGTAGATTATCCCTCCGGTGGTCGGGGTCCCGTGCATGACAACGTATGCGCTGTCCCCGTCTGGTGTTATCTCCATGTCAGCGAGCCCCGGCGACGCCGAGGCCGGAAGATTGATCGTGTTGACCACGGTGAAGGTGCTGGTCGAGATGACTTCGACGACGTTGGTGGCGCCGGAAGCCTCCAGGTAGTAGTTGCCGTCCGGAGTGAATACCCCACGGGTTGGGGAGAAGGTGGAGACGCTGAAGCTCGTCGTGCCCAGTGACTTTAGAGACGGGTATGAGAAGAAGGCGTCGGTCTTGTTCCCCGAGAGCTCGACCGCGAGCATCGTGCCCTGTGAGTTGACAGTGAGCATGAAGGGTTGGGTCGCTATCGGAAGCGCTACGCTAGAAATGATTACACCGTCCTGCGCGTTGAGGACGTCTACGGTACCGTTGTTCTTCATCGGGATGACGATCGTGCTCTCGTCTGGGGACCATCTGATGTCGCAGGGGAACGCCGTAGCCCCGCTCTGTCTGTCGAAGGTCACGCTCCATACCGTCTGCAGGGTCTTCAGGTTGATCACTTCGACGATGCCCGAGGGTCCGTCTGCGACAGCCGCGAACTTCTCGTCGGGGGAGATCGCGACTCCGATGAAGCCCGTTGCGCTGCCCACGCTGATCCGTCCGCTCACCGCCATGGTGCTCGCGTTCACCTCGATTATCGTCCCGTTGTTGAGCGGGATGAGGAAGTTGGACTGCGGTGCGCCGGGGGTGGGGTAACCTTCCCAGTAGAAGGTCTGCGTCGGGATGCTGTCAGACAGGTTGAAGAGGCGCGTGTAACCGAGTACGCTTCCCTGCGTCGATGCGAGTTCGGCTATCCCCTTCTGGGTGAAGATCAGGAAATCGTAATTGTTGTACCCCACAGTGGTCGAGCTCGAAGTGGTCGACGTCGAGGTACTAGATGAGCTGGAGCTAGAGCTCGAACTCGAGCTTGAACCGCTGGAAGTCGAAGAAGCGGAAGAACTGGAGCTGCTCGATGTTGTAGTGCTGGAAGGTGTGGACGTGGTCGACGTGGAGGTGACGCTCGGCGTGCTCGACGAGCTCGTCGATGAAGAACTTGAGGCGGTCGGGGTGGAGCTCGACGACAGAGTCGAGATGGAGGAGGTCGAGGACGACGGAGTTAGGGAGGTGCTGGACAACGAAGTGGTGCTGGACAGAATGGTGGACGTGGAGGTACCCTTGGACCCTTGGGTCAAGATGAAGATGCTCCCGGCGAGGATGGCGATGATTACAACTGCGGCCGCGACTACGTAGGTTCTTTGCAAAGTTCCGTTCACTTGAGCAAGGAATTTTTTCGAATCGATTTAAGGCTTAGGAATAATAAAATATACTCGGGGTCATTCCGCGTCGAGTCTCGACCCTTCGAGCACTTTCTCGGCGAAAGCCTTCTCGCTTGGGGCCCCGTCGAAAACCAACCTTTCGTTTATGACGGTCCTGGGCACCCCCACGATATTGTACCTCTTGACGAGTTCTGGGAACTCGACGGTCTCGATCATCATGGCTACAACGTGTGGGTTCTCGATGGCAAATCGGTGCGCAACACGGACGACCGAGGGCGAGTATGCGCAGAAGGGGGTGACGAAGACCTTGATGACCGTCTCCGCTTCCACACGTCTGATGGTATTCAGCGCGTCCCTGTCCATCTCTGCCCGACCGCGGGACGCGTCGATGATATCCTCGACCAAACTCTTGAGTTGACGGCCCCCCGGTGTCCCGACGTAGTAGAGTCGCGCGCCGTTCGAGGCCATGACTATCGTGGTGGGCGCCAGATCGGCCCTCATCTCCTTCGCCCGTCCAGGCTCTGCATCAACGTCGAAAACGTGGAGATGCAACTTCTCGTTCAGGGAGGCGACTTCCTCGAGTAACCGCTTGCTCTGTTCACAATTCGAGTCGGTCTTCTTGGAGACGAAAAGCCAGAGCTCGACTTCGCCGGCCAGTTTGGAGGCGAAGAGCCGGCCTATCTCGGTAGCGTCCTCCTTTCCAATCAGCCTGGTCATCGCCAAAAAGCCGACCTCCCTGCAGCTGTCGGCGTCGAGAGAAGACCTAGGCGGCTGGGGTGAGCGCCGCCTTTACCCTGTGGTCTATCGCCGCAATGGTTTCTAGCCTGTCCACAAAGGTACCCAGCTTCTTCGCGTTCAGGGTCACGACTATCTCGGATTCTTGGTATCCCGACCTTGTCCTGCTCGCCGTGCATCCCAGCCCAATCACGACGTCGCCCTCGTTGGCGAGAGGGAGCCCCTGGCAGGTCGGCTTTACCGTTATCCTGCTCTCGGGTGCCGCTTCCCGGATGAGCGCGGCTTGCTGGGAATCGACGAAGAGGAGGACGACATCCGGGACGAAAGGAGAGCTATCGAGAGGAGAGTAACCGATGTTGCGCTGCGCCTCCAGGGGCAGGGACGGCAGCCCCAGGATGTCGCTCTTGCCGATCCATCCGACGCTCGTCAAAAGGTCGATGTCGGCCAGGCCCGCGCCGGGCAAAGAGTCCTTTGCCGAACGGTAGCCATGGGTTATCGCCCCGACGGAGCAGTGCAGATGCTGGTCTGGAGTTGTGTAGAACGAACTCTCCAGGGCCTTGGTCCAGAAGACGCAGCTTGACTCCACCACGTCTGTCGACCGCCTCAACCTCGCGGTGTCCGGGGTGAAGGTGACGGCCACTATGGGTTTTGATAACACCAAAGCTGATTCGAGCCTCTTGCCGAGGGCCTGGAATTCGGAGACTGCCATTTCAAAAAACCGGTCTGGTTTGCAGTAATAAACTTGAGTAATTCTCTATTCCTAGTTTCCGGGCTATGCGTTTGTTCGACCGCCCACCTGACGGATGTACTCTCTCACAACCAGCTTCTCGATCGCCCTCCCGGACCCGAAGGCCTCCGATTCCGCTCGGATGGTCTCCTCCACCCTCGCAGGGTCGAGGCCCTTCTCTTTACACTTCATCCGGGCGACCTCGATGGCGGTCTGTTCGTCGATGGGAGGGAACTCGATGGCGTAGAGCCGGTCCCTCAGAGCGTTGTCCAGGAGGGCGAATTTGTTCGTGGTCATAATGAGTGAGGTCTTGGATGTGTCAAGGTCATCGATCTGATGGAAGAGGATGTTGTTCTGGGCCACGTGCCAGCTCTCTCCTTTCATCCAGTCCCTGTCCGGGAAGACCGACTCGGCGTCGTCTATCAGGATGAGGGAATTCTTCTTCGCAGCCATCGTGAAGACCTTCACTATCTGCCGCTCCGACTGCCCGTAGAGTTCCCTCGCGATGACCGAGCCATCGACGAAGAAGAGCGAGAGGTGAAGCTCCTTGGCGAGGACCCGGGCCATGAGGGTCTTCCCGTTGCCAGGCTCGCCGTGGAAGATGAACCCCTTTATGCCCTTGAGCGAGCCATTTCCGAGCTGGTGCGCGATGATGTTCTTGACCTCGAGGAAGGTCCTCTGAAACTCCCCGCCCTTGCAGTCCTTGAGAGATTCTGGGATATCCTTCCAACCTATCTCAAGGCTCTCGCGTCTACTGGTTGCGTTGCTTCGCGTGCCGGTCCCCCGAGAAGCTCGCCGACTCTGGCCCGATATAAGCGATGGCACGGGGAGAATGCGGGTAGGGCCGTTGACCGTGAGATATTCCTGGCGCTGCAATATCTATGAAGGTCGGCATTATCCTATGAATATTTATCTACCGGCCGGCACCCGCGCTAAAAAGTTAGTCATGTCCACGGAATCGCCCCGTCCCCAGTGGGCCAGAGCCGACCTGTCGGTGGATGTCCGCGGGGAGAGCTGCCCGATTCCGGAGCTGACCGCCTCAAAGAAACTGAGTGAGTTGGCTCCCGGGAAGGTCCTCGAGGTCGTAACGGACCACCAGCCGTCGGTCGATGTGACGCTCCCGGACCTTGCGAGGGAGCAAGGTTGCGCGTTCTACTCCGAGAGGGTCGGGGACACGTACAGAGTCTTCATCGCAAAGCCGTGAGCCGATGCACGCTCCTACGATGCTCCCTCAGCAGGTCCTCCCCTTCGGGTTCCTCTTCGTATATGCCGCCTTCGGCGTAAGCGGTTTCGTGCTCGGATGGGTGGCGCAGAGAGGCAACTACTGCTTTGTTAATGCCATGTCCTCGGTCTTCACCACCAGGAGCTACGACAGGTTCGGCGCGCTTCTCCTGCTGTTCGGGGTCTCGGCCCTGGCGACGGGGACCCTCGTGGTCCTCGGCGTGGTCCCTGCGGTCGACCAGTACTACGACAATTACTTCTCGGGTTGGTACATCGTGGTCGGCGCGGCGATCTTCGGTTTCGGGGCGACCATGGCAGGCGGGTGCAACCTCTCCATGCTCTACAGGGCGGCGAGCGGCTACGTGCAGAACTGGCTCGAGCTCTTCGGGATGATGGTCGGCACCTATCTCTTCGCTGTTCTGATTTGGCCGTTCCAATCCTTCACCATGGCCAACGGAATTTTGTCCACCAAGCTCGGAGCCTACAACGAATATCTCCCCTACGACCTCTTCCACTCCGTCTCCACGACGTGGGTCGGGGTCACGGCCGTGGCCCTCGGGGTCCCTCTGGTCACACTCGGGCTCTTCCTCCAACACAAGACTCGCTCGAAGCGGCTTGCGCAGGTCCCGGCTTTCACGGGCTCGTCTCCGCTCTTGCGGGCGATGGCAAGTCCCACGGGTAGGATAGGGCCCCTACCTCAGGTTGGATTGTCCCGGGTGAGGATCGACCTGGCCGGAGCGAAGCAGATGCTCCTCCTGAAAAAGTCCTATGGAGCGAACCTCTCGACGGCCCTGCTCGCGGGCGCCCTTCTTCTTGTGTTTGTGGCGGGGGCCGGATATACCTTCAACTATCTTGTGATAACGTCGTCAGACGGCGGCAGATTCCTCGAATACATCCTCTTGCCCTTCGGGGTCAACCTTTCTCTCAGCACGCCGTGGTACAACGACGCGCTGCCGATACTCGACCCCAGCGTCCTGATGGTCCTGATGCTGATCGTCGGTGCCTTCTTGGCCAGCTACCTCAGCGGAGACTTCAAGGTTCGAATACCGCATCAAAGGAAACGCCTCGCGATCGGGTTCTCCGGCGGCATCCTGGTCGGGATAGGAGTGAGGACGGCCCTCGGTTGCAACATCGGGTTGATGTGGACCAACTTCGCGCAGCTCGGGTACGATGGAATACTCTTCCTGTTTGCGATGTTGTTCGGGGTCTGGGTCGCAGTCAAAGTCCAGAGGCGATTGATATGAGCGCTGGGAGCACCACGCGGCGGCCGCGGTACGGAAGGCTCATCGCCCCCCTGGTTTTGATTCTCTTCGTGGTCGGCTGGTACCAGTTCTCCTCGGTGTACATCCAGGGAGCGAACAATCAACTGGTCGCAAGCGGCAACCTCGCGGTCTATGTCCCTGTCCAGCAGGTCAGCGGGTACCTGGCCGCTCTACTTGACGCAACCTACGCCACGGTGGTCATCGGCCTCCTCATCTTCGCATACAACCTGTTCAGGTTCCGGCGGTCCGCGTCAAGCGCCTAGCTGCGGACGGTCTGCCTAGCGCGGCTGGATCTCCGCTCGCATCAGCAGCGCCACAATCATGGTGAGGATGAGGGCTGCTATGAACGCGGCCGCCGAGAGCATCGGGACGACCACGGAGAGAGCCGCACCAGAGACTGCGGGCACTGGGGGAGAAGTGAGGTTGGTCGAGCCCACATAGGCGGAGTAGGCGACGAGTAGGGCCACCACCATGCTGAGGCTCGCGAGCTTCCTCTTTCCCCCAGACCAGGTGACAATCGCCAGTAGGACCGTCGCGAGCAGCAACGCGGCGCCCAGACCCTCGTGGAGGATGAAGGGGGCGGTACTCTCGGCCCGCGTGAAGGCAAGGAGCTCTGAGTTCAGGGGAAGGGAAAATACGGGACCAGCTACGAAGAGGTTGACGTAGACGCCGCTGACGAAGACAGCGTAGAAGAGTCCGAGGACGATGCCGCAAAAGGTGGACGGCGCCGACGCAAGGACGCGCCACCCCGGGGTCGCTGTTCCATTGGATGTGCCGTCGGTTCGCAGGCTGACGAGGGCCAGAAAGCTTAGGAAAAGAGCGGTTATGAAAGCGGTCGCCATCACCATGCTATCGTTGGAATCGGAGGCGCCACCCAGGACGAAGAGCAGCCCTGAAGCGCCGGCCGCGGCAATCGAGACCGTCGCGAGGAGGGTCAAGACGAGGACACGCCTGGGACCCGCGACCGACGCGAGGGAAAGAGCGGCTATGCTGGTGCCGAAGCTGAGAAGCGCGAGGACTACGTGAGAAGCTACCGCTGTGGTTAGCAGGATTTCGCTCGCGCTTTCCCCGGGGATTATCGGGACGAACCCGTTGACGTAGATACCGGCGAACCAGGTCGCGGCAAGCAGGAGCAGCTCAAGGCGGAGGACGACGGCCGTCCTGCGAGCGAGCGACGCCACGAACGCGGGAGGGTTGGAGCATATTTAACCGAGTCGAGCCCGATCTTGCTAAGTCATGCCTCCCCGAAGCCACAGAAGTACGCGACCGGCTTAGTGCGGCTTATACGGCTTGATTGCATGATGGGTGGAGCGCGATGAACTGTTGACGGTCTTCTACACATCCAACGAGATAAGAAGCGGGATACCGGAACTCCTTGGCGAAGGCGGGGTCCCGAGCGAGCGAAGGGAGCTGAAGGTCGGCGATTACTTCTGCGGCGAGATTTCGGCAGACGGCGCCTACGTGGGGGTGCCCGTCGAGAGGAAGGAGATAGGCGACTACATCCGCTCGATGAACGACGGGAGGCGGGAGGAACAGCTCTACGCCATGTCCCACGGCTTCCCTCTCTCGTACGTCGTGACCATCGGGAGTCCCTCCCGGGCGCTCCGGGGGTCGAGAGTGACCGTGAACGCATACGTCTCTTCGCTGGTAGGCTGCTCGCTCAAACGGGCCCCCGATGGCAAGAACGGCCAGGTGGTAACGGTCAACCTCGAGAGCGAGGGCGAGTTCGTCCTGTTCCTAAAGTACCTCGACGAGAAGGTGAAGGAGGGAAGCTTCGAGCGCGTCCCTGTGATGCAGAAGAGGTCCTGGAAGCCGGAGGAGCTCCTCGTATACGTGGTCTCTAGCCTTCCGGGAATCGGATTGAAGACCGCTGGCAACCTTCTGTCCCACTTCGGGTCGGTGCGCGGGGTGATGAACGCGTCGATGGAGCAGCTGATGGAGGTGGACGGGGTGGGAAGGAAGAGGGCGGAGGAAATCCACGGCGTGCTCACCGCCGTCTACGCTGTCAGGGAACTGGTAGCCTAGTCAGAAGGTGGAAGGGGAAAAGAAGATCACTAGGATGATTGCCGAGGGTATCGCCGCGACGAGGGTCTTGACCCAGAACTCGCTCTTCGAGGTCTTGTGGTGAAACGCGAGCCCTCCGAGGATCACCCCCGGGAACCCTCCTAAGAGAGAGAACGTGAAGAAGGTCATCTCCGCTACGCGGCTCAGCCCCATCTTCGCGGAGAGTTTGTCCACCAGCATCAGAACGAACGCGATTAGAGAGACGCCCGCGACCCAGTAGGTCAGGAAAGCAGAAGGCGTAGATGGCGAAGGAAGGAACGTAGGCTTTTCACGTCTCCTTTGGCCGTGACAGTCCACCCTCTGACATCTCCACATGGCACTCGGGGCACGCCAGCTTCTTGAAGTATCTCCCGACCTTTCGCTTTGGACAGTTCTCGCAGTAGAGCCTCTTGCACGAAGGGCATTGCCACGCCGTGGGTCTGAGGAAGCCTCCGACCTCCCGGTGACAGCGGAAGCAGAAGCCACGGACCAAGCCACCTTGAGATTGGCATGAGGGATTTAACGGCCACGTGCTCGCATAGTCAGGCCGGTCCAGCCAGAGTGGCCGTCCACCGATTCCCAGACTATGCCTGTAACGGACGAGATACGCCCATGAAATCGCCAGCTCGTCTTATAGGCGCTGGGGACGTATTATTGCATGCCAAGAAAGAATCCCTCCGGCCCGGAGAGGAGCCCGCCAAGGCCCGATGACTACGAGACCTATGTCGACCCCGTAGGCGTTACACACTTCCTTCCGCGGATGAAGTGGAAACGGGTGAAGAACCAATGAACAACGTGGTCCTCGAGTGCCCCAGGTGCTTGAACATGTTCGTGGTCTCGACCATGAAGCTGAGGATAGTCGGTGAGAAGCTCAGGTCTATCAGGTGCAGGTGCGGGAATATCGTGCATTTCGACCTCGACTACATGGACCCGGTACAGCTCTGGGCGCTGCCCAACGTCGCGAACAGGATCAGGAAGATCGAGGGCTACGCCCTGAGGGTGGAGGGGCTCACATACTCGAGGATGACGGGCTAGCAGCGGTTCAAGCCGTGCTGAGGATGACCATGCTCTCCCTCGAGATCGTCCGGCCCGTCGGGGTGTTCCACGGTATCAGCTTGATAGGTATGGACCGGTGGAACGACTCCACGTGGGCGAACCCCGCTTCTCGGGCGAGCTCCACCGTCACCCTGTCCATGTCGAGAGGCTTCTGTCGGATGGACCTGTCCCCGACCACGAGGCAGCAAAAAGAGTCTGACTTGAGCACCCGGAACATCTGCCGGAGAGAGGCGAGATAGTCGAAGAAGAAGGGAAGCGCGTCGCGGACCCGCTCTGGGTCCCTCTGGACGAGGTCCGACAGGAGCTTCCTGGCGGTCTCGGAAGGCAGCTGCTTCACCATCTCTTGGACCCCCGTCGCAGGGAGAAAGCCCAGAGAGAGTCGCTCAGGCTTCTTCTGGTCCCGGAGCCTCAGCCAGGCTATCGAGAGCTTCGACCATCGGGCATAGCCGACCGTGTTCTTCTCCTCGCCATAGGGCGGGGAGGTGACCACCGCGTCGACGCTGTTGGAGTCGAGCGCCAGCTTTCTTGCATCACCGAACCCGACGGCGCTTAAGGAGCCCTTAGGGACGGCGTCGGTGAACGAGGTTACCCTCTCGACTGAGTCCGACAGCTTCCTGCGGAAGTGTCCGACGGGGTCGGGCATGTGCTCTACGAGCTTGTCGGGGCGGAGGACCCTGAGGAAGCGGCTCGACCTCCTGTCGATGTTCGAAGACTTGAAGGCCGTGTCCGAGAGGACGACCCAGAGCAGGTCCCTGACATCGTCGTCCTCCACCTTGAGAATCTCCTCATAGAGGAACTCCAGGTCCCTGCAAACGTCAGCCTTGAACCAGTGGAGGAGGTTCGGGTGGATCGAAAGGGGGGCCGCGGGCAGCGCCTTCGCCCTCTCCCTCTTCCGATGGTCTCCGTCGACCCTCTTCAGAAAGGCAGTTGCGGCGAACTTGGAGCGCCTGAAGTCGATGGGAGTGGACTTGACCTTGGCGAGTAGGAGGGCGAAGGGATTGACGTCCGAGCCCACGGAATCCCTTCCCATGAGCATGGCTTCGACGAGGGTGGTCCCGCTGCCGCAGAACGGGTCCAGGACGCGGCCTCCTTTCAGGCTGTACCTTTCGATGAGCCGCCGGGCTATCTGCGGTATCATCCTGGCCGGGTAGTCGTGAAGGCCGTGGGTAAGGTAAGAGGTGTCAGCCTTCGAGAAGGTCCAGTCCTGGTCCAGTACGAGCCCCTCCAGGGACGTCTGGATGTCGGAATGCGCAGCGGAACCCTCTCTCGACACTGAGCTTCGCCTGCCTTTGCCCAGCAGCCTAATTTATGCTGCCGATTCAGCGAGGCACGACGGGAGACCACTTCGGGCTCACGGCGAAGGGCGGGGGAGCGAGCTTCGAGAACTCCCCGGAACCGTAGACGGCTCTGCCACCCACGATGGTTAGCATCGATTCGAGGTCTACTATCTTCTCCTCGGGGACGGTGAAGTAGTCCTGGGACAGGACGGCGAGGTCGGCGAGCCTCCCGACCTCTATGGTACCTTTCTTGGTCTCCTCGCCGGAGAACCACGCGTTGTTCGTCGCCACGAGCGCCAGCGCCTCGAGGCGGGACAACCGGTTCTCTGGTGGGTATAGCTGCGTGCCGCCGACGGTCTTGCCGGAGACGAGCCATTGGACAACGCCCCAGGGGTCGTACCTGGACACTCTGGGAGCGTCGCTGCCCGCGCCGACGGGTATCCCTGCGTTCATCATCTGGACGATCGGAGGGGCTCTCTCGGCCATCTGCTCGCCGTACCTGTCGATGAAATGCTCACCCTGGAACGCCATCCTGTTCTGGACGCTGATCCCCCCTCCGAGCTTCCTGACCCTCTCGATGTTCTTGTTGGAGATCGTCTCGGCGTGGACAAAGAACCATCTCAACCCGGAGAAAGGGGTCTTTTCGTTCACTTCCTCGAAGACGTTCAGGAAGCGCTCGATGGACTGGTCGTAGGTAGCGTGGAGGTGGAAGGACCACCTCTTGGTGACGAGGTAGGAGACGACGGCTCCCAGGTCCTTCTCCATGCTGGAAGGGAGCTCGGGCCTCGGCTCCATGAAGTTCTCAAAATC
>JAPCJP010000003.1:0-1279 GCA_027886885.1 Nitrososphaerota archaeon | reverse complement strand
GGCCGTCCTTGTCCCTCAGGATCTCGCCCCCCGGGGGGTCCTGGGTCTCCTTGTCGATGCCCAGCGCCGCGAGCGCCGACCTGTTGAGGATGGCGTCGTGATAGTAATGGGTCACGAAGGCGGGTGTGGTGGGTGCGGCCTGGTCCAACTCCTCGGGAGTCGGCGGCCGCCTCTCCTTGAACTGAAACTCCGTCCAGCTCCCGATGACCCTGACCCACTGGGGCACCGGAGTCCGCAGAGCCTGGTCGCGCAGCATAGCGAGGGCTTGCGACAGCGACCGGACCCCGTCCCAGCGCAACTCCGTGTTGTAGCTGAGGCCCTCACGGATGAAGTGGGTGTGGGAGTCGCTCAGGCCCGGGACGACCGTACGGCCCCCGAGGTCGACTACCTTCGTTTCAGGGCCCTTGAAGTCCAGAGCCTCGCTGTCCGAACCGACCTCGATGAAGACCTCACCCTTGATGGCGACCGCGGTTGCGAAGGCGCGCCTAGAGTCCTGGGTGGCGACCTTGCCGTCGAACAGTATCGTGTCGGCCGCGCGGTCCGCTTGCAACCTGCCGCCACCAATCCCCTGGTCTTCCGGTCACTTCTTGAGCTTGACGAATTCCACGAGCCCGTCCCTGAACTGGATGCTCGCGTGGCTCCCGTTGCAGAAGGGCTTGTTCACGGATGCGCCGCACCGGCACAGAGTGACCTTGTTCCTGACCTCATAGGGTGTTCCGTCTGCGGACTCTATCGTGATGCCTCCCCTCACCCAGAACGGGCCGCTGCAACCGAGTGCAGGGTCCTCGACTATCCCGATCGAGGGTTGCTCCTTCTCCTCCATGGACGCGTCTGTCTTCTTGTCATAGAGCACCAGCCTTCCGGATGGGCAGTGGTTCGCCTCGCGAATGGTCAACTTCCTCGCTTCTGGGTCTTCGGACTCTCCAATGAGACCCCATATCTTTCCTCCGGGGTCGCAGAAGCGGGCAAACGCGCAGAGCTCCTCCTCGTCGCGCAGGATCATGTGCGGACCATCGAATATCTCCGCCGCCCTGACGTATGGCTTCCTGGAAGCGGTCTCCGTCCCGTTGAACTTGGCCTTCAGGTGGCTGTTGTCGCAGAAGGGCTTGTTCTTGGACTGTCCGCACCTGCAGAGACTGTACTCATCCTTGGTCTCGTAGGACTTGGCTTGCTTCCAGTCCCAGGAAAGGCCATCCTTGTTGGGGGTGATTAACTGCATGTTCAGGGGAACACCGCCCGTGACGATGTAGGGCCCGTCCTTGGATACGACTATCTTCAT
>JAPCJP010000071.1 GCA_027886885.1 Nitrososphaerota archaeon | reverse complement strand
CTAGGAGCCCTGATGATCCTCGATGTCTCCAGTTCGTACGCTCTCGTGATAGCCTTCGTCGTGCTGGCGGTCGTCTCAGTGACGGCCCGAGCGCTCTCGAGGAGAAACCCATCATGGGTCCTAGTCAAGCAGCCGGACCACTGAAGCCAAATCATCATCAACTGTTTATTAGTTCCAGTAGTCCATCTGAGGCAGGAAGCACAGGCGAAGTAGAATTGCAGAGCGACCGCGCGGCGGACACCGTGATCTTCAATGGCAGGATTGCAACCCAGGACAGCAGACGCTCCTTCGCGACCGCGGTGGCCGTCAAGAATGGCCGTTTCATCGCGGTGGGGGACAATAGCGAGGCGCTTGACTACAAGGGGCCGGAGACGAAGATAATCGATGTCAAGGGCAGGACCGTGGTCCCGGGCCTCAGCGATTCTCACACTCATTTCATCCGGGAGGGCCTCAACTACAACCTGGAGCTTCGGTGGGATGGATTGCGTTCGCTTGCCGAAGCCATGAGAAGGTTTCGGGAACAGGCTCAGCGGACGCCCGCTTCGCAGTGGGTCCGCGTAATCGGAGGCTGGTCGGAGTTCCACTTCGAGGAACGCAGAGTCCCCTCGCCGGAGGAACTTACTCTCGCAGCTCCCTCGACCCCCGCCTTCATCACGCACTACTACCACGATGCCATCCTGAACCGAGCGGCCCTAGAAGCCATAGGCTACGGGAAGGATACGCCGGCGCCGATCGGCGGCGAAATCCAGCGGGACGGGGAAGGAAATCCGACAGGACTCCTCATAGCGAGGTCGAACGCGCTGATCATCTACTCAAACCTCGCCAAGGCCCCGAAGCTGGGATATGCGGACCAGGTCAACTCGACCCTCCAATACATGCGGGAGCTCAACAGGTTGGGGCTCACGAGCGTAATCGACGGGGGTGGTGGGAGTCAATTTTATCCTCAGGATTACTCCGTCATAGGCGAACTTGCGCGAAACGGACAGCTGACCGTGCGGACAGCCTACAACCTCATGCCGCAGAGGGCAGGCCATGAGCTGGAAGACTTCGAACTATGGAGCAAGATGACGAAACCTGGCGAGGGCGACGATTTCTACAGGATGAACGGAGCCGGCGAGTCGCTCGTGGCCTCGGCCGCCGACTTTGAGAACTTCATGGAACCGAGGCCGGTCCTTCCCCCGACTATGGAGAAGGAGCTGGGTGACGTGGCGAGTCTCCTCGTCAAGAACAGGTGGCCGTTTCAGCTGCACGCCACCTACGACGAGTCGATCAGCCGCTTTCTCGACGTGTTCGAGGAGGTGAACGATAAGACCCCGTTCGCGGGGCTGAGGTGGTTCTTCGTCCACGCTGAGACCATCTCTGACAGGAACATCGAGAGGGTCCGCAAGCTCGGCGGTGGGATAGGGGTTCAGGACCGCATGGCCTTCCAGGGCGAGCACTTCATGGAGCGCTACGGCGAGGAGATGACGAGGCGGTCTCCCCCTGTCGCCCGGATGATCGAGATGGGGATCCCGGTGGGCGGCGGAAGCGACGCGACGCGCGTCTCCCGCTACGACCCCTGGGTCGTGATTTACTGGCTGGTCACGGGCAAGACCGTCGGCGGCACGCAGCTCTACCCTTCAGCGAACCGTCTCTCACGGATGGAAGCCCTCAGGTTGATCACGGCGAACAACGCGTGGTTCTCGAACGAGGAGAGCAAGAAGGGCTCGATAGAAGTCGGAAAACTCGCGGACCTCGCAGTGCTTTCGCTCGACTACTTCGAGGTACCCGAGGAGGAGATCAAGGACATCGAGTCGATGCTAACGGTCGTTGGCGGCAAAGCGGTATACGCTGCCGGCGAGTTTTCAAATCTCTCTCTTCCATCAGTTCCCGTCAGCCCAGCGTGGTCTCCGGTCGCATGGTTCAAAGGATAGTGAGTGGTGTTCTATGAGTGGTCGAAGCTGAAGGATGGAGGCAAAACCACAGCGAACAATCGATCCGATCCTCCTCTACTACACACTTAGGCTGAGCAGAAGGAAAAAGCAGGATGCGTAGGACGCGTCTAGTCGTCCGCCACTGCGACTATGGCTATCACGGCGACGGCAAGGAAGGCGATCCCTGCGTACAAGAAACTGCCCGTTATGAACCAGACGACTACCGCCACGATAATCGCGGGTAACAGGACAATGGCCGCAGCCACGATCAATATGATGATCAGGACCCCTATCGCCAGAAGGATGATCCCGCCGAAGAGGTCGGCTACTCCGGTCAGAATTTTTTGACCGATGAAGAGGGACGTATTTGGAAGCGCCTGAACCAAACTGAGCAGGAAAGCGTCCAAAATTGTCATGAGGGTCTACTTTTCTCCTGTAATGCAGATCTGGCCTCGGCTAATAAAGTTAGAGGTCCATTTGTCGCCCAAAATTGGTCGTATTCTCTAACTTCTCTCACGAACGACGAAGAATGGTTGATTCTCAGAAGACCAATCCTAGGGAGGGTTCTACTGCGTCCGCGGTGCATCAATACAGGCAGTAGAACCGCTGGAAGGTCCCGAAGTCTTAAATCGATGAATCGCCGGCTCAGAAGTACGAGCATGCCGACCTTCCGTTACGGCTCGCGACAGCAGACGGCGCCCCTTGTCTTCCTCGCCGTCTTGCTTGTTGCCTCGGCTTTTGTCCCGCTTGCCCATGCCCAGCCCTCCGTCGTCGCCACCGTGAACGGAGGATATTCGCCGACTGGCGTGGCCTACGACTCCGCCAAGGGTGAGATCTTCGTTGCCGACTATGGCTCTAACAACGTCACCGTGATATCCGACAGCACCAACGCGGAGGTGGCTAACATAAGCGTCGGAGATTCGCCCTCCGGGATAGCCTACGACTCCGCGAAAGGCGAGGTGTTCGTCGCCAACGTCGGCTCTGATACGGTCTCAGTGATATCCGACAGCACCAACAAAGTAGTCGCGAACGTTACAGTAGGAGATACGCCCACCGCATTAGCCTACGACTCCGCAAAGGGTGAGGTTTTCGTGGTCAACAATGCCCCAGACGCTACCACCGGCACCGTGTCTGTCATATCCGACAGCACCAACATGGTCATCGCGACGCTCTCCCTGGGAATTGCGCCCGACGCCATAGCCTACGACTCTGCGAAGGGCGAGATGTTCGTCGCCAATTACAACGACTACATCTCCGTGATATCCGACTCTACCAACACTATCATCGCGAACATCACTGGCGTAACCCTACCCATCGGTATGGCGTACGACTCTGCCAAGGGAGAACTGTTCGTAGCTTGCTCCCCTAACGTCGTCTCAGTGGTCTCCGATAGTACAAACGCCGTGGTGGCGAATGTTACCGCAGGAAACAATCCCTACGGCGTCGCCTATGACCCCGGGACGGGAGAAGTGTTCGTGGCCAACGAAATGGACAACACTGTCTCTGTCATATCCGATGGTAACAACGGGGTAGTCACGACCGTAGGCGTAGGGAATCAGCCGCAGGCCTTAGCCTATGACTCCGGCAAGGGCGAGGTCTTCGTTGGCAACATGGGAGACAACACCGTCTCTGTCATCTCCGTTGGAGCCGCTCCGGCGACCACATCCACGTCGTCGCTCGTCACCTCGTCGTCATTCGCTGCTACGTCATCAGGTCCCGCTTCGACCCAATCCACCAGCGCGGCGAGCCAGAATTCGGTTCAGACGACCACGTCGAGCTCATCAAGCGGAGGAGGAATACCGGTATTTCCATACCAGTTCACGATTGCGGCCGTCTTCACCCTTCTTCTGGCAGCGTCCTATCTGTTGGTTCGGCGCCGTACATCGCTGAGCAGCCATCCAAGCCAGAGTTAGGCAGGACCAATATTACGCAGTCAGGCCTTTTCCTTTTGAGGGAAACCTCAGCCATGATACTTCGAAGTAGGCATCGTCTAGCTTGGAATCTTAGCTTTTTTCCAGCTTTCTTTGAGCTAACGCGATCCTCTCTTCGATTTCAGCGTCGCTTAGTTCGGTGAGCGGTTTGCTCTGGAGATAATTGTAGCGCTCCTCCGCCGATTGAGGCGTGAGGCTGTCTAGTTTCTTCTTCACTTCTGCCTGAAGCTCCTTCGGGTCTGCTCTTTCTTGTGCCGGCTCGGGCTCGCGGGGTTGGAGCTTCAATGATTCTACGAGCTCCAGGCTTCTTCCCTTTCCCCACTTCTCGACTGTGCCTTTGATGCTCGACCATAGCAACGAATTCATGTTGTCCGGAAATTGGATGGTCTTTCGCGACTCATCATGAATCACGCCCGTGAACCTTTTTTCCTTCAAGTGCCTCTGAAGTTCCTCGGCCAATTCCTCTGACGGTAGTTCGATCTCCCTCAACGCCACTCTAGATTCCCGATTTCGTGAGTGCACCCTGATATGCTTTCCTTTCGGGCTATGGAGGAGCCTCACGGCAACCTTTTCTGCGTCGTCCAACCGGTCAGGGGCCGACCGGACTTACTCGTGGTCGACGGCATCTCGAATTGAGGCGCAGCTTTCCCTCATAACCCGCCGCCACTCTGCCAAAAGTCCCTGGACCCGGGGACATCACAATTATTAGAAGGTCAGACAGACCCGATAATCGACCGTGATTCCCGAAATCGCTTCGAACATAAGGGCCGAGCTCGGAGAGGGACCCAGCTGGGACGCCGAGAAGAAGGTACTCTACTGGGTCGACATATCAGGCGGGGTCGTGTACGTCCACACCCCCAACGATCCGAACGACAAGTTGGTCCAAAGGGTAAAAGACGTCGGATGCGTCGTGCCGAGGAAAGGAGGAGGGCTCGCCGTGGCATCGCAGCACGCGCTCTACGGGCTGGACCTTCAAGGCAAGACGCTTACTCCCCTGACCGAACAGGTAGAGACCGACAAGGCAGAAAACAGGTTCAACGACGGCAAGTGCGATCCGGCAGGCAGGTTCTGGGCCGGTACGATGGACGGACGACCGACGAGGTCCCCAATAGGGGCGTTCTACGTACTGGAAAAAGGCCGCAAGCTCAAGAAGGTCTTGTCTGATATCACGGTATCAAACGGGATGGGCTGGAGTCCCGACAACAAGACGATGTACTACATAGACAGCCCGACAAGAAAAGTCTCGGCATTTGATTATGCGTTAAGCACGGGAGAGATCAAGAACAGACGGACCGTCGTTGATTTCGCGCAAACGCAACAACAGGGCAACCCCGACGGGATGGCAGTGGACGCGGAGGGCATGATATGGGTAGCTCACTGGGGCGGAGGGCGGGTGACTAGGTGGAACCCTTCAAACGGCAAGCTTCTGGACACCATCATAATCCCCGCAGACCAGTCTTCCTCGTGTTGTTTCGGCGGGGACAATCTTGACGAACTGTACATCACGTCGGCCAGAAAGGGGATAGACCCCAAGCTACTTGCCGCGAAGCCTCTCACCGGGGCTCTGTTCGTAGTCAAGACCGGAGTGAGAGGATTGCCAACGAACGCGTTCGATGGTTAGATTCCCAATTCGAGCTCATCCGGACACGAAATCCCGGACCGCCTGACCACTGCTAAATGATCAGGAGTGGCCGGCTTGCAGGAACGCGAGCAGTTCCGCGTTGATCATGTCCTTGAGAGTCGAGCACATGCCGTGCGGGCCCCCTGGGATTATCTTGAGAGTGGCGCCCTTGATCAGTTTGGATGAGAGCATGGCCGAATCGGCGATCGGGACGATCTGGTCGTCATCGCCGTGGAGGACGAGCGTCGGCACGTCAATCTTCTTCAGGTCCTCCGTGAAGTCCGTCTCCGAGAACGCCTTGATGCAGTCATAAGCCGCCTTATGACCACACATCATCCCCTGGAGCCAGAAGTAATCGCGCAATCCCTGCGAGACCTTGGAGTTCGGCCTGTTCGCACCGTAGAACGGCGAAGAGAGGTCCTTGAAGAACTGCGAGCGGTCCGCGAGGACGCCGGCCCTTATGCCATCGAACGCCTCCATCGGTGTGCCGCCCGGATTAGAGGCCGTCTTCAGCATCAACGGAGGTACCGCCCCGATTAGGACCGCCTTGGCGACGCGCTTCGTGCCATGACGACCGATGTACCGCGCCACCTCGCCGCCTCCCGTCGAGTGGCCCACATGAACAGCGTCCTTCAGGTCGAGCGCCTTGACAAGCTCTGCAAGGTCGTCTGCGTAAGTGTCCATGTTGTTCCCGTTCCAGGGTTGGCTAGACCGTCCGTGACCGCGACGGTCGTGCGCGACGCAGCGATATCCCCGGTCCCCGAGAAACAGCATCTGGTCCTCCCAAGCGTCGGAACTCAGCGGCCATCCGTGGCTGAAGACCACCGGCTGTCCCTTTCCCCAGTCCTTGTAGTAAATCCGGGTACCATCCTTGGTATTGATGCTTGTCATGGGATTCTAACTTGAGAGCGTAACAAGGCCGAAACTAATAAACTTCACCGACGATTTTCAGGGTTGGTTTCCTAATCGCTCAATCGGCGGCCGCAACGAGTCCCTAGTTGGAAGTGCCAGCCCGGCCGCCGCCAGCCCCGGCTAGTTCTTGGCTGCCGTAACAGGCAGTGGTATCAGTTCCCTGTTCACAAAGTTCCGGAAGGAAGGGTCAAACCACAGCTCCATGCCTCCGTCTTTCCAGTCCTTTCCGATCGTCCCATACTGGAAGGCGTTCTTCATCCACTGGAACCATCCTATCCATTCATTGTCGCTCAGGATCTTCCTTTCTCTCATGTGATACGCGTGGGCGCACATGAACAGGACGTAGTAGCCGAACGGCGTCTCGCGACCAATATCAGAAGGGGCGTTGTAGATCACTTTCACCAGCTTAGGGTCATCTAGGAATATCGCAGCCATGTTGTGGAGTTTCTCGTCGAGGTCGTTCAGGACTCTCGTCTCCAGGTCTACTTTCTGAACTTGCATCTGCCGCCTCGAGAAATACAGCGTGACTCCAAGCGCCCCTATCACTCCGATCGACTGGACCAAGCTCAGCAGATCAGCGAATCCCAGTTCTGCCATTGTCGCCTCACAATCGCGAGTTGCCAGATTAACCTTTAGGGGGATTCGCAGAGATCGGCCGCGCAGATCTCCC
>JAPCJP010000070.1 GCA_027886885.1 Nitrososphaerota archaeon | reverse complement strand
GGGAGACGGTTATTCAGTGCGAGCCGTTCTTGCATTGCCACTCCCCGCCGGAATAAATCTGGTGGCTGACAGTGATACCGCCGAGGGAGCCGCTCTGGGTCGGGTTGAACACTATTCCACATCCGAGTGCATAGAAGGACGGAGAAACCTGTGCGGAGACGTTCCCTGAGTAACCGGCGAAGTTCACGGACGAGAACGTGTATGGGACCAGCGGAGCGAGGAAAAAGACCAGTACGATAATCACGATGATTCCACCGGCGGCAATTGCACCTACGTGACGCATGTAGCCAATACCCGACCGGAGCTTATAGGGCTATGGGACTTGCTTCAACGGGTGAGCGCTTATTTGATCCTCTTAGCCTCCTTCAGCGCCTCCTGAGCCGCCTCTACGGTGAGCCTCACATCCTCCTCGGTGTGAGCGAAGGAGATGTACATCCTTCCATATCTCGCAGGACTCAACAGGACGCCTCTCCTTATCAGGCCGTCGAAGAACACCGCCGAGCGCTTGATGTGTGGGTACTGCGGTATCGAGTACACCTCCCTGGTCTTGGATATCTTTTCCAGGTCGGTGAAGTAGACTGACCACATCGGACCCGGACCCTGAACCACACCGGGGATCCCGTTGTCGGCAAGGGCGTCCGCGATTCCCTTCATCACTTCCCTTCCCCTGTTGTAGATCTGCTTGTACGAGCCGTACGACTCTAGTTCAGTCACCGTGGCCAACGCCGCGGTGGTGGAGAGCGCGTTTCCGTTGAACGTCCCAGCTATGTAGACCTGGTCCGTGGTTACGGACTCCATCACATCCTTGCTGCTCGCCACTGCTGCTATGGGGAATCCGTTTGCCATCGCCTTTGAGAAGGTCGAGATGTCGGGGGTTATCCCGGAGTGCGCCTGGAAACCGCCTAGACCGAGCCTGAACCCCGTTATCACCTCATCGATGTGGAACAGAATTTCGTTCTGCTTTGTCAGCTTGCGCATCAGCTCCAAGTATCCCTTCTCCGGGGGCATAACCCCCCAGTTGGACTGGTAGCCTTCCGTTATGCACAGGGCGATATCGTCACCCTCCCTCTTGATCGTCTTCTCGAGCGCCTCCGGGTCGTTCCATGGTATCACGATGACGTCATCGAAGGTGCTCTCGGCCATCCCCGCAGAGCCGAAGACCTTCTGCCCCTGACCCTTTGCGAACGTCCCCAGTACAGAAAAAGCCGTCCCCACCATCGCCCAGTCATGCCATCCGTGGTAGTGCCCCTCGAACTTCAGCACCTTTTGCTTTCCAGTGAAAGCCCTCGCCAGCCTCAGCGCGATGGTCGTCGCTTCCGAACCAGTGTTTGCGAGGATCACCTGCTCCGCTGACGGGATATACTTGACCAGCTTCTCGATTAGTTTTATCTCCGTCTCTGTATTGGCTGCATAGACCGAGCCGCGAGTCAGTTGGGCGGCCACCGCCCTCGTAACCGCGGGGTGCGAATGTCCGAGAATCGCTGGACCGAATCCGGCGATGTAATCGATGTACCTGTTCCCATCGATATCAAACAGGTGTGACCCTTCTCCCCGGTCCATGAATGCGGGCATCGGGACGGAGAACCCTTCATACATCCCTCTGGTTATCGAGGCTCTTGCGCCGCTGTTCGTGCCGCCGGGGATGAGTTCATTGGCCTTGGCCATCGCCTTCTTCGATTTATCCAGGATTAGCCGTCTTCCCAACTTCTGCTTCTTCGCGTGATATTGTCTATATATTTCTTGGTCGCGTAACTCGGTCCTGCATGGCCACGGATGAGTTGAAGGTCGGGTTGAGAATTGGTCCGGGCCTGATGAGCCCGAGGAGGGCCCGCTTGTACGTGAGCCTTGCGAGCCTCGGTCTGGCGGGAGGCACCGCAGCAATATGCGCATACTATCTGCTCGCCTGGTTTGGTTATTCGAGTGTCCCGACCTCCGGCGCCTTGTTGACGGGATCGGCCTGGAGTGCTCGGGTGGCTGCCGCAGGAGCCTTTCTGCAGGCGACTCTCTGGGGCCGCAGGCTCATAGCACTGGGACTCCTGTCGTTTCTCACGTATCCCTTTGCGGAATCAGGTCAGCGGACACTGCTTGAGAGACTGGGTCTCGTCTCAAGAGACTGGAAGAGGGCTGCCGTGTCCTGGACCTTCGTCGCAAGTTGCTCCCTCCTCGCGTTGGTTGCTATTCTGAACTACTATGCCAACGCAGCCACCTATGCGATCAGGTCTGACATCCTTGGAATGATATTGTTCTTGGACCTGTTGCCGCTCAACAGCATGATCTACACGCCGGTCGGGATGTTCGGGGGCGAGGGCGAGATAGCGGAATGGTTCGCGATCTTTCTCGCACTCACTATAGTCTCTTTCTTTTGCCTTAGGGTGCGTCTTGGGATAAGGAACGCGCTCCTGGATTCCGCGGCCGTGCTGCTCGGATCCCTTCTTTTGTACGAATTCGGTCTGGTTCTCCTTTGTTCGAACTTCGACTACGTCCGGGTCACCGCATTGCAGATTGGTACACCCGTGCAATGGTTCAGTAACGTGGACCTTCTCTACCTCTCCGCGCTGGGGCTGGCTGGCCTCGTCCTCGCAAGGATGACGGTCAAGCCCGGAGAGTTCACGAGCGTAAGAGGCTGACCCCGTATCCGCAGCTGAAGGATTCTCCGGGCTTCAGAACGACCAGGCCGATGCCGCTATTGTAGGCATCTTCGAGGCCGGAGTATGGTTCCACCGCGACCGACTTCCCCTCAGCGGACTTCCCGTTGTAGACGATAAGGTACGGCATCCTTCGCCTCGTCATCACGAGAGTATGCCTCTCGGTCTCGAGCCTTACGGGGCCTGCGACCCTGAAGCTGTCGTCGAGGCTGGTCCCGGGCCCCACGTCCTTGAACGAGAACGGCGTCCTCTCTCCCGTCGGGAAGTAAGTGTCGACGAGCTTGTACCTGTACGTTCGCCCCGTAGTCACGATCCTCCATTTCCGGGCCAGGAAGTATGGGTGGAATCCCGCCTCAAATGGGCAGCTCCGCGGTCCGACGTTCGTGACGAAGCACGCGGTCGAGAAGCTCGCTGGCCGCAAGGAATAGGTGATTTGGACGTCGAGAACGCTCGGATAATCAGCACTCTTGAGCCTGCTGCCGAGGGTTACCGAGCCGGCCTTTTCCCCGACGAGCTTCCACCGGGCGTCCTTCGCGAATCCGTGGATCGCGTGCCCGTCCTGAGCGATCGGAAGCGTGAATCTCCTGCCTTCGAAGGTATACCGCCCGCCACGTATCCTCCCTGCGTAAGGGACGAGCACGGCGATACCTCCGTGCGCCTGGCCCTCGCTGTCGCCCGGCTTGATCACCTCATCACCATCGAGAAAGAGGCGCGCCACGTGGGCCCCATCAAGACTGACCTTCGCTTCGCTGGACCCGGAGCGTATGGATATGTCGCTCATCGCCGCCTCCTCGCGACTCCCTTACTAATCCTGTGAGTCTGCGACCGTCAGGCTGCCCTCAGGAGCGCCGTCCTGACACCTAGTGATTTCACTGAGGGAAAGAGTTCAATATCCGGCGGCTCTCTTTCTCGCCAGGGACGAAGAAGCGACCTTCGTGTTGTGCGTGGTGCCGCAGCGCTCAACGTGTCTCGCGTAGTGACCCTCGCTGATGAGCTTGTGGCACTTTGGGCATAATGGCATGGTTCGTCGCAGGGGCTGGAGGCGTATAGGTTCTTCTACGGACAGGACCACCGCTTCATCTCTCACGTATCCGGCGAGGGCCCGTCGAAGGCGCCTGGGACCAACCGAGGTTGCGCCGACTTTTTCTTCTTGGGCTCGATGCTTCGGATTATCGCCACCGCCACTATCGGGCCAGATGCGGCCAGGATTCCCAATGGCACGTTCCCCCATGTGACTGCGAGCCCCAATAGCAATATCACAGCTTCGAACCCGTAATAGAGCGCCAGAGTGTACTCCCACATCTTTTCTTGAACATACTTGTCGAAATACTCCTTTTCGAGACTCATCCCCAGCTCCACCTCGAGCCTTCTTGCGCGGTCGCCGATCGCCCTCTGAGACAGCTGGTAGTTTCTGTCGAGCACCCTCAAGATCAATATCAGGAAAGCGGCCATCAACAGCACTACGAGCTTGACCGTGACGGGGATTACCGTGCCATTTACCTGGCCGAGGAGGGCGTCCGCAGAGAGCAGGCCTGCGATAAACGTGAAGCCGTAGCGCCTGACGCCATCGAGCCTATCCTCAAACTTGTCCAGCAGGCTGATGCACTGCTTCCATTCCTCGAGCATGTTGGCCGGTGTCTGCTTCGGAACGCGCTCGCTGCCCGACAACGCTTCCAGTTTGGCGGAGTTGATTATTAAGGCCCGCTCGGCCTTCTTGCCTGTATCCTAGGGTCGGAATTCCTTCCCGGTGCGCCCGTCCAGCCAGACGATCCTCTTCTTCCTCCCCAAGACCAGCTCGACTCGGTACAGAGGGTACACGAACTCCCTGTATTCCTGGACCTCCGAGTGCGGGACGAGTCCCTTGACGACCTCTCGCACCTTCGCCTCGGACAGGATGCTCTGCTCGACCTTTCCCGCCGAGTCGAACTGCTCAAGCACCTGTCCCGAATCTCGCCACCTGAAATCAGGGAAATCGTAGACCCGGCGGTATAGGCGGGACCGGCCGGCCTGATGCGACCTGATGAGTCGTCTCTCCTCCAGGAGCTTGAGAGGCCGCCTGAGGGCTTCCCTCGAGACGCCGACTTTGTTGGCTACCTCCAGGGCCCCCATGTCTGCGTCGGTGCTCGTTTCTCGCAGGATCTCGATATCCCCTAAGGTCAGTCCTATCACAGGCGCGAGCCCGCTGCGCATTGCAGGGATATCGCCGAGCTCGACGAACATGCCCGTCACGCCGTCGAGGACGACATACCTCACCCCAACCCTCTTCCTGAGGATGCCCGTCCTCAGCGCGACCCCAAGCTCGACCATCGGCCGGAGGACCAGGCGCGCGCTCGAGACGGTCTCCTCGCTCCCGAAGAAGATGAACGCCTTGTCGCGCTTTACGATGTCCGGGACGTCCTCCTCGGCGAAGGTGGGATTGATCCCGATGAGCGAGGGTGCCGTAGCCGCCGCCCCCTTTGCGACGCGCTGGACGGAGGACGGGCCGGAAGCCGTGAAGGGCTTGATTACCCGAGGGCTCAGCTTCGGCGTGGTCCCGCCGTGGAGAGTCTCCTTCTCCTTGATCGACACCAGCCGGGGCACAGCCGAAAGCCCTCCCATGGCATAGAACCTCCCGGGCGGGAGTCCAGTCAGCTGCTTCGGGGCCTGGCGCCCCTGGAAGAACTGGGCGACTGCCTGGAGGTCGTTCCTGATGACCAGCTTCCCGATGAGCTGGTTCCCGCACTGGCTGAGGACGTTCTTGTCGACCAGGGAGGGACGCTGGGTGCAGACCATTAGCCCGACCCCGCGCTTCCTCCCCCTGCGGGCGATCTCGCCGAATATCGCGACCTTCTCGCCGTTCTGCGGCACGAACCTGTCCGCCTCCTCGACTATGACCAGGTAGGGCGTCCTCCTTCTCTCGACCTCCGTGTAGATGATTGAGAGGATATCCGATACTTTCTGCCTTGGCCCATCGGTCTCCGAGAGGTCCAAGACGAGGGGTGCGAGGTCGGGCGCCTGAGTCCCCAGCCTCCCCAGGTCGAGACCGGACCACTGCAGGTCGCAGCCCTGCTCGTCCCCGACCCAGATGACGTCGTACTTCTGCTTGAGCCCGGAGTACTCGCCCTCCGTGTCGATGATAGCGAAGGGCACCCCGGTCTTGCACAGCTCTTCGCAGATCACCCCAACCGCGTAGCTCTTTCCACTGCCGCTGGCCCCGATGACGCAGGTCCTGCCGGTGGCGACGACGTTCGCGTCCACCTCGAAGGCGCCCTCGTCATCCCTCCCTAGGTGAAGGATGGTCGAAGTCACCTCAGCCGGGGGGCCACTGGGGTCCAAGGGTCTTTCACACGCCCATGGCGAATTTAATGGTTCGCGCGGTCAGCCAGCGGCTAAAGCCCGGGAGCGGGAAGAACGGTTAAATCGGGTTGGTCCCCGGACGGTCACTGTGGACTCGGGCCCGACGATTGGGGAGGTCAGACAGGACCTTGCCTGGTCTAACACCACGGTCGCCTTGTTCTCGTTCTCCGCCTCAGCGATAGTCCTAGTCGTGTCCTACTTCGCCTTCCCGTCGGAGGGAGGAGGATACGGCGTCTTCGCCGAAGCACAGACGGTGGTGTTGATACTGCTCTTTCTGGCGGTCATCCAATCCGTGTATTTTCTCCTAGTCAAGATGAACAAACTCATGGTCCCGGCCGAGGCGACCATACATTCTATCATCAGCTCTGAGAGCACCTATTTCGTCGCGTTCGGAGCGGTGGCCGCGTCCTGCGTTTACGGTATTTCCGCCCTCGGATACACCTCCAACAGCGCCTCTGCTCTCACGGCAGCCTCGATTCTGAGTTTGCTCTTCGTCATTCAGCTGGTCTACGTGGCCATAAGTGGGAGACATGGGAAGCGCAAGTAGGCACCGGAGGGCCGGCATCGCGGTGGTGCCCGTCGTGGTAATGCTGGTGATAGTGACGGTGACCTTAGGAGTCGGCGTAACGACCACGCTCTCTGCCTCCCAGCGGACATCCACGCAGACGGTCTTCACGGGTACCTCCGTAGGCAATGCGACCACCGTCACGATAACGTCCGTGCAGATTCAGATTCTGACGAGCCTGCAGTTCAGCAACGTGACCCAGACCCTCACCCTCACTACTACGTCGACGACGGTCTCCTTGACGACCTCGACCGCAATACCCAGCGCGACGACCGTGACGACCACGCAGACCGCGACCGTGACGAGCGACCAGACGCAGACCACGACCCAGACGGTCTCCCAGACCGTGACCCAGACCCAGACCCAGACCGTCACGGATACTGAGACCGTGACTGTGACAGTTACATGCAGTTTCGGCGCGACTAGCTGCTAGTATTCCCAGTCGGGGGTTGGATGGGGGACTCGGTGAGGAGATGGTACAGCGATTCTCTATTTTGCCGTCCAGAGTCCATAAATAGGCTCGGCGGATTCTGGAGGGCCCTTGACCGACGATAACTCGGGCG
>JAPCJP010000069.1 GCA_027886885.1 Nitrososphaerota archaeon | reverse complement strand
GGCGCCAGCGATCCGGTCTCCACGGTCGGGCCGGAAACCGTCCTCAGCGGGGTAGCGATACTCGCTCCGCACTCGGTGACCTCGACGACAGTCACCCAGTATCAGGTCTCCCTCGATGCAGGAGCGGTCAGCTCTCTCAACTCGATAACGCCGCCCACCGTCGCCGGGGACGACTACTGGTACGACTCGGGGACGAGCGTCACGCTCACCCTGAACGGCGTCTACGCGCGTGGGGGAGGGACCGGGATGAGACTCGCCGACTACACGATCAACGGCGGCGGCAACCAACCCGCGGCAACGCTCGGCACCGTTTCCGTCATCTCCGCCTTGGCGATATCCTCGCCACAGGCGATAGGGACGACCATCGTGACGCAATTCCAGGTGACGCTCGACGCGACGACCACGGCAGCGATGGCCTCCCTGACCTCTCCGACGATAGCCGGGGACGACTACTGGTACGACAGCGGAACCTCGGTGACCCTCACTCTCAACGGCGTCTGGGGCCGGACGCTACTCACCGGCGACAGGCTCACGAGCTACCAGGTCAATGGGGGCGCTGTCACCCCAGTCGCCACCACGGGCACCACCAATGCACTTAACGCCCTTGCCATCGGAGGTCCCCAATCGGTCACGAGCGCTTCTACCATTCAGTTCCACGTTTCTGTCGTCGGAGGGAACGGCGTGACCTACGGTCTCAACCCGTCCATCCCCGGGGACATCGGTTGGTACGACTCGGGCTCTTCCCTGTCCGTCTCATCCAACGGCATCTACAACAGGGCCGCGGGCACGGGGCAGAGGGTCTCGTCCTGGAACATCGACGGGGGCCCGAACACGGCGGTCGCGACCGCGGGGACTGTGACGACGAGCCTCCTGACGATGACGGCCGCGCACACGGTCACCTTCAACTCTGTAGCGCAGTACCAGGTCACTCTCAACGCGGGCGCACAGGCGGCGCTGGCCTCCTGCACCAACCCAACCATCGCCGGGGACAACTACTGGTATGACAGCGCCGCCCCTGTCACCTGCACCTTGAACGGCGTCTACGGGAGGTCGGGCGGGACCGGGAACCGGCTCGCCAGCTACACGATAAATGGGGGAGCCTCGACTATGGAGAGTACCACCGGGATTGTGACGGCGCTGAATCTCGCCAGTATCTCCTCCCCCCAGACTCTGGCAGCAGCAATCGTGGTCCAGTATCAGCTCACGCTCTCGGTGGCCCCGCCTGCCGCGGGGACGACGAGCTTCGTCACCTCCCCGACAATCCCGGGCGACACGGGCTGGTATGACTCCGGGACCTATGTGACCTTCTCGATCACCGTCAACCCTGGATTCTCGTTCGCCCGTTGGCTGGGCGGCGGAGCCTGCTCCTACATCGGGGGGTCCCTTAGCCCGGGGATGGTCCTCACGTGCCCTGCCACGGAGCAGGCAAACTTCGAGGGGGATGTCACACAGCCCATTGTCCTCCGGCCCGCGGCCCCAGGAGTGCAGGTACCGCAGTTTACGATAAACGGGTGCGACCCGGAGCCGGCCTTGGTCTTGGGTGACGGCGCGCCCCATTCGGTCGTGCTGGACCCGGCGTGTCCCTTCGACATCTCAATAATGAACTCCGGGAGCACCAGGTTCGGCTTTTCCGTCGGGGGACAGTTCTCCAGCGCATCGCCAGCGGAGATGAGTTGTGCCACCGGGACGTGCCCTACCATTACGATAACGTTCTATGAGCAGATAGACATGCAATTCGCATTCGCGACGAACCCCGACCCGCTGGCAATCGTCCCTCCTACCCTCACCTGCACTCAGCTAGGGACGACCGGAGGGTGCGGGGTATTGGGGGCGACGTCCACTTCGTATTGGCTCGACTACGATAGCACTTGGAGCGCGACCAATCCGCTTTCGGGAGGAAACAGCTCCGTCCGGTTCTTCGCGGCGATTCCATCGGGGACGGTCACATCGCCCGCCACCGTGACGGTCATCTACTCCTACCAGTTCAACATCCAGTTCGCGGTCAGTCCGGCCGGTACGGGCACCACGAACCCTGCCACTGGGACATCTGAGTGGGTCTTCTCCGGATCCTCCGTGTCGCTCTCGGCCCTCCCGTCCTCGGGGTATACTTTTGGGACCTGGACTTCGACACCTCCCGGCAAGATTGCCTTCGGAAACGGTTCCGCCCTGTCGACGTCGGCGACCATAGGCGGCCCCGGAGTCATCACGGCAGAATTCAAGACCGCTACTTTCCAGGTGACATTCACGGAATCAGGCCTCCCAGTAGGGACCGCGTGGCTGATAACCGTCGACGGACAGACGCACCAGACGAGCTCCTCCTCGATATCGCTCGCTCTCCCTGCAGGCGCACACATGTGGAGCGCGCAATCGCCCATAAGCGGTGTCGCGAGCGGCGTCAGGTACCTTGCCACTCCTACGGCAGGGAGCCTCAGCGTCTCCTCTGTGACCGTCCAGGCGATCGACTACTCAACCCAGTTCTACCTCACGGTCAGCGTTTCGTCGACCGCGTCGGGCATCACTCTGAGCCCAGCGTCGGGCTGGTATGATTCCGGCTCACCGTTGACTCTAAACGCAACCGCGGCCCCATCTCTCTTCATGGCATTCACGTCCTGGAGCGGGACGGGGCTGGGGTCCTATACAGGGCCGGACGCGACCGCGGGGATAACGATGAACGGGCCCATCATTGAGACCGCGACCTTCACGGCCGAGAGCGGGACTCTGGTCTTCTCGGAGACCGGGCTCCCCATCGGCACCATGTGGTCAGTCACCGTCGACGGGGTCACTCAGAACACGACGGGGACTTCAATAACCTTCGGGGGCCTCGCGGTCGGTTCGAACGTAGGCTATAGTGTCCAGACCGGGGGGAGCAATCCCGAGACCGGCTCCGTACAGATTCCCTCCCCACAGGTCATCAGCGTGACCGTCACCTTCACGACGTCGCCCTCCACGGTAACTTCGACCATCACCTCGACGGTCACGTCCTCGACCACGGGGAGTCCTCAGATTTCGACGTCGACATCAACGTCGACGACGACTGCGACCTCCACTCTCATCTCGACGGTGAGCAGTGAGACGACCATCTTCACCAGCACCGCGACCTCGCCGGGCCAGGTCACATCCCAGCTGGGCGGCTTCTTCGCGATAGACCTCTTGATCATCCTGATTTTGGCAGCGGCTGTCCTCATCCTCGCTAGGATGGCTCTAGAGAGGAGACGAGCGCGCAGAGAAACGGAAATCGCGTGAGAGGAAAAGAAGCCTTTGGGTACGGGCCTGATAGCAGAATCGAAAGGCTGTGATTAGCCGACTCTCGCGCTGGTCTCTATCACGAGGCCATCATCCTGTATCGCGTGGCGCACTGTCTTGACCTTGGGGATTACCCGTCTGAGCTTCTGGATCTCAATCTCGCCTTCCGCTTGCTCGAAGCCCTGGGCGAACCTGAAGCTCAGCACGCCGTCTACGATGCTCTTCAGGTAGTTCAGGTGTGATTCGCTGTGCGTGCCTTCGGGCATGAGTATGAAGTGTATACCTCCGAAGGTGTGGGCCGCGTTGACCCAGTACATCACCAGGTCGGTGATCTCCTGTTCCGGATAACAGTTCAGCAGATAGGCGATGTTAAGTGCTGTCCATCGTCCCTCCTTGAGCCTCTCCGAGAAATCCTCGGTGAGCGAGGTGAGCGAGTTCGGCGGAAGGTCTAGCGTCTGCTCTCTCGGGTCCTCTGGCGTCTTACCAGCGATAGTCTTCAGGGTGGGGGGTATCAACCTGGTGAAAACCCAGGACCCGTTATCCAGATACTCGTTGACATCCCACTTGAATGTGGCCATGTCCTGCAGGACGTCCTCGCTCGTGCTCTCTATGGTGTAATAGGCGACCTTCGTCTCCGCCTTGGCCATATTGTAGAGCGCCTGCTGGGCGAATGCTTGGTAGTATGAGCCTGTCTGTCCTGTGAGAAGGTAGACCGAGCTGGTCGGGAACCCGCCTCCCATGATGTAGCCCAGTCCCGGAAGCCCCATGTCTGTTAGCTTAAGCTCGGTTCGAGAGCGCGCACTGCTCCCTAGAGTAGAAGTCTTCGGCAAAGAGGATGTTACTTTGGCCTTTGGGTGACTCGTCTTAAAAGCGTTTTCCCCCTCATACATGACCGCAGACTTGCGCGTCACTGTCTTCCCGTATGCGGTATGGTGAGATTAGTATTTAGATGTTGCATGAAAAGACACGAAGTAAGTTATGTTATTGTTGGGATAATGCTATATATCATAAACGGGCCGAGTTTCACTCGTCGAGCTTGTTTAAGAGAGCAACCGCGGTTTCTGACATAATCCTGGCCGTTGTGGCCGTCGTTATCGCCGGATTCGCCGCAGCGTTCGGTCTCTTGATCTGGACGGCGATAAGTGCTGCCGATGCCGCCGGCATCACGGGCATGTTCACCTCGTACGGTTACATCACGATCGAAGCTGTATTTCTGATGCTCATAATAGTCGGCGGGTACTTCGTCTTCCAGGTGGGCTTGAGGCATGGCGAGCCCTATGACGAGGACGAGGAAGAAGACCTGATGGATGTTTCCGGTTAGACCCGCACAACCCGCGGGATTTGCAAATACTCGACGACACATTAACAAATTCTGTTAATGGCATGTTTTATCTAAACTCTTAATTAGCCGAACTGCCTACCCTAACGGCACATTGGCAACGCAGATTCGAGCTGTCCTCGTGTCAAGAGCAATCATTGCAACCCTCGCCATAGCGGTCGGAACATTCAGTCTGGCCTTCGTCAGGATGCTATGGGCTGTCTTTGGCAACATCGCCTCGGCCTCTGATTTCTTCGGGAGCGCAGGGGTCATGATGTACCTGACCATAGAATTCCTCTTCCTGAGCGGCGTGATCGCAGGCGCGTTCCTCGTCATCAGAAAATGGTGACTCGGGCCGGCGGAAAATATGCGTTAATTTGGCAAAACGCATATTTTTAACCCTTAATATAACGCGCAATATTCGGAGTCGGGCGAGAAAGAGAAATGCGGAGGCTTCTATCATTTGGTGCTGGCGCAGCGATCATCGGGACCCTCCTTCTCATCGCTGCTTTCTATGAGACCTATGTGGTAGTCAACAGTCTCCAAACCCACCTCAACACGGCTATATCGTCGACATCGAACAACCTTCTCGAGGATTCGTCGGTCGAGGCTGTCTTCCTGGGCATAATGGCGATTCTGGGCTACATCCTGATAGCCCAAGGGCTGGAGGGGATCAGGAAACAGGAACTCGTGGATTTGCAGAAGACCAACATGAGGATGACCGCGCCGTTGCCGAGGGCAAGGCCGATTCCTAAGGTTCCAGCCCAAAAACCGGCGGGATGGCATCCCCCAGTCTCAGCCTCGCAGGTAACTGCGACGGTGGCCTCCACGACGGCTTCAGCGGAAACGGCCGCTCAAGCTCCCGCGAAGGAATCAAGGTCGAGGTTCTCTCTCCTGTTCGGCTCCAAGTCTGAGAGTCCGGACTCGAAATCTAGCGAACTCCCGCCATCCACGACAAGTAGCAATCAGGATCAATCGGTTCATCCAACAGAGACGGAGACTTCTATTGCCCCGCCTGCTGAAACTCCTTCTTCGCAGGTCGTCGAGCCTACCAGTCCAACTCAATTCGCGCAGTTGTCTAAGGGTCCTGGACCTGTCGTGCCTGAATCCGTCGTGGAAGCCGCGACCGCTGCGAGCGCTAGCGATTCATCCTCCGGAACTGTGGCTTGGGAAGGTGGCGGGCCCCCCAACCTAGAGGGAGTAGAGGTGGTACCGGAGGCACCAAGCCCGACGCAAGAATCTGCCTCGGATATGTCTGGAACCTCCCAAGGTCACTCTCCAACAGATGTTCCTTCTGAGACACCTGCCGGAACGGATGCACCGCCAAAAAGACGCCGGGGACGACCAAAGGGGACTAAGAAGAAGGCGGAACCGGAGCCGGAGCCGACTTCGCCCGCGGAGAACAACGAACAGCCGAGCGTTTAGAGTTTCCATATTCAACTAAATCAAGAAATATGTTACTGCTGAATGATAATTCTTGGCTAGGAAATATTTTTTAGGAAAATACATTGATGAAATAATATAATAATCATGCGTCGGAGATGAAAAAATAATATTTCACTAAAATTCCTCTTGTAGAAACACTGTCCTTAAATATGTCATTAGTAAGGGTCTCGACTTAGTGAAATCCGAACAATGAAGTTTTCACTGAAGCAAAAGAAAAGATCTGCAGTCTCTCCAGTCATCGCAACACTCCTCCTCATCGCCATCGCAGTCGCAGCAGCCATCATCGTCTACGCGTTCGTCACAGGCCTCATCGGAGGCTTATCCAGTGGCGCAGGCTCCAGCTTGGTCGCAGTAACGGGGACCCTCTCCGTTCCGGGCGGCGCTGGTAGCGGAACCCTGGTCTTCAGCGTGAAGAACGGTGCGAACAACCCAATCACGGAACTAGCATTCACCATGCCCATTGCCGCAATCACTTCCTACACTGATGGTGCAAACAGCTTCATCAATCCTGGAAGTGCCGTCCAAAGTCTCGTGTCGGTTGCCACCGGAGCTGGCGTGACCGTCCCTGTCAGCCCTACAAACCCCCTCAACATCGGCGCAACTGCTAGCGGTGCTCTAACCGTATCAGGCCCATCCGGTAACGGTGGTCTGAATGCAGGAAGTACGTACACTTTCACCGTCACAATCACCTATCAAAACGGTGGTTCAGCGGTGCAATCAGTGGACGTAACGGCGCAGCTCTAGAGAGAATCCATAATGGCGTAGGGGACAAAGAAGCCCCTGCGTCAAACCTTTTTCTATCAAGATGAGAAGATGAGCTCGGTTCTTTTGTTTAAGGGGGCTCTGAATGAGAAGGCAACGAACCACATAATTGTCATTTGCGCGTATAATGAAGAGGAGAATCTCAGGCGGCTTCTGCGTTCAATCGATAACAGGAGGGCCGTGCTAGTCGATGACGGAAGCACAGACTTAACATCCGTTGTGGCTCGGTCAATGGGGTTCACAGTTCTGGAGCATTCGCATCGACTGGGTAAGACGACGGCTTTGCGGGATGGCTTGGATTTCGCGCGGGAAAAACAGATACCGATTACCGTCGTCTTGGATGCGGACGCACTCCCCGAGCCAGACGCGA
>JAPCJP010000068.1 GCA_027886885.1 Nitrososphaerota archaeon | reverse complement strand
TCGCAAAGACCTTGACCCTCTCCCTGACCGTGTCGATCCCCCTCTCGTCGCTCGCGTTGAGGGAGAGCGTGTAGTCGTTCTTGAGGTCTCCGAGCAGCTGCTCCGCGACTATGTGCGCAAGGGTGGTCTTGCCGGAGCCAGGGGGGCCCGCGAAGAGGAGGTGCGGCATCTCCTGGGGCTTCTCGAGCAGAGGCGCCAGCCTTTCCTTGACTTCGGTCTGGTTGATTACGTCCTCTAACTTGTGCGGCCTGTACTTCTCGACCCACATCAGGCTCTCGAGCG
Organism: Nitrososphaerota archaeon; assembly: GCA_027886885.1. Classification (GTDB taxonomy): domain Archaea; phylum Thermoproteota; class Nitrososphaeria; order Nitrososphaerales; family Gagatemarchaeaceae; genus Gagatemarchaeum. The sequence continues at coordinate 6,861 of JAPCJP010000068.1, read as the reverse complement.
GCATCAGCACACGCATCCGCGGAGCGGCATTATATCACCACGCCATTCCCCTGAGATATATAATATCAGGGCCGTTCCTGCCCTAAGCCTGCTGCAGGCCGAGGTACATCCTGCCGAACTCCTGGTGCTCGAGCAGCTCCCTGCACGTGCCGCTGAAGACGTTTTTCCCGCTCACCAGCAGGAACGCGTCGTCACCCATCTCCAGCGCGCGCTTTGCGTTCTGTTCCACGAGGACCGTAGTGAGGTTCATGTTCTTGGTTATCGAGGAGATGGTATCGAGAACCTGCGTGGCTATCTTGGGCGCGAGGTTGGCCGTCGGCTCGTCGAACATCACCACGGTCGGTCTCCTCATCATGGCCATGGCCATCGCGACCATCTGTCTCTCGCCTCCGCTGAGGTTCGAAGACCTGGTCCCGAGATACCTCGAGAGCTGGGGGAAGAGCTCGAGCGCAGAAGTGAGCCTCTGCGGGTAGTCGTCCTCACGGACCGTGTATCCCGCGAGGCGGAGATTCTCGCGTACGGTCAGGTTGGTGAAGACATTGTCGGTCTGGGGGAGGTACGCGAGACCCGACCTTGCGATCTCGGTGGGGGACTTGCCTGTGAGCGCGACGCCGTCGAGCTCGATGCTACCCTGGAAGACGGATGCGATACCGGTGATCGACTTCAGGAGCGTGCTCTTGCCCGAGCCGTTGGGGCCGACGATCACGGTGATCTTCCCCTGGACTGCCTGCAGCCGGACGCCGTTCAGTATCTGCAGCTTGCCGTACCCGGCGTAGAGTTCCTCGACTTTCAGCAAGCTAGGCACCAAGATAGGCTTCGATGACTCGGGGGTCGCTGATCACCGCCTCGGGACTGCCGGAGGAGATGAGCTTCCCGTAGGCCATGGCAATCACGCTGTCCACGTAACCGAGGGCGATGTCGAGTCTGTGCTCTATTATCAGGAAGGTCACGCCAAGCTCCTTGCTCAGCCGGACTATTGTGTTGAATATCTCGTGGGCGAGGGTCGGGTTGACGCCCGAGATCGGCTCGTCGAGGAGCAAGAGGTCGGCGCCGCTCATGAGCGCCCGTCCGATCTCCAGCAGCTTCATCTGTCCGCCGCTGAGCGTGTTCGCCTGCTTCTCCCACTGCCCCGAGAGCCCGAGCAGCTCCAGTATACGCGCGGCGCGCTCGGTGGAGTTCTCCTCGGGCCGCTTCCAGAGCTGCTTCAGGGGAGCCCTCAGAAACCCCTCCCCCGGGTTCTGCTTCTCGGCGACGAGTACGTTCTCGAGGACGTTCAGCTTCGAGAAGAGCGCGGGCACCTGGAATGTCCTCGCTATGCCGGCGCGGTAGACCTTGTGCGGAGCCCATCCCGTTATCCGCTTCGACTTGTAGAAGACGTCGCCCCCGTCTGGCTTGTAGAACCCCGAGATCAAGTTGACCAAGGTCGTCTTCCCGGACCCGTTGGGACCGATCAGGATCGTAACCTTCTTCGTCTCGAGGTTGAACGAGATGCCGTCGACCGCCTGCAGCTTGTCGAAGGACTTGCTGAGCTCCTTGACCTGCAGAATGTCATCGGAGGCGGCCATTAATAAAAAGGAGGAGGGGGACTAGAGTCTTTTAAGGCATTCCAGGCTGCCAAGTCACGGTGTCGGTCCCGGATGAGTACGTTCCTGCCAGAACCCACTGGGTGACTCCGCCGGTAGTCTGGACTTCGTAGATGTCGTAGCCCACAGGCGATTCATCTCCCGAAGCCTGCAGCTGTGTCCATCCGGAAGCTCCGAAGTAGTTGTTCGCTATTGACGGGAGGACCTTCTGGATCGCTTGTCCGCTGTTCTGGCCGGCTGCCAGGACGGAGAGCGCGGCAACCCACGTCGCATCGTACGCGTTGATAGCATACGAGTTGGGAGCCGTTCCAGCGCTTGCGTTGAACTCGGCTATGAAGGCGGTGGTCTTGGCTGTCGCCACGGGTGCCTGGCCGATCGTGCTGATCAGCTTCACCTGGGTGGAGATCGGAGCGACGGCGCTTGTGGAGTTTGTGAAGTCGGTGTTATCAGACTCGCCGTCTGACCCGTACCAGATCGAGCTCAGAAGGTTAGGGAAGCTGCTCTTCGCTTGGATGAGCATCTGCCCGACCTCTTGGTAGCCGATCGCAAGTATGGCGACGTTGGCGGCACCATAGGTGCTCACCGCGGACTGATATTCAGTCTGGGCGGTCGTCAGCGTCGGCGTGAAGTCTGTGGCCGTAGAAGAGTACTGGATCTCCGGTTGCACGTGGCCTCCTAGCGCCTCGAATCTGATCATCGTGGCGTTTGCAAGGCCGGTCCCATAGACGCTCTGCTGGTTGATGATGACGATGTCCTTCACATTGTCGCTAGCTAGCGCGCGGGCTATGGCGAAGCTCTGCGCTGCATCGTTCGGCACGAGCCTGAACAGGTAGTCGTTGGGGATCGCCAAGCTGATGGCGGTCGACGACGGGCTGATCAGGACGATGTGGTTGGAGTCTGCGTACTGGAGTATGTTGCTCGCTTCGCCGCTGGTCAGAGGACCCACCACGACCTGTACGCCCTGGGCGTTCAGCGTCTGCAGGTCTGTGAGGGCGGTGGCCGGGTTGAGCGCGGTGTCTTCAGTGACGGTCGCGAACTTGACATTCGTGTCGCCGACGGACGAGAGGTAGGAGTTGATGTCGTTGATCGCGAGGCCGACGGCTATCTTCTGCTGTGAGCCTATCGCCTGAAGTTCGCCCGAGAGGTCGGTCAGGTCCCCGATGGTCACTGTGCCAGTGAGGCCGCTGCCTTCACTCTGGGTGATGATGGAGGTGATGGTCGAGGTCGCAGTGACCGTGGAGCCAGCGCCGACGGTGGTGGTGCTGGTAGACGTCGCCGTGTTCGTCACGGTGGTGGTCGACTTAGATGAAGTGAATGCATAGGTCACTCCTGCGCCTATGATTAGTCCCACGATTAGCAATGCGATTGCTATTACGCCTATGTCGTAGGCGGCTGTTCGCTTCTTCATGCTTTTCGTGGGGCATTTTTTACCTCAGAAACTATTTAAAGCTTGGTTCTGAATTATGCTTATCGGGTGCCACGGAATTCCCGTCCTTCCCCCGTACATAATCAGTGCGATAGTGTACGGGTCGCTGTTCGCGCTGATGAGCGTCAGCCTCACGCTGACCTACATCACGACCAAGGTCCCCAACTTCGCGCAGGGTGCACTCGTGACCGCGGGCCTCTACACCGGTTTTGCTCTCCTGAGCATCAACAAGATCAACCCGTACGAGTCCCTTCCCCTCTCATTCCTGGTCGGCGGGGTCGTCGCGCTCGGCATCTACCTTGTCGTGCTGAGGCCCCTCTCGAGGAGAGGCGCGCCGGTGATCTCGCTCATGATCGCCACGCTCGCAGTGGACATCATATTCGTGGGGGTCTTCGGGATATACTCGGACTACCTCTACCAGGTGAAGAAGGTATATGACGCGAAGCTCTTCTTCGCCCTGACGGGAGCGGACTTTTCCCTGTTCGGCGTGAACGGCGTGGTCTACACCGCCCCGATAGCGCTCGCGCTGATAACAGCGAGTCTCTACCTGGTCCTGACCAGGACCCGCTTCGGCCTCGCGATGAGGGCGACTGTGGAGAATCCAAACTTAGCCAAGGTGGTCGGGGTCAACACGGAGGTGATCTACGTCACCTCCTGGTTCGTCGCTGGAGGGCTCGCAGCCATCGCGGGGGTCTTCTACTCCTTCTGGCAGGGCGGGGAGCCGGACATCGGCTCTGTCCTGCTGATATCGATGTTCGCTGGCAGCATTCTAGGAGGCCTGAAGAGCATCTACGGAGCCGTGATCGGGGGGCTGGTCGTCGGGTCGAGCGAGATAGTTGTCACGACCTTGGGGGCGCAGTACATAGGACCCTGGGTCACGCCGTACGAACCGGGCATCCCGCTGCTCGTCATGGTAATCACGCTGTTGGTCATCCCGGGAGGCATCACCTCGGTCAACTGGAGAAGGCTGCTGTCGAGGGGGAATGGGAGCTAGATGCTTCCACCACTCGCCGTCCTCGGAATCACGAACTGGAACGTCTTTCTCACTTCCCTTCTCGCGTTCTTCGCCCTGTACCTGATAATCAGCATAACCCTGAACCTCGAGATGGGGTACGCAGGCATCCCGAACTTCGGGAAGGTCCTGTACTTCATGGGAGGGGCAGCGTTCTCGGGCAGCGTCGCTATCAGGGCGGCGGCCTGGATAACGCACGTCCGCGGAGACCCCGTCGGCCTCGACAACTTCATCATAGCCGCCAATCTCACCACGATCCTCCAGTCGAACATCCCCGCCTCGGTCGCCCTGATAGCCCTCACCATGGCCATCGGGGGGTTGGTGGGTGGCATCCTCGGTTACATATCGATATTCCCGGCGATAAGGCTCCGCGAGGACTATCTGGCGATGCTCCTGCTGGGGTCTGCGGCGTTCTTCCAAATCTTCCTGAGCAACTATTCACCTATCATCAACGGAAGCCTTGGCATCGGCATACCGAACTTCTTCGCGTGGGCGGGTTCGTATTCGACGCTCGCGGCGACCCTGCTCATAGCGGGGTTCGCACTCGTAGTCTACGTGTACGCGGAGAGGATGGTCAGGTCCCCCCTCGGCAGGACGCTCAGGGCGATGCGGGACAACGAGGCCGCCTCTGAGGCGCTGGGGAAGGACACGGTCGCGATCAGAAGGAACGTCCTGATAATAGCCTCGATAATCACGGGCGTCGCAGGGGCGCTGTATACGATCTACAGCGGAGACACCAACCCCGCGATCTACGACAGAGTCACGTGGACGTTCTGGCCGTGGCTCATCGTCATACTGGGAGGCGTGGCCAGCAACTCCGGGGTGGCCGTCGGGACGTTCATCTTCATCTTCCTGATGCAGTACATAGACGCGACGAAATATTATCTTCAGAACGTGCTGCCCTTCGACGTGACCTGGCTGGAGTACCTCCTCTTCGGCTCTCTCCTCGTCGTCGTGTTGCTGGTGAGGCCGCAGGGGATATTGAAGGAGAAACCTAGCCATACCCTGACCAAGTCTGAGATCTCGGGGATAGTCGGGCGGCTCGATGAGAAGAACGGGGAGAAGTCCGGGACCGCCGCGGAACTGGATGGGTCTCCCGAGTAGCCGCACTGAGTCCGGCGCGTATATAGATAGCCGGGTCCCGGAGATGCGCTGAGAGCAGAACTTGAGAATCCTCACTCTCACGAACGACCAGGTCATCGCCCTCGCCGACATGCGCGGATGCGTCGACGAGCTGAACAGCTCATTTCGTCTGCTAGGTGAGGGGCAGGTTGAATCGCCGATCAGGACGAGGTTCAGGATGAGCGACGTGAGGAACATATTGCTGATGCCGTCTCTCGTGAGAGAGAAGAAGGACACCATGAGCTTGAAGATGGTCACCATATATCCCGACCTTGGACCGGCGGTCCCCTCTATCCAGGCGGTCGTCCTCCTCGTAGACGGGAAGGACGGACAGCTCAAGTGCATCATGGGAGGGACCAGCCTGACGGGGCTCAGGACCGGGGCGGTGTCGGGCCTTTCATGCAGATATCTCGCGAGGAAGGACTCACGCAAGCTCGCGATGATCGGGGCTGGAGGGCAGGGATTCTATCAGGTCAGCGGGGTCGCGTCTCAGCTTGAGCTCAGCGAGGTGTCGATATTCGACCTCGATGGTGGAAGGCAGAAGAGGCTCATCGAGCGGTGCGAGAAGGAGCTCCACCTCAAGGCGAGCGCCGCAGACACGGTCCAATCGGCCACTGCGCGCGCCGATGTGGTGGTCACAGCGACGACCTCGAAGACCCCGGTCCTCGACGCGGCGCATGTGGCTCCCGGCACGCACGTCGTGGCGATAGGAGCTTACACCCCCGAGACGAGAGAGCTCGGGTCCGACCTCGTGCGGAAGGCATCGGTGTACGTCGATTCGATGGAGGCGGCGATGGAGGAAGCGGGGGACATACTGATCCCGATCAAGGAAGGACGGATCACCCAGGAGAGCATCAGGGGAGAGATGGCGGGCCTGGTCTCCGGGAAAGTCAAGGGCAGGGCGAACGACTCGGAGGTCACCATCTTCAAGGCCGTGGGCCTCTCATTCGAGGACAACGCCGTGGGGTGGATGGTCTACGACCGTGCGATCAAGTCAGGGGTGGGCGGATGGACGGAACTTTAGGACATACTTAATTAATCCCGACTGTCCTCAGTTAATTCCTAACCTCGGAGACTGGGTCGATCGCATTTGGACACGGCAGGAAAGGTCATCACCGAACTTTTCGAACGACGTGAGAGAGAATTCTTGCTGTCCCCCGTCCGGGTGGTGGTCAAATCATCGATGGAGCAGCTAGAGGTGGGGGACATGACGATTGAGAAGATGAAGGAGGGGGAGACCGTCGAGCTCCCGAGGTGGGCGGCTGAGGAGCTAGCAGAGCTTAGCGTGGCCGAAATCCAGGAGGAGGCCTTCGAGGTAGAAATATTCAAGGCACTCACCAGGGAGAAGATGCTCGGCGCCCAACAGCTGGCCGCCCTTCAGCCGAACTTCTATCTGAAGATGCGGAGAAGGCTGAGCGCCGTCAAGTCCGGCACAGAGACGGGCAAGTACAGAAGGGACGACTACGAAAGGCTCAAGGCGACAAGCTACGACCTGATCGGGCGCAGGCTCAGCAAGCTGCTCTCGGTGAGCTCCTCGGCGAGCCTCCAGACCATAGGCGACAAGATAACACCGGAGGAGAAGGCGTTCTTCACGACGTCCAGGTCTCAGGCGGAGGAGTGGAAGAGCTCGCTGCTGGGGGAATCCTAGTTGGCAGTTATCACTAGGAAGATGTCGGAGCTCTTCGAGGAGTTCCTGAGGACCTATGAGGACAAGGGGG
>JAPCJP010000067.1 GCA_027886885.1 Nitrososphaerota archaeon | reverse complement strand
GCGACTATCCCAAAGAGGGCCAACAAAGCAGCGAGGACCATCTGCCCAAGAGCGACTAGGAGGGCGCCTCTCTGCCCTGACTTTTGTCCGAAATCGAGGAGCCCCATGAACCGTCTCATGGACTCGTCCTTCGAGTCGATCAGTTCCTCCTTCAAGAGCCCTCTGAGGCGGTCGTCGGATTCGTAAAGAAGCGTCAGGGCTTTGACGTCGAGCGCCAACCTTGAAACCAGTTCTTTTCCTTGACTGTCTTCGCTCATCCCATAGGATTTGTCCGCTCTCCGTATATCTCGATTATGCAGAAAATGCCAGAAAACCCAAAGACTTTGTGATACATTTAAATAGAACTGATGCGGTGTTTTGAATACTGCAAGTCAGTGTATAGTTGATTCAGGACGGTTACGCTCTGACTCTCTGACGCCGAATTGCCGTGGAAAAGAAAAGAAAATGGATAGTTTCGAAGAAATGGAACTACACCCTCAGTTACTAAAGGGTGTAAAAGCAGCTGGATTTGAGAAGCCTTTCCCAATCCAGGAACGCGCCATAGGCCCCCTTTTATCAGGCCGAAGCGTGATAGGGCAAGCGAAGACGGGAAGCGGGAAAACGGCAGCCTTCGGGTTGCCGATGCTCAATGGCATCGACCAGAGCAGTTGGGACGTGCAGGGGCTCGTCCTGGCTCCGACCAGGGAGCTCGCCGTGCAGATTACGGCTGAACTGAAAAAGCTCGCCATCTTCACGACCGTCAGGATCGTGACGATCTACGGTGGACAATCGATAAACGTCCAGTTCGATGCGCTCGACCGAGGCGCCCACATAATCGTTGGGACCCCCGGGCGAATAATGGACCATCTGAAGCGAGGATCACTCGACTTCGGGAAGGTCAAGTCCGTCGTGTTAGACGAAGCCGATACCATGCTGGACATGGGTTTCATCGAGGATGTCGAGTTCATACTCGACTCGGTCCCAGAGCCCCGACAGATGGGCCTCTTCTCCGCAACCATGCCGAGGAGGATAATGGACCTCTCGAACAAGTACATGCGCAACCCCGAGAAGATACTCGTATCGGCAGACGAGCCACAATCGGATGCCCTGGAGCAATACTACGCGGTCGTGGACCACGCCGAGAAGGAGGAACTGCTTCTTGACATCCTCAACAAGGAGAAGCCTACCAGCACCATAATCTTCTGCCGGACAAAGTACGGCGCGCACAAGCTCGCCAGAGAACTCACGAAACGGTACATCAACGCCGTGCCTTTGCACGGAGACCTCAGCCAACATCAGCGGGACCACTCCATGAGCACTTTCAGGTCTGGGCACGCCGACGTGCTTGTGGCCACCGACGTGGCGAGCCGAGGCATAGACATCACCCAGGTTGATTGCGTCGTGAACTACGACGTGCCGCAGGACCCGCTACTCTACTTCCACAGGACGGGAAGGACCGCGAGGGCAGGAGGCGGAGGAAAGGCCTTCACGCTCGTCACCTACGACGACGATGAGGACTTCTCCAGGATACTCGGACTGACCAAGGCGGTCATCAAGCCGCTGCGACCCCAGGACTCTGAGCACAACTTTTATGTCACTGCAAAGACCAGCATCACCGAGCTCCAGAATGAGAGGTATAGTTACGGGGGCAGGCGTTCCGGCGGTAATAACAGAAGGGGCGGCTACGGTAGGCGGTCCCGTTGGTGAGGTGCTATAACTGCAATGCAGTCGCCAAGGTCCAATGTGGAGACTGTCAAAGGTGGGTCTGCAGGTCCCACTCTAGCACCATATTCAATGAAGACACGCGCACCTTCCGCAGCCTGTGCGGTGCCTGCTACTCACAAGTGAGGAGATTGAGTTGGGTAAGAGAAAGGTCCTAAACGAAGCGCACCTAAAGGAACTCGTCATGCCGCAGCAGGGCGAGATACTCGGGAGGGTCGTCAAGATTTCCGGCGGGAACCAGGTCATCGTAGCGTGCATGGACGGCAAGACGCGCCTCTGCAGAATCCGGGGCAAGATGAAGCGCAGGATGTGGATACGGGAGCGGGACATCGTGCTCGTCTCACCCTGGGACTTCGATAACAAGCGGGCCGACATCATGTGGAGATACATCAAGGACCACGCAGATTGGCTCCAGAACAACGGCTACCTGGAGAATAAGGCAGCGCCCATGCCAGCCGCCGAGGCAGCGCCAGCGCCGCCAGTGGATCAACCCACTACCACGCCGGCAGCGCCACAGGCCTAGTCGGGCAATACAATCCGGAACGATCGGCCGACAATGGTCGGCCGTTTCTATCCTTCTTAGAGCAGTGGAACCCAGCCTTCCTTCCTGGACCATGTCGCCACGGCATCGTGGGCGTGTATGGACTCGAAGCACCTGGAGCTGATGTAGAGCGATTCGGGGAAGCGCGCCACGCACTCCCTCACCAGGTCCTCCGCAAAACGCGCGTTTTCCTGGGCCTCGAGGATCTTCTTGGCCTCCTCGACCCTCTTCATCCTCTCGGTGGGGACGGCGGAGAAGCACTCCTCTATCCTGCCAATGGTCTCGATCAAGTCTACGGGCTTCTTCTCGTCCATCACAACGACCATCTCGGCCCTCTGCATGTGTCCGATGCCGATCATGCTCTTACTGCACGGACAAGCGGTCATGCCTTTGGCCGTGATCTGGTACCTTACCGCCCCCTTCTCCTTGCGGCTAATCTTGACCGGGATGAACTGGTCCGCATAGGGCAGCTCCATGCTGCACGTGACCCTCGAGCCGGGCTGGGTCTTGTTGACCTCTCTGCAGATCGAACCGAGCCAATCCGCCATCCCCGAGACCCTCCGGGTCGAGGCGGCCTTCACCAGCCTGCTCATGTGGACGCCGCGGTGAAGACCGGTAGACGTCTGTATGTTCAGGAGGACTGGTATCGAGAGCTTCCCGTCCTGGTACATGACCCGGAGGTCGCCCACACCTGCCTGTACGGCGAGTTGGGACGGCTCGCTCTGGGTGTCCACGAGGGTGTCAATATACTGGGCATCGGTCAAGACTCGACCTTCACTGTCTCTGCCGCGGCGCATGAGAGTTGGGCCAGCCCGGACCCACTTTATACCCTTTCGGTCTCAAACCGGCCTTTTGACCAAGGGGTCTGCGATTCCCGCTTCCCGGAATGCCTTCTTTCTCTGGATGCACCCGGAGCATCGCCAGCAGGGCTTCGTCCCCTCCCTATGGCAGGACCAGGTGAGCTCCAGGGGGACGCCGAGCTCGGCCGCCATGGTCACGACCGCAGCCTTGTCCAGGCGTCTCAAAGGCCTCCAGATCGACAGCCTCCCTGCCCTAAGCCTCTCTGACCCCTCCCTGAGAGCGCTCTGCATGCTCGCGAAGAATCGTTCGCTCGTGTCCTCGTAGACCCCTTTGTCGTCAAGGTTGTGGCCCCCTATGAGGCGCGTCGCGCCCACCTCCTCAGCGAACGAAGCAGCCACCGAATAGTAGATCGCGTTCTTCATGGGGATGTACGCCCTGGGCATGCCCGCGAGCCTCCTGGGTGTTCGCATATCGCCGAGCTCCCTCAGCTCCGGCACGGAGAAGAACCTGTGCTCGAGGACTCCCGCTCGTCTTGCGATGGCGGTGGCAGCTCGCAGCTCTCCCTCAGCCATCCCGTGGAGCATGACGGTTAGCGCCCTGTTCCTGTTCCCCTTCTTCTTGGAGAGGAAGAGACAGGTGGCCGAGTCAATGCCGCCGGAGAGCAGTACTACGGTGTCCGTCGACTCTCGGCCTCGCGAGTGTGGACCTGCGCCAGCAGGTGCGTCCCCTTGTTGAGCCCCTCGTAGACGTAGACGCCCACCGCTTCCACGTTCTCCGGCATCCGGGGGGAGATACGCCTGAGCAACTCCTGCGCGAGGTTCTCGACGGTCGCCTCGCCCTGCAAGAGCACAGTGGTCTTCTTCGGGACCTTCAACTCGAAGCTTCCATGGACCGTCTCGAACTTCAGATGGACGTGGGTCTTGTCCTCTCCCGTCACATACCTCTTGTTGATGAAGAGTTTGTGGTCCAGAGCCGAGATGGCCTGTCTGATTATCGGCTTTGCGTCGTTGAAGTCGACGACCATCCCATCACGCGGGCTCCCGACGATCTCCACCAGGGCAGAGGACGTGTGCCCGTGCATAACAGAACACTTCTCGGTCTTGGGGAGGATGTGGGCGTAGTCAAAGTTGAACGAAGGGTCGTCGAGGAAGATGGTCTGCAGCCTGCCGTCCTGCGGACCTGCGCCCATCTGCACCACCCTCAGACCGTCGTCGAACAGGTCGCTGCGGATTGCACTTCGTGAAACGATGATGCAACTCTTCCCGGCCCTCTTCGCCTTCGCCATCTCCTCCCTGGTCGGCTCCCTCTCGACCAGGATGAGCTTCTTGCCTATCGCAAAATCGGCCATGGTCCGCGCCCCCGGAAATATGGGGACGCGCGTCTTGTATTCTATCTCCAGAGAATCGAGCAACTCCCCTACAATCTGGTGCAGGTGGCTCCTGTATTCCTTGCCGTTCTTTCGGTACACCCTCCCGTAACCCCCATCGCCAATCTCACGAACCTTCGCCGCGACGGCATCGAGGAGGGGCTTTTGCACGATTCGCGCGGCAGCGGCGGTCGATTTATAGGATTTCCTCCTTGCTCTCAGATGCCCGAAGGCCGGGCGCCTCTAAATCTGATTTATACAGGCTCCAATGTCCTCTGCGCCCAAGCGCGGCCGTGGTCTAGTGGTTATGACAGGGGCTTCCCAAGCCTCTAACCGCGGGTCCGAATCCCGCCGGCCGCACCATCCCTCCTTTCCGAGTCCCCTATGCGACTCGTAAAACCTGATCCTTGATAATCCAAGCCTTGCAATCAAGGAGCTATCATATTTTGGAGAGACTGTTGGGGAGACGGCATGCTAATATCGCCAGCACAGGCCGCAATGCTGCGATGGACAGCGGGAGCATGGGGGAAGACCAGCAGGTCCAAAGGACGTACGCCGGCCTCCGCTCTTGGTGCCTGTTCCTCGCAGGCCTCTCGCTGCTTGACCTGCTTATCACGCTCGTCCTCGTGATCATCCACGCTGCCAACCCGGCATCGATTGCGGTGACCGACCTTACGCCGTTCGTCTACATCCTCACCGGAGGGTCCGCTGCATCCACGGCCTCGGGGGTGCTCTGGCTTCTCCTGAGGTACCCGAAACAGAGGAAGGTGATCTTGGTCCTCCTCTGCATAACGGTGGGGATCATGGTTGCGCACCTGTACACAATAAACTCCCCTGCGACTTCGCAATGCTTCGGCACCGTCGGCGTCCAGGGATGCGTGTTTGACGAGATCCGCTACATACCGGCCGCGCAGGCGCTGCTCTCGGGGGAGAAGTGTGGGCCGTACCTCGACAACTGCAACCTCGAACATCCCTTCCTCGCCAAGGCCTTCATAGCGGCGGGAATCGCCCTTTTCGGTGACAACGACTTCGGGTGGCGTTTCTTCGAGGCGCTGCTCGGCACGCTCTGCATCCCTCTCGTCTTCGGCATCTGCGTGAAGTTCACCAGGGACAACAGGCTCGCGCTCTTCGCCGCGTTCCTGATTGCGTTCGAGACGCTATTCTTCGTCCAGTCGAGCATAGCCGTGATTGACATCTACATGATCTTCTTCGGCCTCCTCGCGTTTCTCGTCTACGTCGCGGACGTTCACTTTTGGAAGTTTGATAGGTACGTCATCTCCGGGATGCTTCTCGGGCTCTCCGCGCTCTCGAAGGAGCTGGGCGTCTTCATGCTGGCCTTCCTCGTCTTCTACATCCTGGTCTTCGGGGCCGGTGGCCGTCGGGTCAGGACGATCTCCTCGGTCAAGATGCTCGCTGTGGCCGTGGCGCTCTTCTGCGTCGGGCTGCAGCTCTACGACAGCCTCTTTGGGAATAGCGTGACCACCACCTTCGTCGCAGACATACAATACATACTGAGCTACAGCGCCTCGCTGAAGGTGAACGGCTTTTCCATCTTCGCCAATGGCCAGCCGCCGTACATCACACCGTTCGAATGGTTCCTCTATTACTTCCCGGTCAACTACGACGTCATCCACGCCACGGCGACCACCGGCCTTCGGTCCATCTCGTACGTGAGCGTCGGCTACTTCGGCGTCCCCAACTTCATCGAGACGTGGTTCGTCTACATCTGGGTCCCGTACGTGGTCTACTTGGGTTACAAGAGGTGGAAGGGAAGGCGAGATGCTGCGCACGGATCGCCCTCGCATAAGCTCCCTGGCACGCTCTGGTCGCCTGGGTCATTCGCTTACTCGTCGGCCGGCTCGACGTCGACAACTTCCAGTACAGGTCCCACGAAGCCGATGACCTACGGCTACCAGAGTGTTCAAGGGGGCGAGGCTCCGGCGTACGAGCTGGCCCGGTTCGCCGCGCTATGGTTCGCCTTCACCTTCGTCCCCTACGTATTGATCTTCCTCTACGGGAGGGTCACCTACCCATACTACATCCTCGCCGCGGACCCCGCGCTCGCCATCGGCATGGCCTATGTCATGACGCGCAGGTGGTTCCCCCGAGGGATAGCGTACATCCTTCTGGCGGCCGTTTTCGGCTGGTTCTTCTTGTTCTATCCGGACAAGAGCTTCCTCCCGATCTGGATTCGCGCCCTCCTGGGGTACTGAACAGAAAACCGACGCGTCCTAACCCTTGGGTCTACAATCGCTCTTCCTTTGTAGCACGAAGAAGCAGTTCGTCCCGGTGCTTTGAACAGACTAGAACCGGACCGGAAGAAAAGTCAACCCACAATCGAAATTTCGCCGCTACCTCCTTCCGGCCTTCCTCGTGCGGCAGCGCACATATCACGTACTTGAGGCTCCGTCCTCCTATCCTGCCATCTTGATGAGGTGTTTCACCTGCAATTCTGTCGTCATTTTTTCTCGAGGAGATATTCCCACCATTAGGCAAGGGAACGTTCCTTCTTAATTCTTGTCATGTGGTCCCCATTGAGCTAGAGCCAGCCGCCCGTCCCAGGCTCGCCTTCAACGTAGTGCGATGACAATGTAGTAGGCGACGCATGCGATGATGGCGGATACGGGAATCGTAATCAACCAAGCCCAGACGATTCTCCGCGCCACTCCCCATCTCACCGCAGAGAAGCGTTTTGTGGCGCCCACTCCCATGATTGAGCCGCTTACGCATTGCGTGGTGCTGACCGGGATTCCCAGTAGGGACG
>JAPCJP010000066.1:1974-7228 GCA_027886885.1 Nitrososphaerota archaeon | reverse complement strand
CTGCAGGCTTTGCTTCAGGGCCCGAAGACTTCGAACCAGATCATGGTCGTAATCGACCGTTCAAGGGAGCATACGGGCCGGGTCATGAAAATATTGTATGAGAAGGGGTTAGTTACGCGAAATACAGACAGGACACGCCCCTTTGTCTACCAGGTGACAGAGAGCGGGCGCCGTTACCTGGAGAACCCGTAGCTCTGCTTCAGATGCAATAGGTTCCCGGCTTTACGGCCGGTCCCCTCGCGTTCGCTTCGCTCAGGTCCCAGAATGACCAGCAAGTCGGTGGGACGGCGTGCCTGGGTATAACAATTTATACCGCTTCCTGGTCCTGGTTCCCATGACCGACCGGGAGACGATAGTTATCAAGGGCGTCGAAAGACAGGCGTACAGGAAACTAAAGTCGAGGGCGGCCAGGGAAGGATTGACGATGGGTCAGGCGGCGTCGGAGGCGTTCTCGGGGTGGTCTTCCGAGCAGCTCCTTATCGTCCACCGGATCCGGGACCCCGGGAAGATGCGGGCCGCCGCGGAGATTATGGACCTGATCAGGTCAAAGCAGAAGGTTCAGGGCGAGTGGTCGGGCGAGAAGGTCGTAAGAGAATGGAGAGACCGGCGGCGCTAGTCGTGGACGCGTCGGTGGTGGTCAAGTGGTTCGTCAAGGAAGCCGATAGCGAGGACGCGGTCAGATTGAGGGACGCCCACACAGATGAGGAGTTGAGCCTGTTTGCCCCAGACCTGCTGGTCTATGAGCTTGCGAACGCGCTGCGGTACAGGTCGGGCCTCGGCGACGGCGAACTGGAGGCGAGCGTGAGGGCTCTGTTTGACCTCGATGTCGCGCTTATCGCCCCAACGGCCGCATCGGTATCTCGGGCGGCTTCTCTGGCGAGGGAGATGGACGTGACGACCTATGATTCAGCTTACCTTGCGCTTGCGCAGGACATCGGTTCAGAGCTCGTGACTTGCGATAAGGTATTTCATGATAAGGTCGTCGCCAAGGTTGGTAGAGGTACCAAGGTTTTCATGTTGAAGGATTATCTGGCCAGAGAAAAAGACGGGGACAAAGACTCAAAACAAGAATGATTCCGTGCTTCGTTACAATCTCAATGCTTTCCGGGTTTTATGCGCGACCCCGCGGCGTTCGCTTCGCTCAACCTTGAGGGCTCAGGGTGGAATCCCCGATCTTTTCCATAAAGTCCCGTGCTGAAATCGGCTGGAGATACGCCTTCGTTTTCTCGAATTCCTTGTCGTGTGTGACTATGTAGGAGGCCCCCTCGAGGAGTCCCGTGGAGACGATGATGGCATCCGGCAACGATACGCCGGCCTTGGCTCGTATCTCCCCTGAAAGGTCAGCAGTTGCGACGTCTACGGGGACCAGGTGATACCCGTCGCTGGTCAATAGGTGGTCGAAGAGCTCTCGCTTTCCGGCGCCGTTCCCCCGCAGGTTGTACCCGGTCGAGAGTTCGGCGAGTGTGACCGTGGAGACCACTGCGACGAACCTGGAAGCGTCGGCCGCGTCCATGACCGTTGACGAATCCTCGAAGAGAGCTTCCTCTTTCTTTACGTTCAGGAAGATGTTGGTATCTAATACTGCCGAGAGGACCATTCTTCGCGGAGTCTCCTTTGGAACTCGACGCTGCCTTCCCCTTCCCAGGCGCCCTGCCTTTTGAGCAACGCCGACAGCTTCTCGTGCTCGACCTTTCTGATTTTGGCTTCCCCATCCTCAATCGAGAACAGGACCTTGTCTCCGCTCTTGAGGTGGAGTTTGTCTCTGACCTCCTTGGGGATAGTGATCTGACCCTTCGAAGTCACGGAGCCGACGCTTACTTCCAAGTTCTCTATTCCTTACTGCTAAGTAAGGCGGAGATTACATTTAAGCATTATGATGTGTGAAGGATGAATCCTTTTCCGGGTTTTATGTGGGGTCCCGCGGTGTTCGCTACGCTCAGCTAAGGCTTCAGGGCCTGCTCGGCGTGCAGGTAGACCTGCCTGTACACCCACGAGTTGCCGAATTTCTGCCGCTTCAGAGTCCCTCTCGTGGCCAGGCGTGATAGGTAGGTGGAGACCGTGCTCAGGGGTATGTGGGCGCCTTCCTTCTCCTCATAGTCCCTCGCCACGTCCGCCGAGCTGAACTCCTTCCCCGCAAACGACTCGTTGATCACGTTCATGAGCTTCCCGAACACCGTGGACCCGTCGACCGGTGGCTCCGTGATGCCGTTCTCCCCTTCGACGAGCTCCATGAGGTCCATTATCTTCAGTACTTTCTCCCGCGATACCCTGCCCTCCACGGCCAAACTATACCGCGCGCCGCTATCGTCCTGGAACTCTATCTTGACCTTCTTCTGCAAGTCGAGCTCGTGTTCACAGCCGACCCGTTAAATGTCATACCGGTGTGAAGTTGTGAACAGGTTGCGAACAAAGCTTGACCCTTCGATGATACGATCCAGGTAGTTCACAGGGCTTCACAGGCACGTTTCGGCTATCTGGCTCCAATGGTTCCAGTGGAAACAAAGGGGTGTCATGAACCTCTCGCCCGGCAATCGCGGCCATATTCACAGGTCTCCTGTTCATCGGAGCATATGATGATTCTCTATCTTCAATGGTATCACACCTTTTCACAGTCAACCCTCCCACCCCTTCATTTCCAGTGATCGGAGTCCAAGCTCAAATTTGAGCTCCCTATGACCACTAATCAACCACTCGTCACCATTGATCATAGCTTAACTATATTTTAAAAGAAGATTAGACCAAGAGCGAGTATATTCTTCTCCTATACAACACGACCTACTCTCTATATTCTTCTCTGGAGTGGAAATAAAGGGGAGGAGTAGATAACAATCTAGGGCGCAAAGATGCTGGACTTATTCTACAAGACGATGACGTTGCTCAGAAGGGAAGAATTGCCTGTAAGGCAGGAGCAGACCCATGACTATGATCGCGGCAATAATCATCGAACTGACATCCACGTAATTGAACGCATAGTAGTCATTGGCCACATCGAGCAGGAAGAGCACGGGCACAACCCACATCAGGTACCAGGCCCACACCTCCCCTTCCTGTAGGCCGTCGCTGACACGACCATGAAGAAGGCCCCAAGCCCTGCGCTGAAGATGGCAAAAATTCGAATGAGGTAGTAGACATAATTAGCAATCCCTGGGTTAGACGCCGCTAGCTGGGAGAATGTGGAGCCGGTCAGGCTCTGAACGGCGCCCTCGGCTCCGGTGAGGATTTAGCCGCACCGAGCCTATGTCGCGACCGTGGTGAGCGTGAGTGTGGACCTCACGTTCTTGAGCGTGCGGATTCTGGAGAAAATTATCTCCTTAAGCTTCTGCTGGGACTCGGCTTCGACCTCTATCACCAGGTCGTAGACACCATAGACCTCATGGACTCCGACAATGCCTCCGACCTTTTTCAACTCTAACTCTACCTCGGCCTCTGAACCAAGGTTGGTGTTGACTAGGACGAAAGCCTTGTTCATCGATTAGATTCTGCGCTCGGACGGTGTAAATACTCTCGTCTCGGTCTGGACCAGCCTTTCTGCCCATCTAGCTGCGAGTCCGCTGAATCACTGACGCCCAATGCTCTTCGGTATTCTTCGTACGCGCCCGAAAAGCCGGGCTCGCAACCAGTTGTCCAGCTTCATTACGCTCCCCGAGAGAGTGCCGTCTACCACGACCCTACCGCGAATCACCTTCCCGAGCCCATCCCAAAAGAGGAATTTGCCGAGCCATAACGACCTGATGATTTCCGCCCATTGCACGGGAGAATAGTACGAGAACTGGTCGACGTTGTATGTTATTCCCACGGCCTGGAGGGGCTGGGAAAAGCCGATCACGAGGATTGCGGCGGTCAGAATATCGAAGGCGAGGAACTCCCAGTACCGCTTCGCAATTGGCACCAACGCGAAGAAAGGAAGCAGTATGAGGTTCATCTGGGGCGTGAATACGTAGCTGCTGAAGAGCAAGGCGAAGGTCGAGAGCCAAGCGAGCGTCAGCGGGTCGCGCGTCCGCTTCGTCCTGGACAGCACGAGTATCGCGCCCAGCAGGACGACAGCCAGGGCAGGAAAGATGACATGTCTGAGGGGAGATTCGTTGTTCAAGAACGCCAGCATCCACGAGCCCTCGATGTACCAATTAGATTGGAACTGCCAGTATGAGATCCAGAGCTGCGGGTTGATTAAGACGAACGGAGTGTTTAGGACCAAGAATGTCAAGCCTGCGCTCCCGGCAAAGACGAGCCCTCCTCTGAGGCTGCGGAGGCTGAAGAACAACCCGATCGCAGGAGCAGCGGTAACGAGGTTTGAGGCGGCGGAGATACCGAAGAGTACGCCGGAAAGCGTGCGCCTACCCTCGAGGAACATCCGCAGACCAAGCATCGAGAAGTAGACGCCCACCATATACCAGCTTTCGAGGAGAAGGAAGAGGAACGTCGGCGTCAGGACGATGTACAACAGGACTCGGCGTTCGCTGGCACCGACGAGGCGACCGACCTTCATGGTCTCGTCGACTAGGAGCAGGCTCGGTATGGCAAGGAACGCTACCGATGCGAAGTAGTATCCGTTCAGAGTGGAAAAGGGTAGGACGCTGCCGATGAGCCCCATCGCGTAGATGAAGAGGCTCACCAAGACCGGGTACTCCACGAAAGTGTTGACGTATGGTATGTTCGTAGCAGAGAAATTTGGCTTGAGCAGCTGGGTCCCGAACACGCTCACGATGTCGCTGTAGATGTGACCTCCCCCAAACGGGATGTGCAACCAGATTCCAAACGCGTAGATCATGAACGCGAGGACCAGTACGTCGCCCCGCGTTGTCTTCGCAGTCATGAAGCTAGCTTCCTAGTTTAGAAGCACAGGGGGCTCGTTTGCACCGACCTTCTCCTCGTTGGTCAGCTCCTCCAGGAGCTTTAGCAGGGAAGTTCCAATGGGAGTGAGTTGGTAAATCCTGACGCGTCCATACACAAGTTTTTCGTCGAGGAAGCCATACTTCTTCAACACCATCACATGCCTATCTACGGACTTCCAGTCCAGCCCCAGCTCTTCAGCCAACTGCTGTCGGTCCTTCGGGATAGAGAGCGCGTCGAGGAGCCTGATCCTGGTTTTGGCGCCCTTCATCTTGACGAACAGGCTGAATACTTCCGAGTCGAATCCCAGTCCAGTCCATTTGGACCTCATCCTCCCCCTCCAGATCCACATCCCTCCGACCGCAACCCAGCTGCTCGGAGCTAGTATCAGGGAATGACCTTCGAAGAACTTGACGAGACCAGC
>JAPCJP010000066.1:0-1874 GCA_027886885.1 Nitrososphaerota archaeon | reverse complement strand
CCCTTGCAGACTCGTCGATGTGGATTGAGTTCCCGTCGACTCTGTTGCGTTGGTCGAGGCGGCTCCGGTCGTGGTAGCCGCGATGGTTGCGGTCGAACTCGAAGCTACACTCTGAACGTCAGCCGCATTGGCACTAGAGCCTCCGTTCAGACCGGAGTCGGAATAGAGATAGTAACCCAAAAAAGCAGTGTTGACCAGAGCGAAACAAACGAGTGCGGCGAGCGCGATTGAAGACCGCAAGAAGGGCCTTGACACAATTCGGGCTTTTCATGATAAATACTTTTGCCCGACTCATCTGACAAAAGCTCATCACATCGGCGATAGGATAAACTATGTATGAGAAAGAGCGGGTTGTTCGCGAAGGTGATGCTCGTCATGGTCGCCTTGATAATAATCGGAGGCGTGGGAGCGGCTGTCTTCAATCGGACGACAGGTCCGCTTGCCGTTCCGGCATCCGCCGGAATACAGAACGGAGCAGATGCAGGGGTTGCTTCGTATGGTTTCGGACCAGCTTCCTCAGGTGGTTCAGTGCCTTCCACAGTGGTCCTGGGAACTGTGACCGAGACGTCCACGGCAACGGCAGCGTCTACCACGACTGCAGCCGCGAACGACGGTCAGGCATCGAGTTTGTCAAGTTCTACGAATAGCACGGGTACGGGCTCGGGCCACTCCATCGAGTTCTTTGGCAGCATATCTATTGAGGTGAAAGAGCCCTCAGCGAGCGTCCAGCAGGTAAGCTTGGTCGCTTCTGGCCTTGGCGGGTACGTTGCTGCGACAAGCTACGACTCCTCGGCCAACGGGTCGGCATCGATAACACTGATGGTACCGGCGCAGAACTTCCAGACCGCACTGGTCCAGCTCCAGGGATTGGGCACCATCGCCAACCTTCAAAGCTCGAGCGACGACGTGTCGGTACAGTACGCCGACCTCAACGCAACGCTCTCCTCGCTGGTCACGGAGCAGGGCTCTCTGCTGAAGCTCCTGAACCAGTCTACATCGATCAACTCCACAATCCAGATAGAATCGATACTCCAGCAGACAGACGCCCAGATCAACTCTGTTGAGAGTCAGATTCTGCAGACTGCGCAGCTCGTCGACTACGCTACAATCTCGGTCACACTCGAGACTGCCGCGACACCCCCAATCCCTGCACCCTTGACGATGAAGCTCTCGGCGACGCCGCGCACCGGCCTCAGCCCGATGAGCGTGACCTTCGACGCCGTCGTGACGGGCGGTGTCGGCCCGTACCTCGTGAACTACAACTTCGGGGACGGGACCTCTTCTGAGGGACAACAGCTCATCCACCAGTTCATCCAGGCTGGCACGTACAATGTGACCGTGAGCGCCACGGACCAGGCGGGCAACGTCACGCTCTCCTCGGTCATAGTGAAAGTTGCCGCTCCGCCGGCCACATCAGAGCTCTCCTCATTCACCGGCTCGGTGTGGGCTCTGTTCTCCGGTGTTGTCGAGGGAATCATCGAGGTAGCAGTCGTCGTGATTCCCATCGGCCTGGTAGCTTACGTTGCTGCCGTGCCAGCGTGGCGGCGATACTCGAAGGGTAAGGAGCCAGCCAGCGAGAAGGGCGAGACTCAGAAGGGCTTGTAAAACTGACTTTCAGCCTCAAAGAATGTCCAAGCAATTCAGATTGCTCCTTCCACATTCTCTTCTTTCTCGTCTGCTCCTGCGTCTTCCTTTCGAGCCGTATGGTGTTGAAGTCCCTCTTTAGTCTTGGCGAGATTTCCTCTGCTCTCCTTTACTATCCGGCCGCTTTTCAGATACAATATTCTTTCCGCCCTGGACGCGACACTTTCGTCGTGGGTCACCATGATGATGGTCGTTCCTCGTTCTCTGTTGAGCTTAATCAGGAACTTCAC
>JAPCJP010000122.1 GCA_027886885.1 Nitrososphaerota archaeon | reverse complement strand
CTTTGGAACCCCGCGCGGCGACCCGGAGCGAGGCTTCTCCACTCTCGTTGATGAAGAGCCCGTATCCCGCCCCATCATCCGCTGACCACTTGGTGAGGATGCCCTGCGCTCCCTTCAACGGCGTGGTAGGATAGATCCAAGCAAGGAGGGTGAGGCTCCGGACCGCATTCAGTTTCTTAGAATCCCCCACACTGACGAATGATCCCTTGTAGATCTTCTGAATCCGGCCTGCATATTCCTTGTTCACGGACATTTCGATCTCCTCTTCTTTGAAACCGGGACCCTTCGGGTTGGGGTCACCATGTATCAGGCGGACTATATCCGCTCGATAGCTGGGTCCTTCGCAGCTGACCATGAACTTGATTTTTTGACCCGGTTGAACCGATAACCTGTCTGTATACCCTGTGACCTTCATCGAAGGAGGTTTCTCGCTTTGCTTGGCCATCTCTTTTGCGCCGCCTCGATGACTCGCGAGTAGGATTTAATCATCCTCCGGCATTCAGAAATAAGACTAAGTTCGCGCCCGATTGGTCAGCGGTTCATCTCGCCCTAAATCAAAGTGCGGTAGTATCTTTTCAGACACCTCCCTCGCCGCCATCGTCCACGGTTTGTCTATCGCCACTATGTAAAAGACCGCGTGGCTCACACCAGAACGGACGAAGGCTGAGAGCTGCTCCACGCAGTCGTCTGCGGACCCGGAAACAGTCATTTTCAACGCGACCTCGTCGGATATCCGGGCGGCCAGCTTCGCGAGCGCCCTTATCGAGGCGGGCTCGTTCCTCTTGGCGTAGGGCTGTCGAACGAGCGGCTGTACGGCGTTCGGCGCGATCAACTTCATGTTGTCGGGCGACCATACGAGCCAGTCTTTGGCGATCCCGCCCATGGTCTTCACCACCTTGGTGCGGTCCTTCGAGATGCAGACAGGTACTACGATGGTCGCTTCGAAGCCCTTCAGGCTACGGCCGGCGTTGCGCGCTGCGGCGGCTATGGGACCCCGGAGTGTCTCCCTGTAGCTCTCCGGAGTGTGGGCGAACGACAGCCAGCCGTCCCCGAGCTCCCCGGCCAGCCGAAGCGCCCTCGGTCCGAACCCCGAGACGATGATGGGAGGGCCGCCCTCTTGCACGGGTCTGATCTTCAGGTAGGCGTCCTTGAGGGAGTAGAAACGGCCCGAGAATGAGACGGGATTCTTGTAGGTCGCCCTGAAGAGGAGCTTCATCACTTTCACGCTCTCTTCCATCCTTCCGAAGGGGTGGTCCATCGGTATTCCGAACGGCTCCCGATTACCCACCTCACCTCCGCCGATGCCAATCAGCAGCCTTCCTCCCGCGATGCTGTCAACCGTCGCGACGGACTGCGCCGTCTTGGCGGGATGCCGAATGCTCGCGTCGATCACGGCAGTACCAATTTTCGTCTTCTTCGTCGAAGACGCCACCATCGCAAGGGTCGGGAATAGCTCGGGGACCACCATCTCGGGAGGCGAGTTGAAGACAATGGTTTCGTCGCTTAGCCAGACTGAGCTGAAACCGCAACTCTCGAGGAACTTGGCAGTCTTCGCAGTGCTATCGACGGGCATCGGGTCTATGGCCGAGCCGATCCTTAACGAGAGCATGCCTGCTCACTCTTTCTCCCTCCGCGGTTTTATTGTTTCGTCTGGACCACCGCGTTGTCTGGGGCGAAGGAAGGTTATGTCCGAGGGCGTTTCGACCAAAAGTTATATAGCGAAAACCGCCTGAAAGGCAAGCCGGCAATCGTGCGCAGGGTTCTATATCTGAGCGACGACGACGTGAAGCCTCTCGTCAAGATGGCGGATATCCTCGGCTATTGCGAGGAAGCCTACAAGCTCTACGGTCAATACCAGGCGGGAAAGCTCTACGCCCACTTCTCGCCGATGTCCTCCTACCCCACGAGAGTCCCACACACAGACG
>JAPCJP010000065.1 GCA_027886885.1 Nitrososphaerota archaeon | reverse complement strand
CCGCCCAAGAGGCCGACCAGAGAGGCCGTGCTCGCTTTCCAAGTGAATTTCGATAACGCGGTTTCTTGCGCGTTGGTACCCATTCGCTCCCGCCTTTCGTCGTCGCTCAAGAGCTCCTCGAGCGCTTTCGTGAGCGCTTCCACATCCTGCGGAGGGACCAGCAACCCAGTCTCTCCGTCCTTTATGGCTTCGGGTATGCCTCCGGTAGTGGTTCCAATCGATGGTTTCCCAAAAAGTGCCGCTTCCAGGAACACCGTGCCGAACCCCTCCACGTCCGTGCTGGTCGCCTTGGACGGCATGGCGAAGACGTCCGCCATGGAGTACCTTTCGTAAAGAGCTCGCCCGGTCAGGTTCCCGAAAAAGCGCACTCGCTCGTCAACCCCGAGCGTTAGCGCCATGGCCTTCAGGCGCTCCATCTCTGGTCCGGCGCCGACTATCTCGAGCGAAACGCCGCCGATCTCCTGTGACAGCGAGCTGAAGGCTCGCACCAGGTCGTCTGCCCCCTTTCTGTCGACAAGACGGCCAACGAAGAGGATTCGCTTCGCGCCGTCCGCCGAGCGGGGCATATCTCGTGTCAATATGGACGGGTCGACTCCGGGGTATACTATCCCGACTTTGGGCGAGAGAGACCTTGGCAGGAGGCCTGCGGTGAACCTCGAGTTCACCGCTACCCTCCCTGCGAGGAGGGATGCCGTCACGAGTGCAAAGCGCCTGAACGCGCTTTCTTTGGCGCCCAGGATGTCCTTTCCGTAGAGGAAGACCACCGAATTGAGCCGCATCAGCCTCGCAAAAGCCAGGAGGGCAATCCCGAACAAGGTCAGCGCCCCGCTGAGGAGAAAGACGGAGTCGACCGAATTCGTGCTGATCTCGCCTACCGCTGAACGAAAGGAACCGACCACCCGCCTGCTGGAAGAAGGATATTTGTTGAGCTTTGCACCGTAGAATGGGACTCGCGTGAATCCATACGCGGGAGCGAGGGCGATGAGGTCGACGAAGTGGTTCGCAGCTATGAGCTCCTTCGTGTAAGCAACTGCCCTTCCTTCGACGCCTCCTATGTTCTCTGGAGGGTCAAAGGTGACTATCAGTAATCTCAAAGTGGGGCTCCAGTTAACGAAAGATGCCCCAGATTCGCCTACTTATCCTTGCCCGACTTCAGAACGCCTCTCCTCTTCTTGACCTTGGTTCGAATCAGTGAGCGGCCAGGTTTGACGCCTGGCTGCCCGCTGGTGATTATGGTGCTCTCCGGCGGCTTAGACCGGAACCTTGGCTCCGGCTCTGCCGCGAAGGAGAACGACTGCAACCAAGCCTACTGCAACCACTCCCAGGAACGGTCCTGAGAATTGTGGCACTGTGAACTGGCTTCCCTGGTCGAAGAACACCTGGATGCCTTGGTCGAAGAAGACGCCGGCTCCGCAGATCACGACGCCCTCGATGTCAGCCACGTACGTGCCGGGGGTCAATGTTGGGTTGATGCCCGGGTTCTGATCAAGCCGCAGGTTGTTGCCGAAAACGTTGCCCGCGATGGTCCACCAGTAGTATGGCCCCTCTGGAGCGTGCGTTTGTGGGGGTGATGCGAGAGAGGTCGTGAACGTGAACCCTCCTACGCCTGCTCCGAACGGAAGGACAAAGGCGTCGCCGGTGGTGACGTTGAGGGCATCTCCTTGGTTACCCGCTCCGTCGCTGAGAGGAAGAGTGTTCGGACCTGGAGCCTGCCCACCGAGGACTGTCGGCCAGTACATGCCTGACGTGACGGAGGATCCTAGCATGTAGCCGTTACCAGCTGCATCGGTGATGGTTATCTCGTGAATCGAATAGTAGAACGAGCTCGAATTGGTGCACGCCTGGAGTGGGAAACTGCACTGCTGTCCGGATTGGCACTGTGCGCCCGACCCTTCCGGTGGGGACACAAATGTGTTCGAAGAATTCGTGCTAACGGTGAGGTAGACGTCGCCTCCCGGGGCCGTCGAGGTAACCAGGAAGCTCGGTCCAAAGTAAGTCGTCGCGAAGGCGGGAGTTGCGTACATCCCTGCCAACAGTGCTACAAGCGCCATCATGGTAAGCGAGCTAGTCTTCATTGCTTCTTCTTTTTTAGAATGGAGCGCATATAAGGCCTAAGATGCAACGATTCATGGATATGAATCCGGGATTCATATTCGTCCGGGGTGGATTCCATCTCGTGCTTCTATCGGGATATTTGGCTTCAACCGGCGTCGCTTTCAGGATACTCGGTACGTCGTTTGCCGCTCGAGGGGGAAGGTAGGGGGCGTCTTATCACCGTATTTGCCCAGGAAGGTGATGAATGACCTGCGTCACCGCCAATAGGGTGAATACACACCTCTTTCTTGGTGCACCGGTGGAAACGGTGCGCATTGGGTGCAGACCTCGAAGAGACAAACGGTCAGTCTCCGCCCCTGGTAGATTTCGATGAGCATCCAGCACTCTAGGGCGGTCCACTCGAGATCGTCGACGCACCTCAGACCTCCTTGTGAGCGGCGGCCTCGCTGGAGGGGCTATGAGTACCCGGTCGCGGAGCATCAGAGAAAAAACGGTCGTTCTCGCGGCAGCGCTTTGGGCTCGGCGTGGGGGGGGGACCGACGCGCTCACTTGATTGGTGTCACCGTTGCATGGTGGGGATGAGTTCTGATGTTCCTAAGGTCTTAA
Organism: Nitrososphaerota archaeon; assembly: GCA_027886885.1. GTDB lineage: Archaea > Thermoproteota > Nitrososphaeria > Nitrososphaerales > Gagatemarchaeaceae > Gagatemarchaeum. The sequence goes on along the minus strand of JAPCJP010000065.1, from coordinate 5,590 downwards.
GTTGATAGAGCTTATTAACGAGACGCCTCAAAGAGGCTGCGGTTTTTACGCATTGCAGGCCGCGAGAGCTGAGACGTCGTTCGTAGACCTCAACACCCAAGTCGTAACCCTGCCGGGTCTCGTTCTGATGACCCTGCCAAACGAGATTGAAGCTCATGGACTCTAGACTCGAGATTGTCTTCGTGTCACTTCTAGTGGTTGCTGGTGCCGTAACCGGAGTCTTGGCCCTCAGTCCGAACACTCCTCTAGTTGTCACGTCGCCGACTTTGGACAATCACGGGACTAATTGTTATCAGCCGACGACCAGCTTTTCCTTGCCCATCAGCACGAGCGCCCCCAACGCGCTGGTGGTGCTGATAGTCCAGTTGAACACCGTCTCGCCCAACTCTCTGACTGATACCTCGGGCTTGACCTGGCACGGGCCCTTTACAAACTACGAGGCTAACGGCGACGCAAACCTCTACTGGGCGGTCAAGCCTGATGCGGGGCCGACGACCATAAACGGCGTGATGCCCGACTCAGAGCATTTCAAGGTCCTATGGTTCGACGTCTTGGGGGCCAACCTGACGGTTCCCTTCGACCCGAATCCTTCTCTACCGGCCAACTCGGGACCAGAGGACGGCCCGACCATGTCCGTTACGGGGTCAACGTCGACTCCGAACGATTTTGTCTTTAGCTACGTCACGCAGGTCGGAGGCGCGATACCCACGAACACTCCGACCGCCAACTCTCCATTTTCGCTACTCGATGGCAACAACAATGGCTGCTACTCTCAGGCGGCCTGGCTAGCTTACTTCGACGCATCGACGACGCAGACCAACGTGGCCTTCGAGCCCATGACATTCACCCTATCCAACCAAGTGGCGGGGTTCGTGGCGGCCATTCAAGGACCGTCATCCGGCACAACGACCTCTAGCAGCTCCGGCAGTTCCAGTTCCAGCAGCGCGAGCAGTTCCAGCAGCGCGAGCAGTTCCAGCAGCGCGAGCAGTTCCAGCAGCGCGAGCAGTTCCAGCAGCTCGTCTTCGTCGTCAATGATAGTGTCGACGACGGTCACCAGCTCTTGCACGGTGACTTTCACGCTGGTGGGTCAGCAGGTAGTCGCCTGGCAAGGGACCTGTTAGCGAATTTTTGGATCTAGCGGGTCATCACGGAGAAGGCGTCTAGGAGTGGATTGGCTTGCTCTCGAGAGCATCGAGCGCGATGCCGCCTTGCTCCATGTTTCGGACTAGTCGAACTACCCTAATGCCCCAAGGGTAAGCCGAACCGCCTTTGCCGTCACGTCAAGGGACGCCGCAGCAGCCCTTAGTGCTAGTCGAGGTGCTAGTCGAGGTGCTAGTCGGCGTCCCTGCTGCGCCCTGTATGGCGTCCACCAAGCCCAACCAGCTATTCCCTTGCCCGTTGCCCCATGTCACCGCGTGGTTTGTCACCGGGGAGGCCAGCGTTCCATAGGAAAAGTCGTTGGAGCCTGACGCCACAACACCGTTGTAGATCTCCTTGAACGATTGAGGTGGAGTGATGCCCTGACCGCCCTTGTTGAAAATGGCCCCGAGCAGCATGGTGTTCGCGCCGGACGTTGAGACCGTCAGGGCCATAGAACCGCCACTGCTGCTAGCCACCTGCGGGATAGAGGGGTTAGGGTCGAATGGAGTCGCGAGGTTAGCCCCTGATATCCCATAACCCACCACTACACCAGCCTCGCTAGCGCAGAAGTTGACGGTGATTGTGTCCGAGGTCAATGGAGCGGAGGATTCAGCATACCATTCTTCCAACTGGCTGCCATACGCGAAGACATGAGCCCTGTAGCTCCATGTGAGACCAGAAGAATCGGAGATCGTGTCATGACCCGTGCAATCTGCACCTCCGGCCCCCACGGCGTCTTGGACTATCACGAGGTTGTTGCGGGCGGTAGTGCTCAGGAGGAACGAAGAAACTCTCGTGCCGGTGCTTAGAACAGCGCTACCTACTCCATCTAGAGCCGGCGGCCGAGAACCTGAACTGGTCGTCGATGTTGTGGTGGAACTGCTTGGATCCTGAGACACGGTTATTGTGACCGGGTCTTGCACCTGGAGGTGCAAATACAGCAACCCATCCGCGGCGTCATAATACCAGCCCTGCTGGTCAAAGTAGGTGAAGTGCGAGCATTTCCCAAGGTTGGGGGATGATTCCACCGACGTACATGCCGCTCCTATCTTGGTAGCATTCAATGAAGAGATGGAGCCGTAAGAGGCAATGGCGCCCGTCGCGCTGCTCGACACCGATACTATCGGAGAAGTGGCCCTCAGGACGAGCCATCCCGACGAATTATGAGTGCCGGTGAGCACGTACTCGCCGACCTGGCCCGACACGCTAGAACTATCTATCGTCATGGTGTTGTAAGCTGGCATCAAGTCCGCAATGGCTGCCGTGCTGATGATGTACAAAGGCTCCCAGGACCACGGTGCAACCGTGGTCACGATGTGGATGTCCGAACCCGAGCCCGAAGCTACGACCAACATGTTTTGCATGTTAACGACTTCCCAGCCGGACGTGCTGACACCATAGAATGTGGCATTGAGGTGGATGTTCAAAGGAGACCTGGCGCTTGAATTGTTCGAGAGCCAGACCAGAGGCGGACTCGATGGAGAGCCGTCGATGCTGAACTGGAGCCCAGAGGCCCAGCTTTGTTGTCCGCTGTACGAGCTCTCCCAGAGGATGGGGAGCATGCTGCCCTTGTGGTCAGAGTAGAACAGCGCGTTGATTAGGACAGATACCCAGCTGTCTCTTGGGGAACCGTAGGTGGACCCATCGAAGTTTTGGGCGTTGCCGATCTGGTTGAGGTTCGCGTACGGCATCTCGACCAGCACTCCATAACCGCTGCCGTAGGCGTTGGTGGTGATGACCGGATCTCCAATCGAGTCTTTCACAATTACCTGCGCGCGGCTCCCCGTAGTGTTGCTGATGGCATAACGGACCCAGTATGGATCGTAGCTGATCGAGGAGTAGGGCGTGGTGATCTTCGTGTTCCTGTTGATCGTCAACGACGAAGTCGGCGAGACCGGGGTGCTGCTCGACTGCAAACCAAGAACTGCGTCGTGCTCGTTCGGAGCGTCGCCGAACGAGAGCTGGACGTAGCCGCCGCCGTTGGATATGAAATTGTCAAGACGGGCCTTCAGGCTTGGTGTAGCTCCAGCCGAAATGTTTCCCACTATCACGTTGAACTGTTCTAGGTTTCCTAGAGTCGTCATGTTGGAATCGAGGTGCATGTCGGCGGTGTCCGTGACGTTCGCCACGGACGACAAGAACTCCGGAAAGAACCCATCTGCTGAGCTGCTGCCGTCCCACAAGACATTCAGAGCGCTCTTGCTCGTTCCAAAGTAGCCTCCGTTGTACTGCATCCTGTTCAGAATCGCTCCGAAGGAGTCAACGTATTCGGTCTGGGTGACGTTGAACAGGCCATCGTCCGCGACAGTGTTGGTCCAATCGTTGAAACTGGTTGTCGACCTGGCGGTCAACGGCCAGCCGACCAGCTCGTCAGTCCTGGTGTCGACGGGTCTCAGTCCACCCCTATTGTCGAGAGTGTTTCCGAGACTGGACCAGGGAAGCCAGTTGGACTGGTCCGGAGAAGCGAGTATGTCCGTAAGATGGTCGGTGGCATCACCAGCCCAGAACGTCGCCGACCCGCCCTGCGCTGCGCAGCCGTTGGCGGTCTCGGAAGGATAGCAGGGGTAGAAATCCCCCCCTGCCCCGGAGTCCCCGTAGAGTATGTCCTGTTGGTTGGCGTTCTTCGCCGTGTTTGTCAAGCTTGTAGGCATCCCCGTGTACCACAGAAATGTTCGCCCGGTAAGGCCCGTCGCGAGATTGACAAGGTTCGCCTGCAGTGTTGCCTGCTCGGAATTGAGAAACGCGTTCCAGCCCACCGGCGGGACATCCGCCGTCGACTGGTCCCCCTCAGTCGTGATCTCCTCGTACAAGGTCTTTGTGCTGTATGTCTTGATTGGCGTGTCGCTTGCCACTAAGATGAAATTCAAATCTCCTTCCTGTGCGGGAGATTTCCAAGTCACTCCGTTGCTGCTCGTCTCGTAGTGGTATGCAGTGCCTCCGTAATCTCCAGACCTTCCGTCTGACCGATAGACGATCGCGTAAGCATAGCTCGGACTGCTGCAAGAGGATCCAAACTCCGATAAGAAGCAGATCCCTTGTACCACGAACCAATACTTTGTGTTGGCGGTGATGTTTACCGGCCGGTCAAAGCTGACGTAGTTCTGAGAGTCCGACGTGACGTTCATCCTTATCATCCCTGATGCCAGCGCCTCGGAGGTCACCGGAGAGTCGGAACCCGAGTCCGCCCTTATCGAGACGTTCAGGTCCGAGACGCCTGACGTCTGGGTTTGGATCCACATCCCCTTCAGCTGGAAGGGGGTCGCCGAATGAAACGATTGAGCAACCCAACCCAGAGGCACCAAGGGTTGCGCTTGGGCGAGTTGGCTGATCGTGTCCACGCTCGTCACGATGTCGAAGCTGATGTCGCTAGGCCCGTCCGGCGGGGGCCCCCAAGAGGTCGCGAAGTCCGAATCCGAATAGTACACAAGCGCCGCTTTCGGATTTATGTCTCTGTTCAATATGGGATGTCCGCCGTTAGTCGCGCCTATCACGAGCCAGTAGTAGGTGTTGGCGTTCAGGGACAGAGAGCCGTCTGGCTTGGCCAACATTGTGACTGTCACCCAAGCGAGCGCCCCCGATTGAGTGGCGCCGGGCGTGAACGTCGCATTGACCACGGCGAACGACTGAATGCCCTGGGCCAGCACGGGCGAGGTCTCCCCCGGCGTTGGGTGGCTGCACGTGGTTCCGGATGTAAGGCAAGCCTCGTCGTCTGCCCTGAGCGTGACGTTGAACAGGTCGGCGTTCAATGGCGTATTGATCACCTCGAACGAGAAGCTCTGTAGGGTTTCAGCGTGGGCCGCTTTGAATCTCAAAGCTATTTCCGAGCCGGGTTGGTAGTTCGGCGACGAAAAAAGTCCGGTCATGGAGACATATTCGTCATTGGATACTCCTTGCGGCTCGAGATTCATGAGACCGAGACTGAATATTGGCCATGTACTCTGTCCGAGGTATCCGGCAGAGGGCGGATTGACGGTGTCCGTGATGAAGTCCTGACTTATCCCGCCGCCGCTGCTTCCCGCGTAGTTGTCGGTTCCAGGAAGAGACCCGAACACAACCTTGTAGGTGATCCCCGGAACCAGCGTGACAGCGCTACCGGCGAGGCAATGTATCGCGCAGGTCAGCTGGACCGGCGTGTTCGTCAAACCCTCGTCTCCGCGAAGCGCCTGAAGGCTGAACTGCCCGGTAGCCAAGATAGTGTTGTTCGGGTATTCGACGCTGATCGTGATGCTGTTAGGATCGTATGCTCTGTCGGAAGTGAAGAACGTGATCTCATTAGCGTTGAGCTTCGAGCTCACTTGGAACTTTGTGTTCTCCGTGCTCGGCCAGTTGTTGCTGTTCTGGTAGTAGAACGGATACAAGCTTACCGTTGCTCCCGCCGCCGTGGTCAACCAGAGGACCGACCCGTCTCCAGACCCGGATGCGGATGCGACCTTGTCATTCCCCAGGTAGG
>JAPCJP010000020.1 GCA_027886885.1 Nitrososphaerota archaeon | reverse complement strand
CTGCGCGAAAAGGCCCTCTGGTCTTCGGCGGACGGCGTCGCCGCCGTGAGCAAGGTCGTCAAGCGCGACCTGATCTCATATTACGGGCTGCGGCCGGAGAGGATCGCGGTGACCTACAACGGGATAGACGCCACCCTGTTCAAGCCGAGGCCAGAAGGCGAGGTCCCCAACATACCCGCTCTGAAGGGAAAGAAGATCGTCCTCTACGTGGGACACTTCGGGCTGCGAAAGGGGATAGTCCACCTCCTCGGAGCGATGAAGCGCGTCACGAAGGAGGTGCCGGACGCGGTGCTGGTGTGCGTAGGAGGCGTCCCCGACTGGCTCGGCAAGACCGAGTACTGGAGCCACCTGGACTCGCTCATCAAGGGCTCTGAGCTGAGCGACAAGGTGTTCATGCTTGACAGGGTGCCCAACTCTACGCTACCGGCGTACTACTCCGCTTGCAGCGTCTTCGTGCTTCCGTCGTATTACGAAGCCTTCGCAAAGGTCGTGCTCGAGGCGATGGGGTGCGGCAAGCCGGTCATCACCTCGACCGACGGCGGCCCGAGCGAAGCGGTCGCGAATGGAAAGGCCGCTGGAATCTTGGTCCCGTACGGGTCGGAGGGAGGACTCGCGGACGCCCTCATCACCCTGCTTCAGGACGAGCGGCTCGCGAGGGAGATGGGCAAGAACGGCAGAGAAAGGATCGAGAAGGACTTCACGTGGCCCATCGTGGCGAAGCGCATAGACTCGATGTACCGGGCGGCGCTGGACTAGTCGTGCAGAGCGCCTACAAGACGTTCCGCGACCGTTCGCTCGCCTCAGATACGCGCCTTTCGAGCGACCGAGAAGCGGACAGACTTATCACCCGCCGACTGCGAAGGAGATGCCAGTCCAATGACTGAAGCGTCAAAGGTCCTCGTGACTGGGGGTGCGGGGTTCATCGGCAGCAACCTGGTCGACAGGCTGGTGCGCGAGGGATACCGCGTCGGGATACTCGACAACTTCAGCACGGGCGAGATCTCCAACATCAACAAGGCCGACATCGAAGAGGGGCGGATCCAGCTGCACAGGGGCGACATCACCGACTATCAGCTCGTCCGCGCGGTCGTGAAGGACTACGAGGCCATCTATCACGAAGCCGCTCTTCCGAGCGTCGCGCGGTCGATCGAGGACCCCCTCCTGGTGAACGAGGTCAACGTCACGGGCACCCTGAACCTCCTGAAGGCCGCCGTCGACCTGAAGGTGAAAAAGGTAGTGTACGCGTCTTCCTCGTCGGTCTACGGCGAGTCGGTCAAGCTGCCGAAGGTGGAAACGATGAGCAGCCTCCCGGTCTCCCCCTATGGCGCGTCCAAGCTGGCGGCAGAGAACTATTGTCGGGTCTTCGCCAAGGTCTACGGCCTGCCGACGGTCTGCCTGAGATACTTCAACGTGTACGGCCCCAGGCAGAAATACGGTCATTACAGCGGAGTGATTCCGATATTCATCACCCGGCTACGGAACGACCTCCCCCCGGTGATCTTCGGCGACGGCGAGCAGGTACGGGACTTCACCTACGTCCAAGACGTCGTCGAGGCCAACGTCCTAGCGCTGAGGCGGGACGTGAACCCCGGGGAGGTCTTCAACATCGCGAGCGGCGGGACGACGAGCATCAAGCAGCTCGCCGAGCTCTTGGCGAAGCTCGTGGGCAAGCCGCACATCGCCCCTGAGTTTGTGGAGGAGCGTCCGGGCGATATCAGGGCGAGTCACGCCGACATAAGCAAGGCGGGAGACGCGCTGGGGTACCGGCCCAGGTTCGTCCCGGCTCAAGGCCTGCCGACAGTGATCGAATGGTTCTCGCGCGACAAGGCTCCCGTGGCGAACGAGCCGAATCCGGCGTAAGGTCTCGCGTGTCAGCCCTCTTTCAGCCTGGTGTGGGGATTCTTCATGAACCATAGAGCCGCCGCTGCGGTCGCGCTCATCGCGCTGCTGGCCTTCTCGCCACAGGCCCTCGCGGCGAGCGGCCAGGCGTCCCCGCCGACCGCTTCTCGGACGAGCGACAGCGCGTTCGTGGACCACGGAATCGAGCTGATGGACTCCCAGGACAGGATCACCCTGTCCTGGCTGTCCGCGCAGACGAACGGGGTCTTGACGGTGCAGGCGTTCGAGAAGGTGATTCAATCGAGCCTGCTTACGCTGGGGGTCAGGAAGGTGCTCCTAGACATCGGTTGGCAGAATTACACCGTGGGCGGGGTTCAGGAACAGCCATGGGTGAGCGACTGGCTCGCCGCCTGCGACGCGCTCGGCGTCCAGAACCTGCTCTACCTCGGACAGCTCACACAAGAGGGGTACGGCTCGACGTGGGCCAAGAGCCTGATCGCCGCCGACCCGTCCACCCAGACCTACTTCTCCAACGGGACTGCGGCGCCTTTCGTCTCCGTGGACAACCCCGACGTCGCGAAGGCGATCGAGGTAGACTTGCAAACCCTCTACTCGTACTACGGGAGCCATCCATCGTGGGTCGGCCTCGGGACTGGGTATCCCCAGGGAGACCCGTATTTCCCCGCGAACTCCACTATGCCGATAATGGGATACTCAAACGCCACTCTGCAGGCTTTCGCAAACTCGCCGTTCTTCGCACGTGACACAAACCAGTCGGGGTTCTACGGGAACGGAACAGGCGACCTGCTGGCGTCCTCCTTCGAGCAGGCGGAGCCTTCCCAGCTGACCACGTCGGGCGTCTGGATGACCTCGTCCGGAGAGCCGGTGTACGGAAACCAGAGCACGGGAAACCGCGTCGCGATGAAGTTCTTCCTGCCGAAGAACGAAAGCGAGATGCAGCTGAGCTGGTACGGCGACCAAGTCGGGCAGGCGGGCAGCCTCGTAGCCCAACTCGTCCCCGATCACAACGGCACCCTTGTGGTCGGCGACGCGATGGCGACCGCCACCGAAGAGGCCTCGAACATCACCGCCACCGCAGGGTGGCAGGCCGGGGTGCTGTTCACCGGGAACTTCACGTCCGAAAACTACTGGGTGGTCTTCTCGAGCCCTTCGAGCGACTCTGAAAACTACGTCACGGTCTACATGCGAGACTACCAGGTCGGAAACTACGTGTCCTATTTCCAGCAGGGAGTCGACAAGGAGATAGGGTACGCGGTCCTCTGGGTCAGGGACGGCCAGGGGGCTGGCCTGGAGATATACCCGTACCAGAACGAGTACATCCCTTCGGGGGCGCAGACCTTCGTGGCTTCGCAGAGCTTCAGCTTCAACACCGTGTTTCTGTTCCTCTCGGACCGTGACTACAACCCTATCAACGGGACCTTGATCATCACGGACATCACCGATGGCGGAACGGTCGAGGCCACCGGCGTGCTCAGCCAGGCGGCAACTCACGGGCTGCAAAACTGGACACCGGTCCAACTTGACAAGGTCGTGAACACGGTGCCGGGGGACAACTACAGCATCAGCATCACCGAGCCGCAGAGCGGGTACTCGTGGAGCGTCGTCGTCAGGGGGGTGACCACCGACCCTGCTTCTGCCGGATTTCAGGGGCAGTCCTCCTACTGGCTCTTCCGCCTAGACCTCATGGACTGGGGCGCGGCTCACTTCAGCTACAGCGTCATCACGTCGAACGGGGCGGACGCCGTCCGGAGCGGACACCCCGATGCGATTCAATTCCTGCCCTCCCAGAACGAGACCCTCGAATACACCAGCCTGCTGATGAGAAACGCCGGGACCGAGAACGCGACCTACTCGTCGGGCTCGCTCACTCTAGGAGTCTGGACCACCACGCTGAACGGCAGCCAGCCTTTGCAAGAGTTGGCGTCAACCAACATCACGGCCTCCAAGGTCCCCGAGAACGGCTGGTTGAACTCGTCTAGCCTTCACGTCTCCCTTGTGGGCAGCGAGCACTACTGGCTCGTGATCTCGACCAACTCCAGCTCCGACTTCGTCTTGGCGCGTCTGACCAGCCCATACCAGTCGGACGTGTTGGTCTCGGACAACGGCGGACGCACGTGGGCGGTGCCGGCTGAGGGGCCTTCGGAATACTCGTACAGCCTGATACTGTCCGAGGAGACACTCGGTCCTGCCGTCTCGGACGTCCCCCAGGTCGAGCTCTCCCCGACGAGCGCGTTCGGACAGCCCATCCAGGTTACGGCTCCCACTCAGGTCAAAGGCGTCTATCTGGGAGTGTTTGAAAGACAGAGCTCGACCGCGCCACCGAACGACCACCTCGTCGTCTCGATCCATCCGGACAACGGGAAAGGGGAGCCATCGGAGACGTCGTTGGCTTCCGGAGTCTATTACGGGGACAACATCACCTTCTATTCCCCGGACTACATACAGTTCACATCTGTGGCACGGCTCGATCCCGGGCAGACCTACTGGATAGTAGCCCAGCCTGTGGGAGGAAACTACTACGTCTTTCCCGACGTCTATTTGGCCCGAACGCCGACGGCCTCCCCCGACGCGATGATCTCGAACGACGCGGGGTTCACCTGGCAGCGATACAGCAATCAGACGACCTCGCTTTCCTACATGCTCGCGTCGCCCGTCCATCCGAGTCCGACGTACAACACGACGCAGCTCTACCAAGACCTCGAGAAATTCCACGACTTCCCTGTCGACGCCACGCCTCCGAAGGGGTGGCCCGCCTATGTCCAATCTTCAGAGCTGGGGCTCGAGAACGAGGTCGGGTCGTGGCTGAACCAGCAAACCGGGCACAACTGGGAGGTCGCGGTGAGCGCGCAGCCCTCGCTATTCAACGCGTCCGACTACTCCACGCTCACGCCCCTCCCGGTGGGCGACCCGTTCACCACTTGCGCAGCCTCCGAACAGTACCTGCTCACCCAAGCCCCCGTCTCGAACTCGCAGCTCTACGAGGTCGGCGGCCTACAGTTGTTGGATGGCTGCACCTCCTTCTCGATGGCGAGTTTCGCCCAAATCCTGGGCTACCTCCAATTCTACCCTGGAGGGGCTTCACTGAACGCCTCAGGCACGATATGGCAGACGGAGGGAGGCTCAGGCCAGTATCCCGACCTCTACTACAGCATCAACGGAAGGGCGGGAGGGCCGGTGGTGCTCTGGGTCTCGAACGCCGGCTCGACCGCGTCCAGCTTCTCCCTATCTCTCAACGCCACGCAGCTTGACCTGCGAAACAGCTGGGTCGTCCTCGGCCTGACCGATTCCTCGATCACGACCGGTTCCGGCCCGACGCTGACTGTCCAGAGGGAGATTCCTGCGGATTCGTGGTACCCGATAATCATCGGGTCGTACGATGCGACCTTCGTCGCCAGCTATTCGGACGCCACCATCCAGCGTCAGCTTCAATACCCGGATCAGGGCCTGTATTCGACCGGAGCCTCCGACAACCAGTCGATTCTCATGCTCATCTCCTCGAGCTCCCCGGTGGGTGGCGTATCCGTCGACGCCAAGACCAACCTGACCAGCGTCACGGCCTCCTCATTCTACTCGTCACACGAAGGGTGGTACTACGACGCCTCCTCCGGGATCCTGCTCGCGAAGTTCCAGTCCTCCGGAAACGACACCGTGCGGGTGCTCTCAGCATCTCCCCCCGTCGTGCGCGCCGCCGTACCACCCAAGGTCGAGTTGGCCGAAGTCATCGCGGCGCTGTTCGCCATCGACCTTGCCCTCGTCGTCTACGCCGCCTTTGCAGGCCGCGGCCGAGCCGCGAGGACCGAGATGGAAGACACGGGGCGGGCGCCCAGTCATTGACGCGACCGTCCTGCTCCTTTGAGGGAGGTGCGCGCTCCTGAGCTTGGACAGTTCGAACGAGACCCCGCTCACGATCTCGCTGGTGCATCAGGGCGCGCTGCACGACGACCTCCTCGCGGAGCTCCTCGAACAGCAGGGGGTGCCGTTCAAGGTCGTCTTGAAGGGGGACCCGGTGCATCAAGGGCCCGTCGCCTTGATCTCAAAGTCCACGCCCGAAGCATACCTTCGTGCGACACAGTCCTGCGGCGGCAAGAAGGAAAACGTGCTGATAGGGGAAGAGATCGTGGACGTCGAGACGATCAGGCACATGCTGGGAGGGCTGCAGGACAACAAGAAGGACAACTTCGATCTCCCGGTGAACGAGGAGGGGCGAAAGCTGGTCGCCGCCGTTGGCAAGAGGATGTCCGAGGTCGGGGTTCCACTCGTCCTCAAGTCCGCGTGGCCGGGGGATGCGAAAGCGTGTTGCGTTCTCACCCACGACATAGATTTCATGTCGTTTTCACCCTTCCATAAGGTGGTGCTGAGGGGGTCCGACCGCCTCTCTGGACTCGCGAGATTGCTCTTCAACGGAGCGGTGAGGAGGACGAACTACGGGTGGAACATCCCCGAAACCATCGAACTGGAGAAGCGGTACGGGTTCAGGTCGACTTTTCTGTTCATGAACAGGTACGAGGCGCGCGACGACGCTTACTTCGAGCGCAGCCTGAAGCTGGTCAAGGACGGAGGGTCGGAGATCGCCCTGCACGGCTCGGAATCGTCCCACAAGACCGTTGAAGCTATGGACGCGGAGATGGAGGCCTTTCGGGAGCGAACGGGGTCTTACCCGCGAGGGCTGAGGCATCACATCCTCAAGTTCCAGGCGCCCGAGACCTGGGTCCTCGAGAGTCAATTTGGCCTCGAGTACGACGCGACATTCGGGTACAACCGCTTCTTTGGGTTCAGGGCGGGGTCCTGCCTCCCGTTCCACCCGTTCACTGCGACCTCCAGGATCCCCATCTTGGAGCTCCCGACCAGCTTCATGGACTGGACGGCCCTTCATAGAGGCGACGACCGCTCTAGGTTCGGCGAGTTCCTCCGGGTGGCAAAAGGTCGCGTGGAAGAAAATCATGGAGCGCTCGTGGTGAACTTCCACAACACCTACCTGAACAAGGAGACGTTCCCGTTCGTGATGGAAGAATACGAGTCGCTACTGGGCTACGTCCGAGAGAAGGGGTACTGGGTCGCGACGGCGGCGGAGTGCGCGGCGTGGTGGGGGCGCAGAGGTCAGGAGCAGATCGAGCCCCGTATGCGCGACGACGGGACGATCCTCGTCAGCGCGCGGGACGTCTCAGTCCGCACCTTCGACGCGAAGGACTCGAGCCGGCTCAGTTACCCGATGGAGGCCGCGGCGTCTCCAGGCGCGGACTCCACGGTCTGAGCGGCGGTCAGGCATTTTGAAACCTCCTGCCAAGGTGAAGTCCGTGCTCTTCGTGACCTATCATTTTCCCCCCGAAATCGGAGGGATTCACACTCGCATTTCTCATTACATCACCGACCTTCGGCGCAGAGGGGTCGCCGTGACCGTATTCGTGATCGCAACACGCGGGGGGCACGTCCGCAGGTACAACGTCGATGGCGCCGACGTGTACGTCTGTCCGGGCCAGCTCCAGTTTATCGGCAGGAATGCGACCTATCTGCTGAGGTCGGTGTTCTCCAAGCACGCGGACGTGATCCACGTCTTCACGGGGGCTTCCACCGTATTCGGCATCTTCGCGCTCTTCGTGGGGCGGATGAAGCGCGTGCCATCCGTCATCAGCTTCTTCGGGAAGGAACAGTTCGAGACCGTGACCTTGATACAGAGAGCGCTACTCCCATTCTCTATGCGCCTGGCCACCTCGATCGGCGTGAACACCCCGTACACCAGGGGCCTGGTCCCGGAGTCCTTCAGAAGGAAGACCCACGTCCTTCTTGGAGGCGCCGAGGTCTCGGAGCCCGCAAGCAATCCCAGACTCAACGGGAAGACCGCGACCATTCTCTTCGTGGGCAGGTTGATCGAGCGCAAAGGGGAGGACGATTTGATAAGGGCCCTCCAGCTCGTCCGCGAGAGGTGCCCGCAAAGCAGGCTGGTGTTGGTGGGCGACGGCCCCGACAGAAAGCGCTTCGAAGACCTCGCCAGGTCTTTGGACCTGTCCGGTGACGTCGAGTTCAGGGGGACGCTGACCGGGCGAGCCTTGAACGACGCTTACGAGGAGAGCTCGGTCGTCGTGCTGCCGTCCAAGCACGTGAAGGGGGACTCCTCGAGCGAGACGATGGGCTTCACTCTCATCGAGGCGTCGATGCACTCCAAGCCGTTGGTCGGGACATTGCACGGAGGAATTCCCGAGATCATCAAGGACGGGGAAAATGGGCTCCTCGTCCCCGAAAACAGCCCGAGAGAGCTCGCCGCTGCCCTGGTCCGCATCCTATCAGACGAGGAACTGGCGAAGCGACTGGGCAAGAACGCCCTTGAGATGGCGGAAGACAAGTTCACTTGGAAGGCCGCCACGAACAGATTGCTGGAGTCTTACGCGAGATGAGCGCGTTGGGAAGATTCGGCGTGACCCGAACCGGCAAGACTCAAGTGGGCGCTGCGCGGGAGGAACTCAGATGACGCTTGAAAACGTGCACCCTTCGTCGCCGATAGTCAGGGTCTTGACGGAAACGAAGTACGTCCGCGTCCTAGGCCGAAGGATCTTCCCCGTGTACGAGGCGAAACTGCCCGGGGGCGGCGTCATCCACCTGCGCGCGGCCTTCGACTGGGACGCGTCCACGCTCGAGGAGGTCGTCTACAAGGACATCTATGAGAAGGAGCGCAAGATAATGCCCGGAGACGTCGTCCTTGACGTCGGGGCGCACATAGGCTCCTTTACCTTGAAGGCGGCGAAAGAGGTCGGTCCCGAGGGTAGGGTGGTCTCGTTCGAGCCTTCTTCGGAGAACTTCAAGTTGCTCACCTTGAACGTGAATTCGAACGACTACAAGAACGCCAAACTCTTCAACGTTGCCGTCGGGAGCGGGCCCGGCACGGCCAAGCTCCATTTGGGCAACAGGAAGGGGACGAACTCGCTGCTTTCGGACGCAGGAGCGGAGAACGTCGGGATAGAGGAAGTGCCCATCAGGACCCTCGACTCGGTAGCAGACGAGCTCAAGCTGAGCAAGGTGAGCTTTGTCAAGATAGACGTGGAGGGGTTCGAACTCGAAGTCCTGAAGGGGGCAAGGAACGTCCTCTCATCGAGTCACCCATCATTGGCGATGGAGACGCATGATTTTGGTCCCTCCGAGGAGGAGATCGGCAACTATCTTCGCACTTTCGGCTATGTTGTGAAGAGCGTCAGATACAGGACGCATTTGGGATTGCTGTATGCCAATTGGAATGCTTAGGCATCGGAGGTCGCAGTACAGGGGCGCGCGGACGAGTCGGCTGCGCTCTTACCTGCAACTTGATTTCGCGTCTGACTAGCAGAGCGATACGTTCAGAAACCTTCCTCTTAGGCCAGACAACAGCGCAACGTGAGAATCTTTGACGGAATCTGAAGATGAGATCCTAGCAAGAGGCCTGACTCTCGGCAAGGTTGCTGCCGAAGGGGCGGTGGCACTGCTGTCCACGAAGCTCGCCTCGCGCGCGATCGCACTCGTTTGCACGATAGTCCTGATTAGACTGATACACACGCCGGGCAACTATGCCCTGTTGGGGATAGCCACGACCGTCCCCGGTCTCGTCATGATCGGAGACTTGTCTGGCGTCAACGCTTCTCTCACCAGGTACCTCTCGGAGTACAAGGCCAAGGGCAACGTGAGCGGCATCTGGTCGTCCTATTGGACGGCGATGTCCGTGAAGATCTTTACGGGCGTGGCGCTCAGCCTGGTCGCCTTCGCTCTGGCCGACCCAATCGCCGTTCTTGTGGGCAAGCCCGTCGTGGCGCCGTTCCTTCGAGTCGCCTCGCCGCTTCCGCTGGTCTGGACGACCCAAGTCATGTTCAAGTCGACGCTCCTCTCTCTAGATAGAAGCAGGACCTACGCGGTTCTGCAGTTCCTTAACGAAGTCTTGCTGTCTTTCTCTCCGATAGTGGCGGTCGTTCTAGGCTACGGAGTCCTGGGCGCGGTGATAGCCATGGTGATCGGCAACTACCTGTACTTCATCATCGGGATGGGATTGTGCACTTCAGCGGTTGTCAGAGAGTCGAAAGGAGGAAGCCGCGCCTTTCGCTACTTCGACGTGCTGAGAGGCTTGGTGAGGTTCGGCTTCGCCCTCGGGTTTTCCAACAGCATCTCGAGCTCGGCCGGGCAGGTCGTGAACCTGATAGTGGCGCGCTTCGTGAGTCTAAACTTGTACGGCTTGTACTCCGTGGCTACCTCAGCCAGCGCGGTAGTTGGCTACGTGGACTATCCGATATCAACGATCGACTTTACCATCTTTTCTCGACTCCAAGGGCTGGAGGATAGGGCGCTTCTGCAGAAGGTGTATCGACAGGTGGTGCGGTACGACAGCGCATTCGTACTCCCCGCGACTCTTTTCGTGCTGATATTTGCCCAACCGCTGGTTGTCCTTCTCTTCGGTTCGACCTATGCGAGTGCAGGTATTCTCGTTTCGTTGCTGATGATCACCTGGTTCGCATACGCCACAGGCAGTTCCATGACATCTGACTTGGTATCATCACAAGGGTATACTGCAATCGTGGGTGTTCTTACAATAGTCAATAGCGCGATCGGCATAATTGTCGCAGCCGTAACATTACCCACCGTTGGGCTGCAGGGGTACATCGTCGCAAGCGCCTTCATGTTCGTCCCCGCCTTCATAGTCCTCTTGAGGAGGATGAACTCCTCCCTTCAAATTCATGCGCCTTTTTCGGAGTTGAAGCCGCTCTTCTACGCTCTTCCCCTATCGGCTGCCGTTCTATTACCAATCAGCTTGCTGCATCTGACCGCTCCCATCGAATTGATTCTAGGCGCCTCAGCAACTTGCATTACCTATCCGGTGTTCTTGGCGCTCTTCCGAGGAGTGAACGTCGCTGACACCAAACACATGAGAGCTATGCTCTCCGCCCAGCCTGCTGTGGCCAAATTGATGGAACCCATTGTCAGGTTACTAGAGCGCATAATTGTCGCCGTGTCCGGTCGGACACGGGCCAAGGATGATTGAAAAGTCATGACGACTCCAAATCTTGAATTAGAGTTAGATACTCATGACGGGAGTCGCTCCCACGTTCTTGTGGAAACTCAAACAAACGAGATTACATTGGCTAAGGAATCGAGCACCCGATGAGCCAGATAGCCAGGGGCGCCTACCATAAGCTACCGAAGCGCATTCGGAGAAGGTTGCGAAGAAGCCGCGACAACTTCCACGGAAATGTTAGCTTCGCTGTACTTTGGCTCGCGAGACAGAGGAGAATTCGAACAATCAATGAGTTTGAGACCAAAGTCTATTCGCAAAATGGAGAAGACGGGATTCTCCGGGTTATCTTTCATCTCATAGGGACTACGAATCGCTTCTGCGTCGAATTCGGTGTTGGTGATGGGCGTGAATGCAACACACGATATCTTATAGAAAAGAAGGGTTGGAGATATCTGCACATGGACGCAAATAATTCCAACTCGCCGCCAATTAGGAACGAGCATATCACAGCCGAGAACATCAATTCGCTTCTGATGAAATACAAAGTTCCTCCGGAATTTGACCTTTTGTCTGTAGACATCGATTACAATACGTATTGGGTGTGGAAGTCGATTGCCGGATATCGACCGCGTGTGGCTGTGATTGAATATAACTCCTGTATCTCCCCTAACGAAAGCAAGGCGGTCAAATACGATCCAAACGGAGTTTGGGATGGGAGCACATACTTCGGGGCTAGTCTCCTGGCGCTTGCAGCGTTGGGGAAAGCGAAGGGGTATACTCTCGTGGGTTGTGACGACAATGGTGTCAACGCCTTTTTTGTTCGAGACGAGTTGGCGCTGTCGTTCGTGCCAAGCCCTTTAGAGGAAATTTACAGACCACCCGGATATGGAATAAGAGCAGATGGGAAATACATCGGTCACCCACCATTTGACGAGCGACACTTTTCTTGGGTACCAATATAGGCCATCTTCCTGTATGTCCGGTACCCGAATATTGTTTGAATTTTGAGTTTGAGGCGTCGAGACAGAACATGGCCGAACGCACCACAAGAACGCTGAAGGTTTGCGGGATTCGCAATCTCGATGCGACCTGTATGAGAGGCCGGAATTTTGGCTAACCTGCTCGCGTTCGTTGGCCCTTCTCGCGGCTGGGGGGCGGAGAAGAGGTTTCATAAGATTCTCGGCTATTTCCCAACGTTTGGCGTTCACACTTTTGCCCTCACGACGGGGGAGAGACTTTCGCAGGACGACGGGTCTGACTCAGCGGCTCCAAAGGCAAAGCCCACCACGTTCTTCCTGGTCTTACAAGGCATTAGAGTTGTTCGAAAGGTGCCGTGCGATGCGGTCTACGTGTATCATGCGGAAAGAGCGAACTGCATCGTCCCATCCTTCATTGTGAGCTTGATTGCAAGGAAGCCCTTGTTCGTGGTCCTGCACGATGATTCAAAACGAAGCGAGGATAAACTGCCCTTCGTAACTCTCCTAAGAGCCAACATACAAGGTTCTCCGTTCCCTTTCGCCATCGCTCATACAAGTGTCAGCCTGATAAGACGAATGGCCGTTAGATGGGCTTCGGCTTGCTTCTGCCCGTCCGAATTCACGGCTGCCTACGCGCGCGGAATTCTGAAGGCCAGACGAGTCGTGGTAACTGGCAACGGTGTTGATTCTTTCGAACCCAAGCCCATTTCAACCAAGAAATTCGAGGCAGTCTTTGTAGGAAGGCCAGATAGGGGGAAGGGGGTAGATCAATTACTTCTCGCCTGGAAGCAAGTCGTGCAACACATTCCCGGCGCGAATCTTGTGATTGTGGGAAACACTAGGTCGAAGAGCAACGAAGCTGAACTCCATCTTATTATAAGATCACTCGAGCTGGAGAACAACGTTATCCTGACAGGATACGTCGACGACGACCAAGTCCAACAGTATCTGCGGGAGTCAAGAGTCTTCGTTTTTCCATCTCGCAGGGAAGGTTTTGGTCTTGCAGTTGCCGAGGCGATGTCCGCCGGACTCGCCTGCGTCATTTCGGACATACCAGCCCTGCGTGAGATATTCGGAGATTCTGCGATTCTTGTTCCCCCGGAAGACCATGATGCCCTCGCTTCTTCGGTACTACGAGTGTTGACCGATGAGAAGGAGAGATCCGCATTGGAGCTGAAAGGAAGGGAATTGGTCCGTAAAATGAAATGGGAGGACGTCGCCGCACGAGAAGCTCAGGTCATAAGAGGGGCGACACGCCGAGAGCGTACTGGCAGCGAGGAGAATGACTACCGCTCATGAATCGAAGACCGCTCTATAGTGTTTGCATGCTCTGCTCGAACGATAGCAAAACTCTGCGACAAAGCATTGAGAGCCTCGCCGCCTTGTCAAAGTTCGTCGATTTGGAGATAATCGTGACGGACAACAAGAGTCGAGACGGATCCGGAGAAATCCTCAGAAAGCTCCTAAAGGATGGTATGATTCAGCAGGTGATCGAGCAAAAGTGCACCCGCGGGAAGGGAAGACAGCTGGCGCTCGAGAAGGCGCGCGGTGACTACGTGCTGTGTCATCTTGACTGTGACGACACCTTCTCTGCCGTTGGGATCAATTCGTTGATTCAGTTGTATCATGAAAAATATGACGGCATGATGATGATGACCAGGCGAACGGAGGGCGGTTACTCCAACATCACCATAGCCCCCAGGGAACTGATTCTCGGCTTGGGAGGCTGGAGAGACATAAACTGGAACGAGGACTGGGATTTGTGGGCCCGGGCCGGCGCCAGCGGCAAATACGTGAACATACCCTACCCCTATTCCGACTCGCCACACACATTCGTAACCGTTCGTCAAGACCGATATGACAGCATAGTCAAGCGGATGCGGGCCAGGTACGGGAAATATCGGGATTGTTATCGGATTGGCAGGTCGCCCTTCGCGGGAGACAATCACGTTTCGTCTTCCCAGGCTTTGATAAGCTGGGTCGCCAAAGTCGTGGTTAATCTAAGACGGGAGAAGCTGACTGCGGTTTCGAACCCTGATTTCAAGGACATCAATTGATAACTATGCCCCATCCTTCATTCTGATGCGGAAAGGCCGAGAAGAAGTGACTCTTGGGCCAACTTTTCGCCCGGCGGGCAGCATTATCTTGACTGTAAGACTTTATTAGCATTATAGATTCGATGTTCACTCCGAATATCTAGCTCGCGCTGCGGTTGGTGCTTCCGTGCAGGGTCCCGAAAATAGGCGGATTGTCACCATCGCTTCGGTAATCCTTCTCCTAGCGGTTTCCGGCTTATTGTATCTCCCGACCGACCAGAAAGCTACCCTCTCATCGGCGAGTCCGAACGACCTCGCGCCCCTGGAATCAGGCTCCCAATCGTTCGACAACGCCTCGACCTACGGTGTAGGCCTCAGCGGCGCCCCGGTGGTGCTGGACGCGAACGCCCTGGCGCAGATGGAAGGCAGCCCGCCGTCCATTGCCAACATGGAGAGAAACATCACCGAATATTTCGTCCCCCTTGGGGTTCATCTCGTGTTTCTTGACATATTCTGGGGCAACGACGCCAACACGAGCTCTACCCTCGTGGCGGGCGGATACGACCAGGCAGTGTCCGACTGGCTCAAACTTGGGGTCGAATACGATATCGACACAATCTTCTTCGTCAAGCAGTTCGGATACTTCTTCTCCTCGCCGTCCTGGGACCAAGACTTCCTCAACACCTATCCGCAAGCTGCGACCGCGAGCAGCAACGGGGCCTATGTCCCTCTGACCAATTGCTCGGGCTGCACTTCGTCGAGCGGGTGGACCATCGCCTCCCCGTTGGTTTACAGGCAGTACGAGACGGATCTGAAGCAGCTCTGGCTCTGGTACGGCCAATACTCCAGCTGGGTAGGCATCGGCGAGGGAGCCACCGGGGATCGAAACAACTACGGAAGCGTCGGGACGGCGATAAAGTCGTCCCGTCCGTTCGACAACTTCACCATGTACACCTACGCCAACAGCGTGTTCTTTCAGCGGAACATCAACCCCAAGACCGGGACCTATCTGAGCGATGGCACTCCCAGCAAGATCTGGGCGATGTTCGTCAACGACAGGCCGGACATCTTCGCCAGCACCGGAACGGCGCTCACTGAAAACGCGAACTACACGGTGTTCGAGAACACCGTAATCCTGCAGAGGTTCTACGTGCCGTTCGGCGAGACCTTGAACGGCTTCACCCTGAAGGCGATGCTCTCCACCGTCGGCAGTCCTCCCAAGGCGCTGTACGAGACGGTGTATAGAGACAACGCCAGTACTCTGGTTGGGAGGCCTGTCTATTCGTTGCTCGTCCAGAACGAGTCCGTGTCCGGGGTCACAGGGAGCGGGGCCTGGGTCTCGACGAGCTTCACGGCCACCTTGGAAGGCGGCGACTACTACTGGGTCGCTTTCAGCACCCACGCAGGAAGCAGCGGCAACTCCTACTCCGTGAGCTATCTCCAGAACAACGTGTTCCAAGACATCTACGTCTACATGGGGCCCAACACCGTCACCTCGGCGACGGGGAGAGGGGGCGGTTCGGTCCTTTGGCTCACCAATTCGGGCGGCGCGACGATCACGATATATCCGTTCTACTACGATAACAGCAACAACTGGGAGAGCAGCCAGAGCACCGAGTTCCAAGTCAGCTCTACGGTGAAGGCGAACGAGATCACGTTCTTCACCTCGGACAGAGAGTACGACCCGAACAACATCACGATCTCGGTCGAGTACCCGAACTCGACCGTCCTCCTCACCGGGCAGTTCAGCGTCCAGACCTTCAACGGCAACGAGGGGCTGTCGAACTCGCCGGTTCAGCTCAGCTGCGTCGTCCACTGCGAGAGCGGCTCGTCGGTCGCGCTTCTCCCCGGAATCACCTACAAAGTGGTCTTCGGCGGCCTCGCCAGCGGCGATAACTACGCCGGGAGCATCGGGGGCGGCGTCACGCAGGACTTTCTGACGGTGACGGTCAACCCTCCGTCGGCCGGCTATCTGGGACAGAGCACGTGGCCGATATTCAGCCTGGGCCTGATGAACCTGGAGCCCCAGGGTGTGTCAAACAACCAGTACGTCTCCGAGACCGACCTCTTCTCGTCTCCCAACTACGTTCCCGGGTCCGAGATAGCCATGCGATTCACGCCAAGCCACTCGGAGACCCTGCAAACGTTCTCGTTCGAGGTCTTGAACGTCCCATCCAACGCCGACCTGTTCAACGTAACGCTACGCTCTGACAACGAGGCGTGCCCCACTTCGGGGAACACCTGCAGCCATGCGACGTCCGGCTCTCTGGCGCCCGTGCTCGCCCAAGGGACGCAGTCCTTCTCGGCTGTGAACGCGACGTTCAGGACGGGCCCGACGTGGTCCGGATCCATCGCGTGGGTGAACGTCACGATGACGGCGAAGCCACACGGCACGCTATCGTTGACGGCGGGAACATCCTACTGGCTGGTCATCAGCGCGACGAACGACGGTCATTCCGTCTTGAACAGGGAAGTCAACCCCCGCGCGGCGCTCGTCTACTACTCGGCCAACGACTTCCTGACGAGCTGGGGGCCTCCCCCCGACGGCCCGACGGACATCAGCTTCAAAATGACGACGAGCGTCGACACCATCAGCCAGCTTGTGGAAGGCCAGGCCCAAATCCCGCTCGGATGGGTTGCCCAGTCGTTCAGCTCGCCCACGGCGTTTCAGCTCAAGGGCCTGTGGACCTACGTCTCCACGTCTTCAGACTACGACCTCAACGTCTCAATCAGGGCGGACTCGGGATCCGACTCTCCTACGACCTCCAGCTCCCTCGCGAGCGGTGTTATTCCGATGAACGTGACGTCGAAGTCCAACAACTACGTCAGCTTCGACAGGCCGATAAACATCACAGCGAACACAAAGTACTGGATCGTCATCCAAGGCGTGTGCTTCATCAGCAACTTCGGGTCCAGCTGCAGCAGCCCGGCGTATTCGTTCGCGACCATCTACAGGAGCGACGGCAGATCGGGAGACTACGGGGGGACCGCCCTTCACTACGAGACGAGCTCTAACGGACTCACCTGGTCGTCTCCGACGCTGGAGGGAGACCTGAGCTTCGTCTTGGTCGCGAGCACCTCGACGATCAAGACCTACAACACTACGACGCTCTACAACGAGGTCGTGAGCGAGAACGACCAGTCCACCGCCAACATCCCCGCGCAGGGTTGGAACGCGTTCTTGGGTGCCGAGCAGTCGACCCTGATGTCAAAGCTCACGATGATGATGACCGGGCTGATGGGTCAACAGTCTTACTGGTTCACCGGGCTGCCGGCAAACGTCGCCGAAAGCAGCCCGTTCTTCAAGGCGGCCGACACCCTCTACGGGGATTCGGGGGCGGGAGGGGTCATCGGGTGCCCCCCGAGCACCCCCTCTTGCGGCGGGGTTGCGAGCTTCTGGGCCAACGACGCGAAGGACCACGAGATAGACACGCTGTCCGCCCCTGACCAGACGAACTGGCTTCCCTGGTCGAGCTATGGTTCCACCTTGGACAACAGGGGCGACCTGACTCCGACCAACATTCAGACCGAGTATCTCTACGGGCTGCCATTGACAGCCAGAAACATCCTGAGCTTCAACGACTTTAGCTCCACGGTCACTGATAAGGGGATCTACAACATGACACAGACGAAGTATGCCGACGCCTTCGGCACGCTGCTCAACAGGATGGAATACAGCGGAACGTACTTCGGCGCCGAGAAGGGCGCGGTGAACGTCCTGTGGATAGGAAGTTCCGACGACGGGATTTTCCCTCAGTTTCTCACCTCTGCGGTCAATCTGACGTTCATCTCGAACAACTACCCCGATCAGAACCTCACGGCGTTTGGAAACCTGAAACAGTTCAACGTCATAGTGGGCGGTTTGACGGCCCCGACGTCGAGCTTCCAGGCTAGGCTCGCAAGCTTCGTCAGCACCGGAGGCGGATACGTCGACACCAGCTTCGGCAACAGCCCGGGCCAGCAGGATGTCTTCGCGGGGCTGCAATCGTCGTCTTCGCCCGTCACGCCGACATCGTCGCTCACGATAGTAAAGCCCAACGAGATCACTTCGCCCTACACCAGCATAAGCTACAACCCATACTGGCTGAGATACGCCGTCTCGAACCTGACTGGACAGGCGGATCCTGCGTACGTCCTCCTCAAGGACTCGGATAACAACCCGGTCATCACAACGCACGACTACGGGGCAGGAATAGGGGTATCGATCGAGATGCCGTACGCCCGCCTTGAGTTCAGCGGGAACTCTCCCTCGTTCGACGGAGTTCAGAATGGCAGCCCGCGAGACAGCTTCGTCTCGTTGCTGATCAATGCCATTTTCTACGCCGCCCACAAGGGCAACATGCTCCCGATTCTGTGGGAGAGCAGTTACAGCCAGCAACAGTCCTGGAGCCCGTATCTCCAATTCAGCGTGGACGGGTCACCGGGCGGTCCGGTGCTAGTTTGGGCGAGCAACAACGACACGTCGCCTTCACCCTTCGACATCCACCTCAACGCCACGTTTTACGGCATCAACACGACGGGTTGGGTGGCCATCAACATGCTGAACCTGTCCCTCGTCGCTTCGGGGACCGGGTCGGACATCAACATACAGACCACGGTGCCCGCGAAGGAGTGGCTGCCGATCTACATCCTGAGCGACGCTTCGAATCTTCAGCCGATCTATAGCACCGCGAGAATTGTATCCACGTCGGTGGGCGCATCATCGGCCTCGGACACTGTGGACGGACCCCAAAATACCTCGTCATGGATAGTGATCAATTCCGCCGAACCGGTGACCACCGTAGCGAGCAGCCTGACGGGGAGTTTGACCCAGGAAGGCAGCCTGTCCAGTCTCAATGACACACAGATTGGTTCCACGTGTACGTCCATAACTCCTTCTGGTGGCAACGCCGGAGGCTGCGCCTCATTTGCCGACACCGTTCAGCAGGGGTGGTTCTATGACCAATCAGACCAGTTGCTGTATGTCCATTTCCAAGGTGGAAACGCGGTGACGCTTTCCGTGGCGCAGACCGGCAGCTCGACCTCTTCATCGGCGTCATCGAGCTCCAGCTCGTCTTCGTCGTCGTCCAGTTCCAGCTCTTCATCGTCGTCGTCATCGAGCTCAACGAGTAACACGACTTCGGTTTCGAGCTCGGCGACGACGGCCTCCACTTCGGTTTCTCTGTCCTCTTCCTCCTCTACTTCCACCGCCACAAGCGCCTCTTCAACCCAGTCAACGACTTCTAGCTCCACCACAACCTCATCCAACTCGACCTCGTCGCAGTCGACCACGACGACCTCTACGACAAACTCGACGTCGCAGGCCTTCGACATCGTCCTGGCGCCCAACTCGGTTTCGATGGCGTCCGGGAGCGGCGCTCAAGTCCTTGTCGAGGTGGACCTCTCTGGTGGAGCGCCCCAATCCGTGACGCTTAGCGTCACAGGCGCGCCCGCTGGGGTATCGAGCTCGTTCACACCCTCCACAGGAACGACCAGCTTCGACTCGGCGTTGCTTCTCAACGCGTCGAGCGCGGCGACCCCTGGGACGTACAACGTAAGTGTGGTGGGAACCTCGGGCGGGCTCCTCGCGCCTGCCTCGTTCGAGCTTACGATAACCGCCCCGCAACCAGTCCCGCCCGCGACTATCACCGCCACGGTCTCCGGCTCCCCGCCTCAAGGCGGAACGACGGATCCGGCGCCCGGGGATTTGCGGTCGCCGGCGAACGAGCTCCTGACGGTGAGCGCCCTTCCTTCCGCCGGATGGTCCCTGAGCGAGTGGCTCGTCGATGGGAGTCCGGCGGGGAATGGCACGCGACTTTCATTCTATCCGGCCGGCAACGTGACGATAACGGCGATATTCTCGCAGGCCGTCTCTGAAGTCGGGAACACGGCCTCTGTCTCCTTCGCCGCTTCGGGGGCGGACGCTCCGAACGCGCTCATCGATGGGGCGGCCTATGGCCTTCCCACGAGCTTCACCTGGGCGGTCGGCTCGAGTCACAACGCCTCCGCCCCGAGCCTTATCCAATCCGGCTCCAACACCGAGCTCGTCCTCGTCGGGTGGCACGGGGCGGTGAATTCTTCTTCGCCGACCATCTCTTTCACCGTCGAGAAGGACGCGACACTCGTTGCAGAATACCAGACGAGATACCTTATCGATTTCGCCTTCGTCGACTCGACCGGAGGGCCCATGTCAGTGCAGAACGCCACCATCTACGGCCCTGAAGGCTTGACGACCGTCTCACCGTCGAACTATTCGGCGTGGCTGCAGGCCGGCGCCACCTACACGCCCTTGGACGGCATGGTTGGCGCGGTGGTGGTGCCCGTTCTGCCGGGGGCTGGAAATTTCACCGCGAGCAATCCGGAGACCGTGACGGTCGCGCTCTCGGTATATCCCGTATCGGTAAGGGTTGTAGACGTGTTCGGCCAGCCTATTTCGGGCGCGAACGTCACCCTGACGACGTCGGGTCACGAGCGGTTCACCCAGGCCACCGGGAAGAACGGCCTCGCAACGTTCAACGACGTCCCTATGGGCTGGTTCACCGCGACATACACCTACCTTGGAGTCTCCGGATCCCTCTCGAGCAGCGGGACCGGGGCGCACGATCCCACGGTCACCATGGCGCTCAGCTACCCAATCGTCTCGGTGGCACTAATCTTTGTCGGCGTGGCCGGAATCTCGCTGGTTAGACGGTGGCGGCGGAATGGACAGGTCAGCCGCTCCTTTGACGGGGAGTTCGCCTGATCCCACGTCACTCCGGCGGTTCCGCTCAGACCTCGAGCAAGGATAGCGCCGACGAGTAGTTTGGCCGCTTGATTTGTGAGGATATGATGGACGTGGAGAGGTCGCTGGTCAGAGGCTCCATCGGCATCAAGACCTCTTCGCGGAGCTCGCGCACGCTGCCGGTCACCGTCTTTAGGAGGTATTCGCTCTGGCCCACGGTCAGGAAGGACTCCACTATCCGCGGCTGTCCGCTGATGAACTTGTAGAGCTTCGCTCTCTGCTCATCCCCCGCGGAGGTCTTGCAGCCCACGTAGGCAACGGTTACCGTGCCGAGGTCGACCCAATCGATCTCGGCCGTCTCCCTGAATACGCCTTGCTTTTTCATCGTCTGGACCCTCCTCGCGACAGTTCTTTCATCTATTCCTACCTTCGCAGCGATTGTCCTGAAGGGCATGCTGACGTCTCTCACGAGCCAGTTCAGAATACGGGCGTCGACCGCGTCAACCCGAACCTTGCTGGGATGCTTTTCGACCATGCCATTACATCCCATTAGGCCGACATATTATGCTATCGCATCGCAATAAGACTTTTCTATCGCCGTTTTATGGCATGGCGGTATCGGGGTTTTCGTGTGAGTTGGCAACATCCGTCGCACTTCCCGGCCTTCGGCTCACGACTGAATCGAACTTCCTCACCGGGAACCACTACGCAAGTTTGTGAAGACGTCCGGGTCGGCTCGACGTTCGCTCGCAGCTTGGGCGTGCGAGCCTCCCGTATTCGAAGCAGCCCGGAGTTTGCGGCGTTTGATTGGGAATTGTGGTCATGACACTCTCAAGAAAGCTAACCGCAGCGACAATCCTGCTCATGCTCACCTTACCGGTCGGATTGGTGCAATCCGAATTGACGACGAGCGGCAACTCTGCGCCTCCCTTCAGCGCGTCAAGTGCCGGCTTGTCGCCGGCCACGACATACGGGACGGGATTGAGCGGCGGACCTGTCGTGATGGACACGAATAGCCTCGCGGAACTTGAGGGGAGTCCAGCCTCGATAGCCAACATGGAAAAGAACGTGAGTCAATATTTCGTCCCGGCCGGAGTCCGGCTGGTCTTCCTCGACCTGTTATGGGGAAATGGCGCGAACACGACGAGCACCAAAGTGGCAGGGGGCTACAGCCAGGTCGTCGCGAATTGGCTGAAGGTGGGTGAGATGTATGGGATAAACACGATTTTCTTCGACAAGCAGTTCGGCTACTTCTTCGGACCCCCGTCTTGGGACCAGGACTTTATAGACGTGTATCCGTCAGCAAAGACGTTCAACGCAAACGGGACCTTCGTTCCGCTGTTCAGCGGGGGTTCTGTGGAGGAACAGCTGTCCGCGTCTTCAACAAGCAGCACGATAACCCTGGCATTCACGAGCAACGTGCAGTCGGGGGACTCTATGGTAGTCGCGGCATCCAACAGCAGTCCTTCTGCGCAGGTTACGGGAATAACCGACTCGCAATCGGACGGATACAAGAAGCTGGCCTCGTCCAGCCATAATTATGACACAGAAATCTGGTATGCGCCCATCTCGTCGAGCGCAGCGGACTCGGTTCAAGTCTCATTCAGCGGCGGTGGGACCCATTTCGTGTACGTAGAAGAGATCTCATCAATCATTGCGAGCCAGACGTCGTCGTCGACTGGGTCTGGAACGGGAACTACCGCCACCGTTGGGTCTTACATGCCCGCGAGTTGCTCCGGGTGCGACGGCTCTCAAGGGACCGGCTCATTTGTGGTGTCGTTCGCGACATCCGGGGCCGCTGGAGCTTGCGCCGTTGGTTCACAGGCCATCTATGATGACACGAACCCAAACAGCCTCCAGGCCGGAGCTGCGACCTTGTGCGGCGAGTATAGCAAAGACTGGGGGTACGGCCCGACCACTTCGCCTCTCGCCGTCCCGTCAGGCCCCTGGGACGAGGTGAGCGTGTCCTTTGCGACCAGCGCGTGCTCGGGCTGCACCGCGTCAAGCGGTTGGACCATCGCTTCGCCCCTTGTCTATCGGCAGTTCGAGCAAGACTTGAAGCAGCTGGATGCCTGGTATGGGAACTACACTGACTGGATCGGTCTGGGAGAGGGTGCCACCGGAGACCGAAACTATTACGGCAGCCTCGGGGGCAACCCTGGCGGAGTATCTTCAGTGAAGAGTTCGCGGGCCTTCGACAACTTCACCATCTACACGTATGCAAACAGCGTATTTTTCCAACGGCTGATAAATCCAAGCACCGGCGAATATCTCGACAGCGGCAACCAGAGTAAGATATGGTCAGAGTTCGTCAATGACCGACCAGACCTCTTTGCGAGCACGGGCACGGCTATGATCGAGAATGCGAACTACAGCGTCTTCGGGAACAACGTCATCTTGGAGAGGTTCTACGTCCCGTTCGGCCAGACGTTGAACGGGTTCACGCTCAAGGCCTGGCTACAGGAGGTCGGCAGCCCCCCAAAGACTCTGTACGAGACTATCTACCGAGACAACGCGAGCACGCTGGTCGGCAGACCGTTAGACTTGCCATCTGAAGCGTCCATAGGCCTGCTTCAGAACGTGTCGGTGTCTGGAGTGGGCGCAACAGGACAATGGGTGTCAAGCAAATTCACCGCAACCCTGGAAGGAGGGGACTACTACTGGGTGGCGTTTACCACCCACGGAGGAGACGCCGGCGACTACTACAGCGTCAACTACCTCCAAAACAGCCAGTTTCAAGACATCTACACCTACCTAGGCAATGACAAGGTCGCGTCCGCCTCCGGGTCTGGAGACGGGTCAGTCCTTTGGTTGACCACAACGGCCGGAGCAACCGTGAGCTTGTATCCGTTCTACTACCAGAACAGCAACAATTGGCCGAGTACACAGAGCACAAAGTTCCAGGTGAGCTCGAAGGTCAACGCGAATGAGATCGCGTTCTTCACCTCCGACAGAGCGTATGACCCCAACAACATCACGATCAACGTCGAGTATGCAAACGGCACCGTCTTGGCAACCGGGCAGTTCAGCGTCCAAGCGCTTCGCGGAGACGAGGGTCTGACGAACACGCCGGTCCAGCTAACTTGTGCAATACACTGCCTCACCGGTAACGCTGTCGCGCTCGTCCCGGGGATTACCTACACGGTTGTGTTCGGGTCTCTTCCTGGAACCGACAACTACGCGGGAAGCAGCGGTGGCGGGATAAGTCAAGACTTCATCACAGACACCGTCAACCCTCCATCCGCCGGATACCTCGGACAGAGTACATGGCCAATATTCAGTCTTGGTCTCATGAATCTCGAGCCACAAGGGGTATCCAATGACGAATACGTCTCCATGACTGGACTCTTTTCGTCGCCGAACTACCAACCCGGCTCAGAAATAGCCCTGAGATTCAAGGCGACCCATGCTGAAACATTGCAGACCTTCTCCTTCGAGGTAATCAACACGCCATCGAACGCCGACCTGTTCAACGTCACACTCAGGGCAGACGACGAGACTTGCTTGGCGTCCGGAACCGATTGCAGTCACCCGACCCCGGGGGCGACCTCCCCCGTGCTCGCTCAAGGGATTCAGTCTTTCGCTGTGGTCAACGCGACGTTTAGGCGCGGCTCTACTCAATCGGGGTCATATGCTTGGGTGACGGTCACTATGTTGCCCAAGCTAGACGGCACCGTGTCCTTGAACGCCAACACGTACTACTGGCTCGTGATAGCCGCGACGAACAATGGACACCCTGTACTGAACCGAGACATCAATCCCAGGGCGGCGCTGGTTTACTATTCGGACTCGGACTTTGCGACCTCGTGGGGACCCCCGCCGGACGGGCCTAGCGACATCAGCTTCGACATCGTGACGAGCGTCGACACGATCAGCCAACTCGCTCAAGAGCAACCCTTGGTGCCGTTGGGGTGGGTTTCCCAATCGTTTCAGTCAGCGACGCCCTTCCAGCTGAAAGGGATGTGGATCCAAACCCAGACTTCAGGTGTCTCCGACCTGAACGTCTCGATAAGAGCAGACTCGGGTTCCGATTCTCCGGCGACCTCAGAGGCGCTAGCGTCAGGGATCATAAGGATGAACGTCACATCAGACTCTCAGAACTACGTCAGCTTTGACCGACCGATAAACATCACCGCCAACACAAAGTATTGGTTTGTGGTGCAAGGGGTCTGCTTCTTGTCGGAGTTTGGATCTTCTTGCAGCAGTCCGAGCTATGCTTACGCTATCGTCTATAGGTCGGATGGAAGGTCTGGAGACTACGGCGGCACGGCATATCACTATGAGACGAGTAGCAACGGAGCGAGCTGGACATCTCCTGCAGAAGAAGGAGATTTGAATTTCATCTTGGTGGCAAGCGACACGCCAATCAAGACGTACAATACAAGGACATTGTACCAGGAGATCACAACGGAAGGGGACCAATCGACGGCGGATGTGCCGCCGGTAGGCTGGAACGCGTTTCTCAATTCCGAGCAGGCAACACTGCAGGTGAACCTTGTCAATCTCGCGACGGGCCTTACCGGGAGAACATTTCTGTGGTACACCGGGATGCCCACGAGCCTAACAAACACGGCTAAGAGCGTCAACCAACAAGACATACTCTACGGGGACTCGGGGGCGGGCGGGGACTTCTACCCGTGCTACCCTTCCGAGACTGCAAACGGCTGCGCAGCGCAGGGCGGGTCGCCGACGTTCTGGGCCGGTGATGCCAACGACCACCTCACAGACATATTCGCTTCTCCGGACCAGTCCAACTGGCTTCCCTGGTCCAGTCTCGGAAACACTCTCGACAATAGAGGAGGACTGAGACCCGTCGATACCAGGACTGACGAGCTGGTGGGCTGGCCATTGACCGCTAGGTCGACGACGAGCTTCAACGATTGGACCAACACTGTCGCGGACGATGGCCTGTTTAACATAACCCAGACCGAATACATTGACTCCTTTGGGGCGATTTTGAACAGGATGCAGTACAACGGAGGCTACTTTGGAACGAGCAAGAGCGCCCTGGATGTCTTGTGGGACGGCAGTAGCTCAGGAGACGGGTTCTTTCCGGAGTTTCTGTCTTCCGTGGCGAACGTCACGGACACGGCCGACATGCATCTCGATTCCAACATGACGTCCCTAGGAAACCTGGAGCAGTTCAATGTGATAGTCGGAAACATTTCGGCGGGGGCTACACAAAGCCTAAGGGCCCGTCTTGACAATTTCATATCCAACGGCGGCGGTTACATCCAGCTTTCGTTCGGGGACGCGCCCAACGAGCACGATGCGGTTCTCGGTTTGCAGTCGGGCAGCACTCCAGTTTCACCGACTTCGTCGTTGACAATCTACAGGAACACGAAGATCACCACACCCTACTCCTCGATTAGCTACGATCCATACTGGGTCCGTTATGCAATCAGCAACACCACGGGGAGCAGCGCACAAGTCATTGTGAAAGACTCGATTGGAGATCCGGTGATTACCACCAACGCCTATGGCCGCGGTTACGGAGTATTGGTGGAGATGCCATACGCGAACCTCAACGAAATCGGCAACGCTCAAAACTTCGACGGGTCCACCTATGGCTCTCCAAGAGACAGCTGGGTATCTGTTCTGATCAACGCGTTGTTCTACTCTGACCACAAGAGCAGCATGCTCCCAATCCTCTGGGAAAGCTCATACAGCGGACAACAAAGTTGGGCCCCTGGGCTTCAGTTCAGCATCGACGGCTCTCCATCGAGCCCGCCTCTGGTCTGGCTCTCAAACAACTCAAGCGCCAGGTCTCCGTTCAACATCCACCTCAATGCTACATTCTACGGAGTCAGCACGTCCGGCTGGGAGGTCGTCAACATGCAAAATATGTCGGTCGTTGCTTCAGGCTCGGGTTCGGACATCCACATCGTGACCACGGTGCGACCGTTGTCCTGGGAGCCCTTGTACATCATCAGCACGGCAGCGATCGCAGATCTAATGCCAGCGTACAAAACCATGACAATAGAAAGTTCTAGCGTGTCGGGCCAAGTTGGCGAGTATGTGCTCACCGGCACTGATAATTCGTCAGGATGGCTCATCCTCAAAGCCACGTCTCCAATAGTATCAGTGTCGAGCAGCTCGACAGGCACAATGGCCTCCTACAGCTCCATCTCCTCTTTGAATGCCACCAAGATAGGGGCCGCGTGCACAGCTGTAGAATCATCCCCCAACCTTGGGAAGTGCTCACACTTCACATACCGCGACCAGCAGGGCTGGTATTATGACGCTGTCCACGGCTTGCTGTACCTGCACCTCCAGGTGCAAGACCCGGTCACAATAACCGTGTCTCAGGATCCGAGCACTACCACCACATCATCGACGAGCAGTTCAGGCTCGCGGCCGTTGGCTCTAGACGGGAAAGGTAGCGTCGTGCTGAGCACCGGCACCCTGGTCTCTTCGTTCCTCCTGACCACCACGGCCTCCAACGACCTCGTGATAGTCCAAGACGCCGTAGGAGCCGGAGGTGCGGATTGCACGAGCCATGACTCGGTCTCCGATTCTTCTGGTCTTACATGGAACTATAGGGCTCATGTCTTCGCGTACGGAGAGCAGATGGAGGAGTGGTATGCCGAAACCTCAGCTCCGTTGACCTCGGACGCGATCACCGTCAACTTCTGCGCCAGCGAGGTTGGCGTGGTGGTAGGTTATGGGATATCAGGGGCGAACCTCGCGGCTCCATTCGACCCGAATCCGTCGATCCCCGAGGCGGCTAACAGCAGTAGCGGTTCTATGACCTTCACCGTCTCAACTTCCAGCGCCAACACCGTGCTGCTCGGAGCGATTTTGAACAAGGGCGGTCAGGGCATCTCTCCACCTAAATCGTTCAAGGAGGTCTACAACGGTATTGTGGCATCGAGCTCCGAGGACTTTTCCTATAAAACCCTCTCATCCGCGGTCACAAATCGCGCGGTGACATGGGGCAACGGGCAGGGGAACAGTTGGTTGGGCATAGTGGACGCCGTACAGGGCGGGGCGGGGACGACGTCTACTACGTCAACGAGCACTACCACCAGCTCTGGCTGCTGTGGCATCCCTTGACGGACCGCAGGGGCGCTCGGCTTACCTTCAGGGCATTAGGGTCGTTCGACGCGTCCGAAAGAAGGAGCGAAGGGCGTCATGCTCAACGGTCTCGAGAGCAAGTCATTTCACTCCTGGGCGTCCGCTCTGCGATAATGCGGCAGATACGGAAAGACGCTCAGCAGGACCCTTGCCAGCCGACAACTTTCTGACCCACCATCGTGAAAGTCACCGTACAAGAGCTGGTGACCGTTGTCGATGTTGTTGCCGATGACGACACAGTAACAGTGGTCGTTACCGTAGTCGTGATGGTCGATGTGACGGTAGACGTGTCGTCTGACGACGATTGCCCCGAACTGGTCGTACTACTGTTCGAGGTCGTTGTGCCTGATGACGGTCCTTGAATGGCCGCGACGAACCCCGCGACCTGGTTGGACAGGGTGAAGGTCATGGGTTCGAATGCCACGCTGGTCTGAGTCGTCGATGCGTCGAAGTAGGCCAGCCAGGCCGCCTGTGAGTAGCAGCCATTGTTGTTACCATCAAGTAGCGCAAATGGAGAGTTAACGGTCGGCGTGTTCGTGGATGTCGCACCTCCGACCTGCGTGACGTAGCTGAAAACAAAGTCGTTGGGGGTCGACGTCGAAGCTGTTACAGACATGGTCGGGCCGGCCTCTGGTCCCGAGTTGGCCGGCAGGGAAGGATTCGCGTCGAAGGGACTGGTCAGGTTGGCTCCCAAGACGTCGAACCACAGGACCTTGAAATGCTCGGAGTCGGGCATCACACCGCTTATGGTCGTCGGCCCCGCGTTGGCCTTGACCGCCCAATAGAGATTCACGTCACCGTTTGCTTCGAAATTCGTGAAGGGCCCGTTCCAGGTCAGGCCCGAGGTATCGGTTATTGAGGTGGGCGAGACGGTGTTCAGCTGGACTATCAGCACCACCAGCGCGTTGGGGGCACTCGTGCTGATAGGCAGAGAAAAGCTAGTCGTTGGCTGATAACAATTGGTCCCGTGGTTGTCCAAGGTCGGTGAGGCGGAATTCAGGGGGACGCTCGGGCTAAGGGCCAAGACGCCAGTCACAGCACCGGCAACCACTAGAAGTGAAACAAAGATGATCTCGAGTCTAGAGTCCATAAGCTTCAATCCCGTTTGGCGGAGTCAGCAGGACGAGACCCGCCCGTGTACGACTGGAATGTTGAGGCCCACGAACGAAACCATAGCTCTCGGGGCCTGCAATGCGTAAAAACCAAATGCTCTGTGAGAGCTCTCGTTAATAAGCTCTATCAACTTAGGACCTTAAGAATATCAGAAACGCTCCGTATCACGCAAAGGACTTGGCAATCGAGGGGAGAGCGTTTGCCTTCCGGCAGCGAGTGCAATGACGTGCTGTCAGAATGTTTTCTTTCCTGATGCTTCCTTGATAGGTGGCTCATAGCCCCTCAAAGTCAACTGTTCATTCGCAATTGGCCGAGATGCGGGATCGCCTACCTACTGAGGAACGATCGGCCTAGCGTGCCGGACGCTTATCTAACGAAATAGAGGCAGTCTCTTTGCCTCTTCTAGTGCCTGAACCAAATAAACACCGTTTACACGCTTTCATCACGAAAGAGACGTGCATTCATCCTCTTAGCGGTGGCGCGGGTCATTTGTTGCTGTGCTTGGCAGATGCGACGACAAGGGGGGAAAGTAGCACCTTGAGTACCGTAGAAGCGTCCTGGGTGGAAGAAAAATACCGCGGTCGAAGAGCGCACCGTGGCGTCGGCGGCGGGACGTATGAATCCCGGATTCATACCCATGAATCGTTGCATCTGAGGCCTTATATGCGGTTCATTGCTAAAAACGATAAGCAATGAAGACTAGCTCGCTCTCTATGATAGCGCTTGTAGCACTGATTTCTGGGTTGTACGCGGCTCCGGCTTTTGCGACAACATATTACGGGCCGAGTTTCCAAGTAACCTCGACGTCCCCAGGAGGGAATGTCTACCTGACTGTAAGTACGAATTCGTCGAGCACATTCGTGTCCCCGCCGGAGGGGTCAGGCGCACAGTGCCAATCTGGACAGCAATGCAGTTTCCCACTTCAAGCGTGTACCAATTCCAGCACGTTCTACTACTCGATCCATGAGATAACGATGACCGATGCGGACGGCAACGGGTACATGCTAGGCTCCTCTGTCACATCAGGCATGTACTGGCCGACAGTCCTCGGCGGACAGGCACCAGGTCCGAACACCCTTCCACTCAGCGACGGAGCGGGCAACCTAGGAGACGCCCTTAACGTAACCACCGGCGACGCCTTTGTCCTTCCATTCGGAGCTGGAGCAGGAGGATTCACCTTCACTACGTCTCTCGCATCACCGCCGCAAACACACGCTCCAGAGGGCCCATTCTACTGGTGGACCATTGCAGGGAACGTCCGGGCATCAACCCAACGCTGACCCCCGGCACGTACGTTGCCGACATTGAGGGCGTCGTGATCTGCGGAGCCGGCGTGTTCTTCGACCAGGGCATCCAGGTCTTCTTCGACTCGGGCAACCAGTTCACAGTCCCACAATTCTCGGGAGCTTTCCTGGGCGTGGTTGCGGTGGGTCTGGTTGCAGTTTCCTTGGTTCGCGGGAAAGCCGGAGCCAAGGTTCCTGCCTAAATTCCTGAAGACCGCCACAATCGCAAGTGAAGAGCCAGGCGTAAAGCCTGGTTTTTCACCAGTTCTTAATCGGGTCTAGAGGAAGAGCGTTCTAAACCCTGTCAAGGATAAGTAGGCGGATTTGGGTCATCACCACTGGCTAGGGCTCATTTTGAGATTGCTGATAGTCACCTTTGACCCTCCAGAGAACGTAGGAGGCGTCGAAGGAAGAGCAGCCGCCTACACTAAGGAGCTCGGAGCGGCGAACTATTTCGTGGACCTCATCGCCCTCGCCCCCACGTACAGATTCTCGCAAGTCCCATTCCACGGTGCAAAACTCAACAAGTATCCGTCTTCCACCAAGCGGGTCGCTAGTTCTTTTCGTTCAGCGGTAAGCGAGATCAGCTCGAACTCAGTCGATTCCGTGTTCTTGCTCAGCGGAGCCCTAACCTTGTTCGGGATCGCCCTCCTGGCTTTTGCGAGGCTGATGAGGCTCAATTCGGTGGTATTTCTCTACGGAAAGGACATCCTCGGGGCCAAGGAAAGCGCGTTCAGGCGCTTTGCACTCCTAACGGCGTCGCTCCTCGCGGGGAGGATAGCGGTGAACTCTAGGTTCACCGCGGGCCTCCTGCCAAGGTCCCTCTCTCCCAAAGTCGGGATAGTCTACCCCGGCGTCGACCCGTCCATCTTGACACCAGACATGCCTCGTCCAGGAGGTGGCTCGAAGCGAATCCTCTTCGTTGGCCGTCTTGTCGATAGGAAAGGGGCCGATGACCTGCTGCGGGCATTCAGCTCACTGTCAAAGGAGCTCGACGGTGTTTCGCTTGAGATAGTCGGCGCCGGACCAGAGATGGATCGCCTGAAGGCGCTGGCGCTGACGCTAGGAGTTGACAGGCAAGTGCGCTTTTTCGGGAATCTCACCGGGCGCGCTCTTTACGAGAGGTACTCAATGGCGGATGTGTTCGCCATGCCGTCCAAGGCAACTAGCACTGATGTGGAGGGGTTCGGGACGGTATTCCTGGAGGCGGCGCTCTTTGGGAAACCGTCGATTGGAACCACCACCGGAGGTATACCCGAGGCCATAAACGACGGAGAGACCGGGTTGCTGACCCCGCCGCAGGACGTCCCCGCGCTGACGAAAGCACTGGAGGAGCTCTTGAACGACGACGAAAGGCGGGAACTAATGGGCGCCAACGCACAAAAAACCGCGCTATCGAAATTCACTTGGAAAGCGAGCACGGCCTCTCTGGTCGGCCTCTTGGGCGG